>CAYXNK010000078.1:0-10439 GCA_964466395.1 uncultured Oscillospiraceae bacterium | reverse complement strand
CCAAGGGTCATTTCGCTGACCCCTTGGAACCCCACGAGCAGGGGGGCGCTGGCGCCGCGTCCCCCTGCACCCCCCGACGGCGAAGACGCGGGACGGGGGTTAGAGACGTAAAGACGGGGACGCGGGGACGGCGCTTTGCGCGTCCCGAGTTGTCTTCGTCCCCCGTCCAATCTTCTAACTCGTCGCAGCGAGTAGTCTGCGTTACAGCGTAAGCAGACGGAGCTTTCCCGCGACAGCGGGTCAGAGGACGGAGCGAGCCCACGCGAGCGTTTTATCGAAAGCGTCTTTTTCTCTTTGGAATTCCAAAAAGAGAAATAGTGTTTTGAATTGCACGGGCAGCGCCCGTGCAACCAGCCACCTCCGCAGAAGAAAAGACAAATATCACTTTGACAAGCAAAAAGGACAGGCAAAAAGCCTGTCCTTTTAATGTTTATAAAATAAACTTAATCCATTACGTAGGGCAAAAGTGCCACCTGGCGAGCTCTTTTAATGGACTCGGTCAGCTCGCGCTGGTGTGCAGCGCAGGTGCCGGTGGTGCGGCGGGGCAGAATTTTGCCACGCTCGGAGAGGAGACGGCGAAGCTTCGCTGTGTCCTTATAATCAATATATTCGCTCTTGTCCACGCAGAACTGGCATACTTTTCTACGTCTGCGATTTTTATTGCCTCTATCTCTTTCGTTCATCAAGGTGTTCCTCCTATCTTTGGTTTTTTAATTGCCCACCCTAGAAGGGCAGTTCACCGTCACCGCTATCCAGCTCAGAGAAGGTGGAGGGCTTATTGCTAAACTCTCTGTCATAGGAGCCGCCGGAAGAGGGCTGGGAACCATGTTGGTTGCCACCGCCATACTGGCCGCCGCCGTATTGACCGCCCTCGCCGTCATTGCGGGAGCGCTTGCTTTCTCCGAAATAGATGTTGTCGGCAACGACCTCGGCGCTTCGGCGCCGGTTGCCGTCCTTGTCCTGCCAATCACGAATTTGCAAACGGCCGGACACAACCGCCATGCTGCCTTTGGTGAAATACTTGGAGACAAACTCACCGGTCTGCCGCCAGGCGACAATGTCGATGAAGTCTGTCTGCTTTTCCTCGCCCTTCTGGGCGAAGTCACGGTCAACAGCAAGGCTAAAGGATGCGACGGGGGTTCCCGAGGATGTGTAACGCAGCTCCGGGTCACGGGTCAAACGACCCATTAAGGTGATGTGGTTCAGCATTGCTTGCCTCCTAACCCTGACGAACGGTAATGAGGCTGCGGATTACACTGTCGGTGATACCAAGGATACGATCAAGCTCCGCGGGGAAGTCGGGAGCGGAAGTAAACCTGACGAGAACATAGTAACCCTCGTTGAGATAGTTGATCTCATAGGCCAGCCTGCGCTTTCCCATGAGCTCCATCTCGTCAAGAGTACCGTGCTGCTCGACAAGAGCCTTGAACTTTTCTACGACTGCGGTGGTATCTTCCTCATTCAGGGTGGGGTTGATTACATACATCAGTTCGTATTTTTCAGACGTCTTTGCCATTTGTGCACCTCCTTCTGGACTAATGGCCCCCTTAAAAAGGGGCAAGGATAGCCTGCCCTTAGACAGACTATCCTATTATACATAAATAATAGAAAAAGTCAAGAATTTCTATTAAAATTTACACGGAAGCTGCGCCAAGGGTGATGATTGCCATAGCATAGACCTCGTCGGCGTTGCAGCCCCGGGAGAGGTCGTTAATCGGCGCGGCAAGACCCTGGAGAATAGGGCCATAGGCCTCAAAGCCACCGAGACGCTGGGCGATTTTGTAGCCGATGTTGCCGGAGTTGATGTCGGGGAAGATAAAGGTGTTGGCATGACCTGCAACCTTGGAGCCCTTTGCCTTTGTGGCGGCAACGGTGGGGGAGAAGGCGGCGTCGAACTGAAGTTCGCCATCAATCTCAAAGTCGGGGTTTGTGGCAAGAACCTTCTCTGTGGCGTTGCGAACCAGGTCAACAGCCTCGCCCTTGCCCGAGCCCTTGGTGGAAAAGGAGAGCATGGCGACCTTGGGCTCAATGTCAAAGAGCCTTGCGGTTTCGGCGGTGCTGATGGCAATGTCGGCCAGAGCGTCGGCGTCGGGGGTGATGTTGATGGCGCAGTCGCCCATGGCGTACTTCTCACGGCCGCTTTCCGTCTCACGGTACATGATGAAGCAGGAGGAGACGACCTTGCTGCCGGGCTTTGTCTTGATAATCTGCAGGGCGGGGCGAACGGTTTCTGCTGTGGAGTATGTAGCACCACCCAGAAGGCCGTCTGCCTTGCCCATCTTGACGAGCATGGTGCCGAAGTAATTGCTCTTAGAGAGGGCGGCACGGCACTCCTCAGGGGACATCTTGCCCTTGCGCAGGGCGACCATTTCGTCCACCATCTTGTCCATCTCGGAGCAAGTGGCGGGGTCTACCAGTTCGATACCGGTCAAGTTAAAACCGCCGGCAGCCGCGGCGGCTTTAATTTTCTCGGGATCTCCGCAGAGCAGAACGTCCATGATTCCATCGGTAACCAGCCGCTGCGAGGCTTCGAGAATGCGGGGATCCTCGCCCTCTGTAAAGACGATTTTTTTGCGGGATTTCTTCAGTGAGTCTATAATACCTGTAAGCATAGAATGCTCCTTCCATGAATTTTACCAACAAACATTATACACCCATTCATAAAAAAAACAAAGAAAATTTCATAATATTCTCACAATTAGGCAAAAAAGTCAAAGGACTTGAGCTTTTTTGGAGAAAGAGCTATAATATTTTTAATGTTTTACACAAATAGGGAATAAATGGCGGACAGGAGGTCAGATTGATGCAGGACGTGTGGTATGAGGGCACGGAGATTCACAGAAACTATGTATTTCGGTTTGGGGACTGTGACTGCCGAAAGCGAGCGGGGCTCTATGCCGTGATGAAGCTTTTTTCTGAGCTTGCGGGAGAGGAATATGAGCGGAGGGGGCTGGGCTATGAGCGACTTGCCGAAAGAGGCTGGGCATTTTTGATTTCCCGGGTGCGACTAAACTGCCACAGATGGCCGGTGCACGCGGAGAAGGTTCTTGTCCGAAGCTGGGAAAGGGGCGACAAGGGTCCGTATTTTTACCGGGACTATGAGCTGCTGGGAAAAGACGGAGAGCTTCTGATTGCGGGTTCAAGCCAGTGGTTTCTTGTGGACATTGCCAGCCGAGACATTTTGCGTCCCGCCCTTCTGGAGCATGACGAGGCGTACAGAAATCCAAGACAGGCCGACTGTGCCGAACCCCTTCGGCTGAAAAAACTGGATGCGCTGCCTGTTTTGGGACAGCGGCCGGTCTATTTCTCCGACCTGGATGCAAACGGCCATGTGAACAACGCGGTCTATTCTCGCATCGCCATGGACTTTTTGCCTGAGGCGCTTCAATGCCGGGAGATTAGAGACTATAGCATCAGCTTCTTTGCTGAAACAGGAGCGGGGCAAACCCTGTGCCTCTCCGGGCGGCAGGAGGGAGACGCCTTTCTGCTCCAAGGAGATGTGAAAGGGGCAGCCCACTTCGGGTGCCGCTTTGGATTTTGACGCATCCCGTGACGTAGATCAGGATACTATATATAATATAGATAAAACAACCATTTTTTGCACCGCAGCTCTCGAAGCCGACCATGGCCGGCGGAGGGGCTGCGGTGTGTTTTTTTTGTGTTTAAAGGGGGAAGAATGGGAAAATTGCAGCGATAGACAAAGAAGATGGTTAAAAATTTATTCGCAAAATTAGCATGAAATTTACAAATGGATACAAAATAGTAACAAAATTATCTGATAAAACTACTAAAAATTACGTTAACAATTTAACAATTGTTGCTTTTTTGCAGCCCCTCTGTTAACATAATCGACGTGCTCAAAAAAATTACCCCAAAATTAGCACGAAAGTGGGGGTAATTCATCCAAAAACAGCGCTATCAACCCCGTGCGTGGGATAGGAAAGCAAAATGAAGATTTGTTACAAATCTGGATACAAAGACAGCGCAAACCGACAGCTTTCTGATTTCCCCTGCGGCTATAATTGCGGATACAGAGCCTGCCAAAAGTGAAGCAGTAAAAAGCCGCATAAGAGGATAGCGAATGAGTTTAGGAGGTCTTTATGAAAAAACTCTTGTTGGTATTGCCAGCGCTTGCTTTGACCATTTTCCTGACGGGTCAGGCAAAGGCAGCATTTGAGGAGGACGTTGACTATTCAAGCTTAATGATAACCGCAGCGCTCGCCGGGGACTATGAGGCCGGCGTCGCCGCGCGAAATGCCAGATCGGAAAAGATTACGGCTCTGGAGACCGGAGAAATTGACTTCAGCTTTGAGGATCTTTATCTTCTGTCCAAGATTATTTATGCCGAGGCCGGCTCCGAGTGGCTCAGTGACGAGTGGAAAATGTGTGTCGGAGAGGTAGTGATGAACCGTGTGGCAAGCTCCGAGTTCCCCGATACGGTGAAGGAGGTTCTCCAACAGCCCGGCCAGTATTATGGCGCAAACAGCCGCTACTTCACAAACCTCAAGCCCTCGGAACGCACTGCTCAGTGCGCCCTGCGCCTGCTCAAGGGCGAAAGGCTTCTGGAGCCCTCTGTGGTGTTCCAGGCGAACTTTAAGCAGGGCGGCGGTACCCATACCGCAGTCTATGACAGGTATCTGGGTTGGACCTATTTCTGTTACAGCGCGAAAACAGAGCTCTATCAATGACAAAAAAGCAGTCCGCAATATACGGGCTGCTTTTTAATTGATCGGCTGATTTTCTGGGCGCTTCCGCAATTCCATTTGTGCGATGTTGCCCTAAAAAATGTCCTGTGCGACCTTGTCCGGCGGGGTTTCGAGAAGGTGGGGGTTTTTGAGGTAATACTTCAGGTATTTAAACGAATCCGCCATGTAAAAGCCGTCGCAGATGCGCTCGTCGGTGGAGACGGTGTAGTCAATATACTTTCGCTCCACAGGATGGCCGGTTTCGTCCAGCTCTACCTTTCTGCGCTTTGCGCCGAAGGCAACAAAGATAGGCAGATTGCCGATATTATAAATATGGTGGTGAACAGGGGGGATGCCAATGGAGCCAAGGTCTGTGATAATCATAGAGCCGTGGAAGGGGCTGATGTCGATGATGGCCTTGGGCAGCCATCCCAGATAGTCCAGACCCCGAATCAATGACACAAGAAGGTTTGTGATAACACGGGGAAAGCGCATCAGCAGGTCTGCTAGCTTGTCCGTGTCGTTGCCGCTTTCGCTGGCCCTTAATTCATCAATGACTTCATTTGTTTTGCGGTAGATGTCAAAAATCGTGTCCGAGGGCAGAAATTTGACCTTGATTGAGCTTTCCTCTGAGGCATCTGTGAGGCTACGCTTGACGGTCATCACAATTTCGATATAATGCCTCGCATAGACACGCTGGCCGGAAACAAAACGGTTTAAGGCCGGACGGTTTGCCGCCGTACGCACATAGGCGGCCAGAAAGAGGTGGAGCATTCCCATCCCCTTATAGCCTTCGGCGCGTTTTTCTCGAAGCCAACGGTCAATTTCGGTGACCTCAACGCTGTCGCGAAAGAGGTTCGTCGCATCGTTGCGCTGCTTCATGACAAAGGGGGTTAGTTTATTGTAAGCGGGGTAGGTTCGCAGCAGGCGCCCATCGCCGCGATCGCCAAATCTGCGCTTGTAAATCGGTTCTGACATGAATGATTCCTCCGATGTTGCGTTATCTGTATCGCTCTCATAACTACAAATTATATATGAGAGAAGGCGGTATAGCAAGCCCGATTTATGTTTTTTGTTCCCCGGAAGAAATACAAAATTCCCCGGGAAATATTTTCCGCAAAGTATGACTTTTCATCTGGCCCGTCTTGTGCTATCATATTTGGGGACTATATCATTGATAGAAGGGGTAGGCAAAATGGATTGGGAGCGCTTAAAGTCAGAATGTTCAGCGTGCAAAAAATGTTCGCTCTGGGAAACCCGGACAAACCTGGTGTTCGGCGGCGGAAATGAAAAGGCAGAAATCCTGTTCATCGGCGAGGGGCCGGGGGAGCAGGAGGATTTGACCGGACAGCCCTTTGTGGGGCGCGCTGGCAAGCTTTTGGACGATATGCTTTCCCTGATTGACCTGGATAGAAGCAATATTTACATCGCCAACATGGTCAAGTGCCGCCCACCCCACAACCGCGACCCCCTCTCCATCGAAAAGGAGGCCTGCATGGGCTGGCTGCGCGAGCAAACCAGAATAATCAGGCCCAAGATTATCGTCTGCCTCGGCCGGGTGGCTGCCATGGCTCTGATTCGGGAGGACTTCAAAATCTCCGTGGAGCACGGAAGCTGGGTAGAGAAAAACGGTGTGAAGATGACGGCCATCTACCATCCCGCTGCCCTGCTCCGCGACCCCCGGCGCCGTCCGGAGACCTTTGAGGACTTAAAAGAAATTCAGCGTGTCATACGAGAATGCTGCGACCATACATATTTAAATTGACAGTCCGTTTGATGGAAAAGCGAAAAAAAGTAAAATTTGTCGAAAAATATTTTTGATTTAATATTTTTGAAACAACTTAGCCGTTTTTTTTGTAACATCTACTTGGTATGATGTAAATGCAAGAGACAGTTGAACTTTTTCGTTTTCTCCTCATCCCATAAGTAATCGGCAAACGGAATGTCGCTCCGTTTGTCGATTGCTTTTTTTATGGAACAAATTTCAAATTTTACGGTCTAAATGGAAGAAGTGCGGAGCGTATGAAATCAATGAGGAGCAAACTATGCGAATTGCACAGTGTTCAGATTCTTTCCTGCCCATTATCGACGGTGTGGGCAGAGTGGTATATAACTACGCAAATCTCCTGGCGGAGAGGGGACACGAGACCTATGTGATCGCGCCCATGACGGAAACGGGCTACAGAGGTGGCTATCCCTTTGAGCTGGTGGACTATAACGGCCTGGGTTTGCACAACAGACGGTATAAGCTGGGGCTACCCTTTACAGACACTCATTTTCTCAATCGAATCACTAAAATCGACTTGGATATTGTCCATGCCCACAGCCCGGTCGCTGCCGGGCAATTTGCCATTGTCCTGGCAAAAAGGCGGGGGTTGCCCCTGGTGGGCACCTTCCACTCCAAATACCGGGAGGACATCATGGAGGCCACGGGGATCAACGTCATCGCCGACGTGGGCACCCGGCTTGTGGTAGACTTCTACGACAAGTGCGACGAGGTCTGGGCGGTCAGCGAAGCCGCTGCCGAAACCCTGCAGAACTATGGCTACAAGGGCGAGATTGTTGTGATGCCAAATGGCTGTTCCAAGCTGTCGGAAAATCCTGAGGATCAAAAGCGGGCACAAGAGCGCTTTGGCCTTGGGGCGGAGCCTGTTTTTCTCTTTGTGGGGCAGCAGGACTGGAAAAAGAATATAGAACACATTCTCTTGGCGGCGGCGCAGCTGAAGCGGGAGGGCGAAACCTTCAAGCTCGTTTTGACGGGAGACGGCCCCCATGCCCAGGAGATAAAGGACAAGGCCGACGAGCTGGGGCTTGCGGGCAGCGCGGTGTTCACAGGCCACGTTTCGGACGGCGGCATCCTGTCGGGGCTTTACCAGAGCGCCGACTTATTTGTGTTTCCCTCGCTATATGACACGGCGGGACTGGTGGTCTATGAGGCCGCCTCTGTTGGCACACCCTCGGTGGTCATTCGGGGCAGCAGCGCGGCAGAACCGATTCACGACGAGCAAAACGGCTTCCTCTGTGGAGATGACGCAGGGGACTTGGCGCGGGTGATGCGCCTTGTCATAACAGAGCCGGACAAGCTCCGTAGGGTCGGGGAGGAGGCCAGACGCACCATTCCAAAAAGCTGGGAGGGAATCATCGACTCAGCGCAGGAGCGCTACGAAGGACTTGTTAGGATGTATCGGAACAAGGGCAGAAGAGACTGACCTGCCTATTTGCAGGTCCCGCGGAAAGGAAGGCTATGGAACGGAAAAGACCCATGAGGGCGGTATCCCTGGTGCTCGTCCTCTGCATGATTCTTGGAACAGGCGCACTGGCCGCTGTCTTAGGAGACTTAATTGACGGCCATGATACATATCTAGGTGCGGGAATGGAGCTTTCGAAGGGTGTTTACTGGACAGGCTCCGACTATCAGACGGAAAACTACATTGAATACTCTCCGGACTCTGCCGTAAGACCTGTTGTGGTCTCCGGCTCTAAGCTGACCAATTACGGTAACTTCACCTCAATGGCGAACCTCCTGGAGCGGGAGGGCAAGCACGTGATTGCCGGCATCAACGGCGACTACTATGTGGTGGCAAACAATGAGCCCCTGGGCATCGTTGTGCAGGATGGCGAGCTCTGGTCCTCGGACGCGGGGCATTGGGGCATCGGCTTTGACAGGGATGGCGTCGCTGAATTCGGCAAGCCCGCCCTGGAAATTCGCGCCCGCATCGACGGACAGGATTTCTCCTTGGCTGCCGTGAATAAAACCCGAAACACAGGAGAGGCAGTGCTCTACACAGACCGCTATGCCGCGGCTACCAAGAACAAGGGCGATGGGCTGGACTTGGTCTGCAGCCTCAGCGGCGCGCCTGCCATTAACTCCGCGCTGAATCTAAAGCTGGAGGAGACACTGACAAAGGGCGGCGCTGTGACGATTCCCGCAGGCAAGGCAATTTTGAGCATTTCCGTCGAAGCGCCCGAGGCGCTGAGAGCAGCGGCAGAGGCGCTGACGCCCGGCGCAGAAATACAGATTACAATCTCCGCTTCCGCCCAATGGGCAAAGGTTGATTATGCGATAGGCTCCCTGTATAAGCTTGTGACAAACGGCGTGGTGGAGAAAGACCTCCCCGCAGGGGCGGCACCCCGCAGCGCCGTGGGCAAGAAGGCCGACGGCAGTCTGGTCTTTTACACCATTGACGGCAGGCAGAAGGGACACAGCGCAGGGGTCTCGGTTCCCACACTGGCGCAGCGAATGGTGGAAATGGGCTGTGTGGAGGCCTCCATCATGGATGGCGGCGGCTCCACGAGTCTGAACGCGATTTACATAGGAGAAAACTCCGTCTCTCAGATTAACAAGCCCTCGGAGGGCACCCAGCGCTCGGTGTCTAACTACATCATGCTGGTTACAGAGGCGCAGCCCACCGGAACGGCCACAAGGCTTGCGCTGTATCCGCTGTCCACAAACGTTCTCTCCGGTGCAACCACAAGCTTTGCGCTGAAGGCTGCCGATGAAAACGGCTACCCCGCAAAGATTGAGAGCGAGGTGACGCTTGGGGTCACGGAGGGGCTGGGCACCATCACGTCGAACGGCGGCTTCACAGCCGGCAAGGAGGGCAAGGGCACTTTGACGGCCGGCGGGGAGGGCTTGGTTCCCGCAGCGGTGCAGATTAACGTTGTCCAGACCCCAGACAGCATTACGGTGTCAAACGAGGCCAATAACGCCGCCGTCAGCGCACTTAACGTATCCACAGGCAGCGTAACAAAACTTACGGCTGCTGCGATAAAAAACCACCTGAATTTGATTTCTCAGGACACTTGCTTTACCTGGTCGGTCTCCGGCGGCGTCGGCAGCATTGACGAAAACGGCAGCTTCACGGCAGGGGACAAGGACGCAACAGGCAGCATCAGCATCCAGGCGGGGGACAAGACGGTTTCCATTCCTGTGACCGTTGTGAATCCCGAGAAGTTCGACGATGTGAAAAAGGGCGACTGGTTCTATGAGGCCGTGACCAAAATCAGCGACAAGGGAATCATGAACGGCGTGGGCGGCAGAAGCTTTGCACCCGCGGCCGATGCCTCCAGGGGCATGGTTGTCACAGTTCTGTACCGGTTGGCAGGCTCCCCAGAGCCGACGACAACGCTCAAGTTTACAGACGTACCCGCAGATAGCTGGTATGCCAAGGCCATCACCTGGGCAGCCGAGAAGGGAATCGCCGAGGGCTATGGCGGTAAGTTTGACCCGGAGGCGCCTGTGACCCGTGAGCAGCTTGCGGCCCTCTTATACCGTAATGCGGACAGCCCGGAGACTTCGGGCGGGCTTTCGGGATTTGCCGACGCGGCAAAGGTTTCGGAGTGGGCGTTAAAGCCGCTTTCTTGGGCGGTTGAGAAGAATCTTGTGAATGGTCTGCCGGGGGACCTTCTGGCTCCGGGGGAGAAGGCGACAAGGGCACAGATTGCGGCGATTTTGGAGCGGATTGGAGCGTAATTGTGCTCTGGGCAATGATATTTGCGTGTGAATAAGATTGAGCCGCCTGCATTGAGTGGGCGGCTCGTTTGTCCTATGGGACTTCATACTTGTTATCTCTTGAATTTAGCGCAAGCAGACTTGCAGCCTTTCCACCCCATTTCTTTTTGATTTCGTCAAAAAGAAACCGGGTGGAGCCTGAAAGAAAAAGCGACCAAGGGTCATTTCGCTGACCCCTTGGAACCCCACGAGCAGGGGGGCGCTGGCGCCGCGTCCCCCTGCACCCCCCGACGGCGAAGACG
>CAYXNK010000077.1:7258-10611 GCA_964466395.1 uncultured Oscillospiraceae bacterium | reverse complement strand
ACGGGCTCGCCGTCCTTCCGCAAACTGCTCCGGGATGATTTTCCTCCGCTAACCGGCGCTGCCTTTCACCAAACGGCAACTCTCTGAGGCTCGGATGTCGGGATACTTTTTCCCATCAAAGCATTTGAAATATTAGATTGTTTTCATGTTACACAAGGTTTTGTGCCTTGTCAACTGTTTATTTCTCCAAAGAAGGACCAAAGTTTCCCCGGGCTTTCTATTCACTTTGGCAGTTGGAGGAGATGCTTTGTGCCTTCTGCACATAATATGCAGGAGGGAACCTGTCTGACTTGCATAACTGCCCAAGGCTGGAGCTTTTGCAAAATTATTTTTATTTCGCTCTTGACAAATGGGGGAAAACCATGTAGGCTTTAGTACAATAAACTAAATGCGATGACAGGGAAAAAGTCTGAAGCATCCTTTTCAGAGAGCCGCTGGCTGGTGTGAAGCGGTAGGGAGCGGCAAGGCGCACTCACCCTCGAGCAGTCAGCCGAACGCCCCTCCGGGTCGTAGGTGTGAACGGGCTTCCTCACCGTTACCAAAGAGGCAATATTTCCTTTGAGATGTTGAAAGCGGACAGGACATCTGTCAACTGAAGTGGTACCGCGGAGTTATTATAGCTTCGTCTTCTGGAAAAGAAGGCGGAGTTTTTTTGCATTTAAAAATTAGGGTTTGAGGAGGCAGCAAATAAAATGAGAAGAATCAAGGTGTTTGATACCACATTGCGAGACGGCGAGCAGTCCCCCGGCTGTAGCATGAACCTTCCGGAAAAGCTGCAGATGGCGCGCCAGCTGGACGCAATGGGTGTTGATATTATCGAGGCCGGCTTTGCAATCGCCTCTCCCGAGGACTTTAAGAGCGTGGAAACCATTGCGAAAATCGTTGAGAATGCCAAGGTGGCAAGTCTTGCCCGCTGCACACGGGGAGACATCGACGCCGCCTGGAACGCCGTGAAGGGCGCGAAGTACCCGCGCATCCATATCTTCCTGGCGACCAGTGACATTCACATGGAGTATAAGTTGAAAATGACCCGCGCGCAGGTTCTTGCCAGCATTGCCGAGCACGTTTCTTATGCAAAAAGCCTCTGTGAGGACGTGGAGTGGTCAGCCGAGGACGCCTCCCGCTCTGATAGGGACTTCCTCTGCCGGTGCTGTGAAACGGCGATTCAAGCTGGGGCAACGGTTCTGAACATTCCCGACACCGTGGGCTATTCCACCCCCTGGGAGATGTTTGAACTGATTTCCTACCTGCGAAAGAACACCTCCGGCATCGATGCGGTGGAGATTTCTGCCCACTGCCACGACGATTTGGGCATGGGCGTTGCAAATTCCCTGGCCTGCCTCCAGGCGGGAGCTGCCCAGGTGGAGTGCACGGTCAACGGCATCGGTGAGCGTGCGGGCAACGCAAGCCTTGAGGAGATTGCCATGGCGATTAAGACCCGCGGCGAGTATTTCCAGATGGAAACCGGCATCAACACCCAGCAGATTTATAAGTCCAGCAAGCTGCTCTCCACGATTACCGGCGTGCCCATTGCTCCTTCTAAGTCCATCGTCGGCGCAAACGCATTTGCCCACGAGAGCGGCATCCACCAGCACGGCGTTCTGGCAAACGCCCTGACCTATGAGATTATGAAGCCCGAGGACGTGGGCATCTCCCAAAACAATATGGTACTGGGCAAGCACAGCGGCAAGCACGCCCTGCGTGATAGGCTCGCAAAGCTGGGATATGAGGTCACAAAGGAGCAGTTGGACGAAATGTTTGCCCGCTTTAAGGCATTGGCAGACAAGAAAAAGACCCTCACAGACCACGACATTGAGGCGTTGGCGCTCTCGGCTGAGCGGGCTGTGGAGGAGGTCTACGAGCTCAAGAGCCATGTGGTCAGCACAGGCCGTGACATTACAAACATTGCCTGTGTAAAAATTGGCAGGCAGGGCGAAATCCAGGAGGAGGTCGCCATCGGCACAGGCCCTATTGACGCGGCCTTCAAGGCGATTGACAAAATTACAGGCATTAAGGTCTCCCTGGAGAGCTTCAGCCTGAATGCTGTTACAGACGGCGAGGACGCCATGGGAGAGGCCGTTGTCAAGCTCCGTGCCGGTGACGAGCAGTACACGGGCAGAGGCCTGTCCACGGATATTATTGAGTCCTCGATTCGCGCCTATCTCAACGGCATTAACAAGCTTGTAAGCGCAAAGGGCTAGAAGGAGGCAAACTGTTTTATGGGAATGACAATGACACAAAAAATTCTGGCTGCCCACGCGGGGCTGGCTGAGGTTACAGCGGGCCAGCTGATCCGCGCCAAGCTGGATTTGGTGCTGGGCAACGACATTACAGCACCCGTTGCAATTAACGAGTTCGAAAAGGCGGGCTTTGATCAGGTGGCGGAAAACACCCGCATTACGCTGATTATGGATCACTTTGCCCCCAACAAGGATATTAAGGCGGCGGAGGGCTGCAAAAAATGCCGCACCTTTGCCCAACGTTTTGATTTGGAGCATTTTTACGATGTGGGCGAGATGGGCATTGAGCACGCCCTGATTCCCGAAAAGGGGCTGATTGCCCCTGGCGAGGCGGCGATTGGCGCCGACAGCCACACCTGCACCTATGGCGCTCTGGGCGCCTTTTCCACCGGCGTCGGCTCTACCGACATGGCGGCTGCTATGGCCACGGGGGAGACCTGGTTCAAGGTTCCCACCGCGATAAAAGTCAACCTCACTGGAAAGCTCAGCCGCTGGGTCAGCGGTAAGGACGTGATTTTGCACCTGATTGGCAAAATTGGTGTGGACGGCGCGCTCTACCGCTCCCTGGAATTCGTGGGTGAGGGGCTTAAAAACCTCCAGATGAGCGACCGGCTGACAATTTCCAACATGGCAATCGAAGCGGGCGCGAAAAACGGCATCTTTGCCGTTGACGAGATTACAAGAGCTTATATGGAAGGCAGAACCGACAGAGCCTGGACGGCCTATGAGGCCGACGCTAACGCGGAGTATGAAGAAGTCATTGACCTTGACCTTTCCGCCATTCCCTGCACCGTGGCCTGGCCACACCTGCCCGAGAACACCCACCCGGCAACCGAGGGCGGGAACATTGCAATCGATCAGGTGGTCATCGGCTCCTGCACCAATGGAAACATTGAGGACCTGGCCGCCGCCGCCGAGGTTCTAAAAGGCAGACGGGTGAAAAAGGGCTTGCGCGCCATCGTGATTCCTGCAACGCCAAAGATTTATATGGAGAGCATCGAAAGAGGCTATACAAGAATCTTTATGGAGGCCGGCTGCATCGTCTCCACCCCCACCTGCGGACCCTGCCTGGGTGGACACATGGGCATCTTAGCCGCCGGTGAGCGGGCGGTT
>CAYXNK010000077.1:3209-7248 GCA_964466395.1 uncultured Oscillospiraceae bacterium | reverse complement strand
CGAGGTCTTTGTGGAAGCGGGCGCGGTGTTCAGCACGCCCACCTGCGGCCCCTGCCTGGGCGGCTATATGGGCATTCTGGCCGCCGGCGAAAGGTGCATCTCGACCACCAACCGCAACTTTGTCGGGCGCATGGGGCATGTGGAGAGCGAGGTCTATCTGGCCTCCCCTGTCGTTGCCGCCGCCAGCGCAATCACGGGATATATTACGCATCCGGAGGAGGTTATGGGAAAATGAGAGCAGAGGGAACAGCAATCAAATACGGTGACCACATCGACACGGATGTGATCATTCCCGCCCGCTATCTGGCAACCCAGAGCCATGCGGAGTTGGCTTCCCATTGCATGGAGGACATTGACAAGACTTTTATCACAAGGGTGCAGCCCGGGGACGTGATGGTAGCGGGGAATAACTTCGGTTGCGGCTCCTCGAGAGAGCACGCGCCCATCGCAATCCGCGCTTCGGGCATCTCCTGTGTGATTGCAAAGAGCTTCGCCCGGATTTTTTACCGCAACGCGATTAATATCGGCCTTGCGATTTTAGAATGCGCCGAAGCCAGCGAGAAGATTGCAGAGGGTGACCGCGTGTCTATTGACTTTGACACCGGTCTGATTACAAATCTTACGAAAAATGAGACATACCAGGCCCAGCCCTTCCCGGATTTCATCAAGGAGATGATTGCAAAAGGCGGTCTTTTGGCATCTATCAAGGAGGGCAGAGCATGAACAAGCAAATTGCGGTGATTCGGGGCGACGGCATCGGCCCCGAAATTATGGAGCAGGCTCTGATTGTGCTGGACAGGGTGGCCGAAAAGTTTGGACACAGCTTTGTCTATCTGGACGCGCCCATGGGTGGCGAGGCCATTGACCGTTTTGACGAGCCCCTGCCTGCCTCCACCCTGGAAACCTGTCTGAAGGCCGACAGCGTTCTGCTCTCTGCCATCGGCGGTCCCAAGTGGGATGGCATCGATCCCTTAAAGCGCCCGGAAAAGGGACTGTTGGCGCTGCGTGCTGCCCTGGGGCTCTATGCAAACCTGCGCCCCTCCCGGCTTTTTGCGGCGCTGGAGGCGGCAAGTCCCTTAAAGCCTTCGATTACCGAGCAGGGCATCGACTTTGTGGTGGTGCGGGAGCTGACAGGCGGCGCTTACTTTGGGGAGCACACCACCACAGAAAAAAACGGCGAGGCCTACGCCCAGGATATTATGGGCTATTCCGAGCATGAGATTGCCCGCATAGCGAGGGTTGGCTTTGAAACGGCTATGAAGCGCCAAAAACGGCTCTGTTCCGTGGATAAGGCCAATGTACTGGACAGCTCCAAGCTTTGGAGAAAAGTCGTCAATGAGGTGGCCAAGGACTACCCGGAGGTTGCCGTTTCCCATATGTATGTTGACAACTGCGCCATGCAGCTGGTGCGAAATCCTGCCCAGTTCGACGTGATTCTGACGGAAAACCTCTTTGGCGACATTCTCTCCGATGAGGCGAGCATGCTCACGGGTTCGATTGGCATGATTCCATCGGGCAGCCGCGGTGACGGCACACGAGGCATGTATGAGCCGATTCACGGTAGTGCCCCCGACATTGCAGGTCAGGACAAGGCAAACCCCATCGGCATGATTTTGTCCGCCGCCATGATGCTCCGAGATTCCTTTGATATGGACGGGGAGGCGAGAGACATTGAGCAGGCCGTGGACATGGTCCTCAAGGCCGGCTTCCGTACCCCCGATACGATGAGCGAGGGAAAAATTGCCTTGGGCTGCCGGGCTGTGGGAAAAGAAATTTCCGCTCTGATTTAACGAAGAACACTCTAAATAACCAGGCTGCCGCCGCTCATCTTGGGCTGCGGCAGTTTTATAAAAATGGCAGTGTGCCGGATATTTGTTTCCAGTGAAGAAGTTTATATTGAAAAACGACCGCCGTCTTGTTAAAATAGACATTAAAGTAATTTTTTGTGAGGCGCAACGGCTATGAGATATGCAATAGAGGGGCTCTCCGACGAAACCGAGCACCTGCGGTATGATGTGGTGGTAATCGGGGCGGGGGTTGCGGGGCTATACACGGCCTTGCAGCTGGATGGGAGCTGCTCCTGCTGCATCCTGACCAAGGAGGATGTGGACGTCAGCAGCTCATGGCTGGCACAGGGCGGCATTGCAGCGGCGATCTCCCTGGACGACAGACCCGCCTATCACCTGGAGGACACCCTGGTTGCCGGGGCGGGACTCTGTGATGAGGAGGCCGTTAAGGTTCTGGTTTCCGAAGGCCCCGGGGACATTCGCAGGCTCATGGAAATGCAGGTTCCCTTTGACTTAAACCACGAGGGGGACTTAGATATTACCCGGGAGGGCGGACACCGACGGAATCGGGTGGTGCACGCCGGGGGGGACGCGACAGGGCGTGAGACCGTCAAGGCGCTGGCGCATTTGGTTTCCCTCTGCCCGAATGTCAGCTTTCTGCCGCACAACTTCTGTGCGGACATCCTCACGGACGAAACGGGTGGGGTCACAGGCTGTGCGGTTTTGGATAAAAAGGACAGACTCTATGTCATCGATACGCCCAACGTGGTTTTGGCCACCGGCGGTATCGGCCAGGTCTACAAGGTCAGCACAAACCCATCTGTTGCAACGGGGGACGGGCTGGCCGCCGCCGTCCGAGCCGGGGCGCAGCTCCGGGACATGGAGTTTATCCAGTTCCACCCCACCGGCCTCTGGTCAGACAGGGAGGAGAAGCGTGCCTTTTTAATTTCCGAAGCCGTTCGCGGCGAGGGCGGCCTGCTGAAGAACAAAAAGGGCGAGCGCTTCATGGAGGGACAGCACGAATTAAACGAGCTTGCCCCCCGGGATATTGTCGCCCGCGCTATCACAAGGGAACTGCAAGAAAGCGGCGAGGATCACGTTTTCGTGGATATTACAGCCCATTCCCGGGAGCAGCTGGAGTACAGATTCCCAACGATTTTTGCAGAGTGCCTCAAGCGGGGCTTAGACATCAGCCGGGATCTTATTCCAGTCTGTCCCGTGCAGCACTACCTGATTGGTGGCATTCAAACTGACCTTTACGGCAGAACCGGGGTCGAGGGGCTCTATGCCTGCGGTGAGGCGGCCTCCACAGGAGTGCACGGGGCGAACCGTCTGGCCTCAAACTCTATGCTGGAATGCCTAGTGTTTGGACGTCGAGCGGCAGAGAATATCAATCGGCGGCTGCATACGACGAAGCAGCTCCGGAGGAGCCTTCCGGTTCCGATGATGAGCCGCGCAGCACAGCCCCAGGATTATTCTGCCATCCGCGCTGAAATTCAGAGGCTGATGCATCAGCATGGTGGCGTTCTGCGCAGCGAAAACGGCTTAAAACAGGCGCTTTCCCAGATCCTGCGTATCCAGGCGGAACTGGAGGAAAGCTATGATCCGGGACGAGAATATCTTGAAACCTTGAACATTTCTGCCCTGGCCACAGAGATCCTCAAGGCGGCGCTTGCCCGACGCGAAAGCGTCGGCGCACATTATAGGAAGGACTGAAAAAAATGAACTATATTGGTCTTGACGAGCTTCTGCTCACTGCACTAAAAGAGGACATCGGCACAGGCGACATCACCACAAACTCCTGTATCCCCGAGGGCAACCGCTCCGAGGGCCGTTTTGTGGCGAAGGAGGACGGCATCGTCTGTGGTCTGGGAATTGCCAAAAGAATTTATGAAATCATCGACCCCAAAATTGTGTTCTATTCCGTTGCCAAGGACGGTGATAGGGTGACAAAGGGCAGCGTGCTGGCAGAGCTATCGGGCTTTTCCAAGTCCATCTTAACCGGGGAACGCGTCGCCCTGAACTTCCTGCAGCGGCTCTCCGGCGTGGCGACGGCAACAGCCAAGGCCGTTGCCCAGGTTGAGGGAACGGGCACGAAGATTACAGACACAAGAAAGTGCACCCCCGGCCTGCGGGTACTGGAGAAATACGCGGTTCGCGTGGGTGGCGGCTACAACCACCGCTTTAATCTCGCCGACGGCGTGATGATTAAGGATAACCACATTGCGGCCGCCGGCGGCATTGCAGAGGCC
>CAYXNK010000077.1:0-3199 GCA_964466395.1 uncultured Oscillospiraceae bacterium | reverse complement strand
CGGAGCGCGGTGCCTCACATCATGAAAATTGAGGTGGAGACAGAGACGCTGGAGGAGGTCCAGCAGGCTTTGGACGCGCGGGCAGACGTAATTTTGCTGGACAACATGAGCAATGAGCGAATGGCTGAGGCCGTGGCTCTCATTGGCGACCGGGCAATCACAGAGGCCTCCGGCAATATGGGCGAGAAAAATCTTGCGGAGGTCGCGGCAACAGGGGTGGGTTACATCTCCATCGGCGCCCTGACCCACAGTATTCGGGCCATGGACATCAGCTTAAACTTTAAAAAATAAAAAGGGCCACTGTGCCCTTCGGCTTTTAAGAGGCAGTGTTGCCGCGTTTTGCGGCGGTGCAGCCTCTTTTTTTGTCCTTTTGCCAAAATAAAGCCCAAGGTCATGCTTAAAGGGGAGAGTCTGCTGTCAATAATGACAAGAAAATCGGCACAAAGAAAAAGGGGGCGGCTTTTTGGAGTCTTATGTACAGTTTGAACAGGTGAGCAAGTTCTATCAGCTGGGGGAAACGAGGCTTGCCGCTGCCGATGGCTTGAGCTTCTGCATCGGGCAGGGAGAGTTTTGCGTCATTGTGGGACCCTCCGGCGCGGGAAAAACCACAGTTCTAAATATGCTGGGGGGCATGGACTCCTGCGACAAGGGGAAAATTTTTGTGGACGGCAGGGAAATCAGCGGCCTTTCTCCCAAGCAGCTAACCCTGTACCGTCGGCACGAGGTGGGCGTTGTCTTTCAGTTTTACAATCTGGTGCAGAATTTGACGGCGTTAGAGAACGTGGAACTTGCACGGGAGCTCTCCCGAAGGCCGCTGTCGGCTGCGGAAACCCTAGCAAAGGTGGGACTGGCAGAGCGGATGAACCACTTTCCTGCCCAGCTTTCCGGGGGCGAGCAGCAGCGGGTTGCCATCGCCCGAGCCTTGGCAAAAAACCCGAAAATCCTTCTCTGCGACGAGCCGACAGGAGCGTTGGATGAGAACACAGGCAAACATATTTTACAGCTTCTCCAGGAAAGCTGCCGAGACATGGGAAAAACCGTGCTGGTCATTACCCACAACATGGCGCTGACCGCCATGGCAGACCGGGTGATCCGTCTAAAAAACGGTGGGATTGCAGAGCTTGTTGTAAACAAGCACCCCTGCTCCGCGGAAAGGATAGGGTGGTAATGGGCAAGAGCTACCTTAAAAGCGGGCTGCGGGCAGTAAAAAGCAGTTTGAGCCGATTTTTGGCAATTTTTACTATTGTCGCCCTAGGTGTGGGCTTTCTTGTGGGACTCATGTCCGCAACCCCAGCGATGCGCTATTCCTTTAACCGGTACTTCTCAGATTCCGCCATGTACGACCTGCGCCTGCTCTGCAGCATGGGTTTTTCCCAGGAGGACGTGGCGGCTCTGGCGGCCCTGGAGGGCGTCGGGCAGCTCCGACCTGGATATATGGCGGAGCTGCTCATGTGCACGGAGCCGGACACGGAATATGCCGTTCGGGTCCACAGCTTAGGGCAGGCGGAGAAGAGTGAGGTAAATCGGCCCCTGCTCACGGAGGGGCGTTTTCCCGCCGCTCCGGACGAGTGTCTGCTCGTCAATGCGCCCATGGGGCAGGCTACTGGTTTGGAGCTGGGCAGCACGCTTCAGGTCTCGGAGCAGGCAAAAAACATCGATTTGGTGATGGAGACCCGAGATTTTACGGTGGTAGGCTATGCCGACTACTGCCCCTATTTCTCCGCAGAAAAGGAGTTCACCGGCATCGGCGGCGGCACCATAGACTTAATTTTGCTGGCGCCGGATGAGAGCTTTGTCCGAGAGATATACACAGAGCTATGCCTGACTGTGAAAGGAACGGAGGGACTCTCTGCCCTGACAGAGGCCTATTCCGGGCAGCTGACGGCCGCGGTGGAGGAGGTTAAGAGCATTTCCGGGCAGCGCAGCCGCCTGCGCCTTGCCGCCTTCCGGGCGGACTTACAGGAGCGGCTGGAGCAAGGCCTTGGCGCGCTCCAGGAGATGCGCCAGGAGCTCCGGCAGGGGGAAACCCGTCTTTCTCAAGCGGAGCAAAAGCTAAAAAGTGGGGAAATAGAGCTGGGAGATGCTAGAAAACAGCTAGAAAGTGGAGAGGTGTCTCTGGAAATAGCCAAAAATAACCTGGAAAAGCAGAGCTTGCCGGTGATGGCCGGAGGCTTTGGAAGAGACTGGCTGCTGGCGGCACAGAAGCAGTTTTTGGAAAAAAGAGAACAGTTGAGCGAGGGAAAGCGGCAACTTGAAGCAGAGGAAACGCGGCTCTCTGCCGCTCGCGCAGACCTGGAAAGGGAACGCAAAGCCTTTGAGGCGGTGCGCCTAGAGACGGAGCGGGCGCTGCAGGAGGCGGAGGCGGACCTAAGGGCGGGTGCACACCAGCTGCGGACGGCAAAGCTGCCGGTCTGGCAGGTGCTCAGCCGGGAAAATAACATGAGCTATTTTTCCTTAAACGGGAGCATTGACAAGGTGGGCGCCATTGCAAAGGTCTTTCCCCTTTTCTTCTTTTTGGTTGCAGCGCTAATTTCTCTGACCACGATGACCCGCATGGTGGAGGAGGAGCGGCTGGAGATTGGAACCATGAAGGCTCTGGGCTATGGCAATGGGATGATTATGGGAAAGTATCTCCTCTATGCCCTTACAGCCTCGGTTTCGGGAAGCATCGTGGGCGCTGTGGCGGGCTTTCGCCTGTTTCCGGCGGCGATTTGGCAGGTGTATTCCGTGATGTATCAGCTGCCGCGGTTTTATTATCCCGTCAACTGGGGCTTTGCTCTGGCGGCCAGCGGCGCCGTGATTGCCTGCACCCTCCTGGCGACGGCAAACGCCTGCCATGCAAGTCTTGCCACCCAACCGGCGCAGCTTCTGCAAACAAAGGCGCCCGAGCCGGGCAAGCGAATTTTTCTTGAGCACATCGGGTTCTTATGGCGGCGACTGTCCTTTCCACACAAGGTGACGGCAAGGAACCTGCTGCGGTATCAAAAGCGGCTTTTCATGACCGTTCTCGGTGTTGCAGGCTGCACGGCGCTGCTGGTTGCGGCGCTGGGACTGCGGGATTCCCTTGCGGATATCTCGGATCGGCAGTATGGAGTTCTGCACAGCTATGACATCGCAGCCCCCTTAAACCGAGAGCCGGAGGCAGAGGCGGCGCTGGAAGCCCTGCTCCAAGACGGCGATACAGTATCCTCATCCCTGC
>CAYXNK010000076.1:0-10867 GCA_964466395.1 uncultured Oscillospiraceae bacterium | reverse complement strand
GCCCGGGGACTCCTCGGAATTAGGACTTGCAGGGTTCGCATAGACTGTTACAAATCGGCAAGGGGGGAGAGAAATGTTAACTAGCGCCTTTATGCTCCTGCTAAGCAGCGCTTTTTTGATGCTGCGGCTGGGAAAAAACACAGGCTCATTTCCAAAGCCCCTGAGTCCCGAGGATGAGAAGAAATATCTCGACCTATGGGCAAAGGGCGACATTGACGCAAGAAACGTCCTGATTGAGCACAATCTTCGCCTTGTGGCGCATATCGTGAAGAAATATTACACCCAGTGTGCGGAGTTGGACGACCTCATCTCCATTGGCACCATCGGGCTGATTAAGGGGATAACCTCCTATAAGGCTGAGAAGGGGGTGCGGCTTGCCACCTACGCCAGCCGCTGCATTGAAAATGCGATACGCACATAACGGCTCGTGCAAGGACTTAGAATTGCTGAAGGCCGGAGCGTCTAAGCCCGGCCTTCAGCGCTTATAAAGTTTTCGAATCTGCACAAGCAGCCTTGCTTTTTGCACCGCGGAGCAGGGCAGCGCCCGAAGGCGCTCCAAAACGGTCTGGGCGTGGATTTCAGCAACGTGCTTGGCAAGCGCCTGGCGCCCCTCCTGGCTCTCTGGAAAATGCGGGATGACTTGGATATGCAGCGCCCCCTTTCGATGGCCTTACAGCAATATATGCGGCGCTGTGCTCCAACATGAAGCGCTTGGGGAATTGGAGCTTTTGGTGTGCCGGGAGAGCGTCCGGCGGCCGAAAAATGAAGAGAGGAGAGACGCGTGTGAAGCAAACGCCCCGGGGACAGTTTGTGATCTACTCCCGAAAATCCCGGTTTACGGGCAAGGGGGAGAGCATCGAAAATCAGATTGAGCTCTGCCGGCAATATCTCCGCCTGCAGTTCGGGGAGGAGGCAGCGGAGGGCGCGCCGGTGTATGAAGATGAGGGTTTTTCCGGCGGAACTCTGGAGCGCCCGCAATTTAAAAGGATGATGTGTGATGCCAGGACGGGGGGAGCTCGCGCCCTTGTGGTCTATCGGCTGGATCGCATCAGCCGAAACATCGGAGACTTTGCCAGGCTGATTGAAGAGCTAAACCTGATGGGCATTGATTTCATTTCCATCAAGGAGCAGTTCGACACCTCTTCTCCCATGGGGCGGGCGATGATGTATATTTCCTCGGTGTTTTCCCAGCTGGAACGGGAGACGATAGCAGAGCGCATTCGGGACAATATGCATGAGCTCTCCAAAACCGGGCGTTGGCTTGGGGGCGTCACCCCCACGGGCTATGCCTCGGAGAGCGTCTCCCGACTGAGCCTTGACGGCAAGACGAAAAAAACCTGCAAGCTGAAGCCAATTCCGGCGGAGCTCTCCCTGGTGCGGCTGATTTTTGACACCTTTTTGGAGACCGGCTCCCTGACGAAAACAGAGACCTTTTTACTGCAGCGGGGACATACCACCAAAAACGGAAAGAGCTTCACCCGGTTTGCGATTAAGGGCATCCTGTCAAATCCCGTTTACCTGACAGCCGACGAGGCGGCCTATACCTATCTGAAACAGAAGGAGGTTGAGCTGTTTGCAGAGCGGGGGGACTTTGACGGCCTTCGGGGAATCATGGCTTATAACCGCAGCCTGCAGCAGGCAGGGAAGGCAAGCCAGCTAAGACCCATGGAGGAGTGGATTGTCTCGGTGGGAGAGCACCCGGGGCTGATTGAGGGGGGGACCTGGGTCAGGGCGCAGAAGCTTTTGGAGCGGAACAAGGCAAAGGGCTACCGCAGGCCGCGGAGCAATCTGGCGCTCCTGTCGGGGCTTTTCATCTGTGGAGGCTGTGGCGCCTATATGCGACCCAAGCTGTCGTCAAGGGTGAATGAGACGGGGCTTGGAGTCTATTCCTATCTCTGCGGCCTCAAGGAGCGCAGCCGGGGGCATTGCTGCGCGATGACAAATTGCAAGGGCAATCAAATCGATGAAAAGGTGCGAGAGCAGCTTCAAAATCTGACCGAGGACGGGGAAGAATTTCTGCGTCTGCTGGAGCAGGGCAGGGGGACAGTGGCCGGCAAAGGAGAGAGCCGAAAGGATTATCGGTGTAGACTGGAAGGAGAGCTGCGGCAAAATGAGGGAGAGATTTCAAATCTTGTCTCTGCCTTGGGCAAGGCGGCAGACAGCCATGCCGAGGGATATCTGCTCAAGGAAATTGAGCGCCTTCATGGGCAGGGGGAAGCTCTGCGGCAGCTACTCGCGGAGGAGGAAACGAGCAGCAACGAGCAGGAGCTGGAGGAAAAGGAGCTTGAAAAGCTCGCAAAGGAGCTTGCGAGCTTTTCTGAAACGGTTGCGGGCATGAACGTTGAGCAGCTTCGAGCAGCCGCCCGTGGACTTGTGCGGGAAATTGTTTGGGACGGGGAGGCTGCCCATCTTGTGCTTTTGGGCAGCAGCTACCGGCATGAGCAGCAAAAAGGCATGGAAGCGCAGGAATAATGAAGGGTATGAACAGGTTGAAAAGCGAGAGCGGCTCTGCGCTTTAGGCGCTAGCCGCTCTTTGTGCTGTGTTGCACGAAGAATAAGCTGGGGTCATCAGCTGCGCCCTACGGCCTGGTATAACAGCGCGTTGCAGATGGCGGCGGCAACATTGGAGCCGCCCTTGCGCCCCCGGGTGACGATGTGGGCAACGGCGGTTTCAAGAAGCAGCTCCTTGCTCTCCACCACGTTGACAAAGCCAACAGGCGCGCCGATGACCAGCAGGGGAGAAAGCCTCTGCGCGGCAATCAATTCACAGATACGAATTAGGGCGGTGGGGGCGTTTCCGACTGCAAAAATTAGGGGCTTTCCCAGCTCCGCCGCCTTTTCCACGGCGGCATGTGCGCGGGTGGTTGCCTGATTGCGGGCGGCCTTGGCCACGTCCTCGTCTGCGATGAAGCAGAGAGCCTCGCCGCCCAACTGCTTGAGGGCGGCCTTGTTAATGCCTGAGCGCGCCATCTGGGTGTCTGTGACAATCGTTGCGCCGGCCTTTAGGGCCTCGATGCCCCGCTCCACAGCTCCCAGGGAAAACACAAGATTTTTGGCGTAGTCAAAGTCTGCCGTTGTGTGGATGACCCGTTTGAGAACGGCCTCCTGCCCGGGGGAAAGGCCGTGCGCCCCCAGCTCCTCACCGATGATGGCAAAGCTGCGCTTTTCAATTTCTTCCGGTAGCAAAATCTCAAATGTTGTGCTCAAAATTCAATCCCCTCTCTGGCGGCAATCCCCCGCTCAAAGGGGTGCTTGCTGCATTTCATTTCTGTTACATAGTCCGCTGCCTCCAGCAGGAAGGCGGCGGGGTTTCGCCCGGTGAGGACAAGCTCTGTGTTGGGTTGGCGATGATGAATGGCCTCTTCCAACAGCGCGGTAGCCAAAAGCCCCGTGTTGTGCGCGGAAGCGGCCTCATCCAGCACCAGAACGTCAAAGGGCAGGCTTAGCGCCTCCCGGAGATGCGTCTCGTGTTCGGCCTTTGCTGCGCACCTTTCTTCCTCGTTCATTTTGAAGCTAAACTTCGTGCTGCCCTTTCCGCTGAGAACAGTCACATTGGGCAGGGTGCGCAGAAGGCTTAGCTCCCCCGAGTCGCCGCTTTTAAGAAACTGCACGATAACCACCCGAAGTCCCCGTCCTGCGGCGCGCAGGGCAAGCCCCATGGCAGCGGTGGTTTTTCCCTTGCCGTCGCCGCAATAGAGGTGGGTGAGACCCAGGCTCATAGCCCTGCCTCCAAAATTTCATAGACCCTTGCCATGTCCAGGCTCCGGCGCACGCCGTCTGCCAAAAGGTCAAACTGCTGCTCTTTGTATGCGGCGTAAGAGAGGCCAAAGGCTTCTCCGCCTTCGCTGCCCTTGCGTTCTAAAAGCAGCCTTGTGAGAGCCTCAGAGAGCTGACCGCTTTCAAACAGACCGTGGAAACAGGCTCCAAAGACATTATCCCGAACAAGGCTTTCTATGGCCTCTCCGGGCAGAGAACCGCCCTCTGTGAGCATTGTTTCCCCACCGCAGAGGACAAAGCCCTCAAAATCGCAGCCCGACAGAGGGGCGAAAAGGCCTCCATCGACAGAAAGTTTGCCGCTGACCCGGCGCCCCGCCTCCTCAGGGTGGAGGAAGGTCTCCACAGGGAGCAGCTCCAGACCGCGCAGACTGCCGCCCTCAGCCTGATGGAGGGCTGTTCCAAGCATCTGATAGCCGCCGGAGATGCCGAAAATCGGTGTGCCCGCGGCGGCCTGCTTTAGGAGTTCGGTCTCCAGCCCGCTCTGACGCAGCCAGAGCAGGTCGGAGGTGACGTTCTCGGTGCCGGGCAGAAAAATCAGATCGGGTCTCCCCAGCTGGGAAGCCTGGCGCACATAGCGGACGCCGCTGCCCGAAAAACGCTCCAGGGGATTAAAGTCTGTGAAGTTTGTCATATGGGGCAGGTGGATGACGGCAAAATCCAAAAGCCTTGCCGCAGACCTGTCGTCCAGCCGGGTGGTGAGGACGTCCTCATCCTCAATGTCCAGTCGGAGGTGGGGCACAACGCCCAGAACAGGGCGATTTATTAAGTCCTCAAGCTTCGTAAGCCCGGGCCTTAAAATGTCCAAATCTCCGCGGAACTTGTTGATGATGATCCCCTTGACCAGCTCCTGCTCGTCGGGGTCTAAGAGCGCGAGGGTGCCGTAAAGGCTGGCGAAAACGCCGCCCCTGTCAATGTCACCCACCAGCAAAACCGGAGCCTTTGCCATCTTCGCCATGCCCATGTTCACAATGTCGTCGGCCTTGAGGTTAATTTCCGCAGGGCCGCCCGCGCCTTCAATCACGATGATGTCGTTTTGCTCGGACAGGGTTTGGAAGGCGTGGAGAATATCGGGAACCAAGGCCTTCTTGTGGGCGAAATACTCAGCAGCGCCCATGCTTCCCCGTGACTGACCGTTCACGATGACCTGACTGCCCACATCGCTGGTGGGCTTTAGCATGATGGGGTTCATGAGCACCGAGGGCGTAAGACCCGCCGCCTGGGCCTGCATGGCCTGGGCGCGGCTCATCTCCAGCCCCTCGGGGGTGATGTAGCTGTTGGAGGCCATGTTCTGGCTCTTAAAGGGGGCGACCCTGTAGCCGTCCTGCTTGAAAATGCGGCAGAGGGCGGCGGTCAGGAGGCTTTTTCCAACGCTGGACATGGTGCCCTGAATCATAATTGCTTTTGCCATGGGCTTCATCCTTTCCAAACAGTGTGGTGCTTGTTTTCTTATAATACGGCTTGCATCGCGGTAAGCAGACGCAGGTTCTCCGCCCGACCGCGCACGGCAATGCGACAATCTCCGGAGCCAAGGCCGCGGTAGTTGGCGCAGTCCCGGATTAAGACGCCTTTTACTCTCATGCTTCGCACAAAATCTGGGCAGTCGCTGTGGAAAAACAGGAAGTTTGCACTGCCGGAAATTCCGGTGAGACCCAGGCGATTGAGCCCATTGGCGAGAAAGACCCGCTCCTCCCGCACCAGAGCGCGCAGGCGCGAGAGGTAGTCCCCGTCCTCCAAGGCCGCAAGTCCCGCCGCCATGGCGGGGGTAGAAACAGACCAGGGCTGTCCCGCCTCCCGCATGGCGGAAAGCAGGGCGGTATCTGTGGAGAGGCAGTAGCCCAGGCGCAGACCGGCCATGGCATAGAGCTTTGTGAAGGCCTTTAGAATCAGCAGCTTGCCCCCGGGCAAAAAGGCCTTTGCCGAGGCGGCCTCCGGCTCATCCAAAAAGTCCACAAAGCACTCGTCCGTGACCAAAAGGGTGCCGGTTTGGGCGCAGCGGGCTGCAAGCTCTGCCAAAAGCGTGGGCGGGCAGAGCTGCCCTGTTGGGTTGTTGGGCTGGCAGAGAAAAAGAACGTCCAGCTCCGGCTTAATCTCAGATAAGAGCGCGGGGCTTAGAAGAAAGCTCTCCTCCCGGCGGAGCAGGTGATGCCGCACCTCGCAGCCCACAGCGCGCAGCGCCAGCTCATATTCCGCGAAGGTGGGCGCCAAAACCAGGGCGGTTTTGGGGCGCAGACCATAGCAGAGCCGGAAGATCAAGTCCGCTGCCCCGCTGCCGCAGAGAATGTGCCCGGACTCTGCGCCCTCATGTGCAGCAAGCGCCTCTGTCAAGGCGCGGCAGAGGGGGTCTGGGTAGGCGTCTGCCCTGTCCAGAGACTGCACAATGGCCTGACGTGCGCCCTCGGGCAGCCCCAAAGGGCTGACGTTTGCGGAAAAGTCCAGGGGGGGATATCCGTATTCTTCCACAAAGCCGGCGATATCTCCTCCGTGTATCAGCGCCATAGCAATCACGCTCCTTGTATTATAAAAAAATCAGGGCAAGGCGCGGAGCCTCGCAGAAAAGAAGGCTTAGAAATGCGGTGCAGACCATCAGCCGGTTCATGGCGGGAATGTCCTCGGGACGGATTTCCCGGAGCGGGTCGCCAATAGTGGGTTTGTCTAAAAGTGTGCCGAAATAATAGGCAGGCCCGGCAAGACAAAGCCCCAAGGCCCCCGCCGCTACGCTCTCTGTCTGGGCGGAGTTGGGGCTTTTGTGGTTGTAGCGATCCCGCCGCCAGATAGTCCAGGCGTTTTTTGTGTGCAGACCCAGAAGAGCGGAGGCCAGCAGCATCAGAAGGGCGCTAAGGCGTGCAGGAAGGAGATTTGCAAGGTCGTCGAGCCTTGCGGGCGCCGTGCCAAAGTGGCGATAGCGGTCGTTGCGGTAGCCCAGCATGCTATCCATGGTGTTGACGGCCTTATACAGCAGACCTAAGGGCGCACCGCCCAGGGCGAAAAAGAGCATGGGGGCAACGATTCCGTCTGCCGTGTTTTCGGCGACGGTCTCGACAGCGGCCTTGGCGACACCGGCCTCATCCAAGCTGTCTGTGTCTCTTCCGACGATTGCGGAAACCGCTTTGCGCGCTTCCATCAGGTCGCCACGGGAGAGGGCGGAAAAGACCTTCATACTCTCTGAGCGCAGGGATTTTGTTGCGAGAATCTGATAGGCCCAGAAGGCCTGTAAGGCCAGAGCCAAGAGGGGGTGGACAAGTCTTGCCAAGAAAAGCAACCCAAAGGGTAGGCCAAAGGACGCCAAGCAGATAAAAACAACAAGGCAGAGTCCCGCCCAAAGCTCCCCCCCGGCGGATTTGGGAAAGAGGGGGCGAAGCAGGCCTTCCCCTGTGGAAATCAGCCTGCCCATGAGCACCACCGGGTGGGGAAAGCCCACAGGGTCGCCAAAGATGAGGTCCAGTACAAAGCCGATTGCCAAGGCCAGCAAAATTTCCATGGTAGT
This sequence comes from uncultured Oscillospiraceae bacterium, assembly GCA_964466395.1. GTDB lineage: Bacteria > Bacillota > Clostridia > Oscillospirales > Oscillospiraceae > UBA2658. The sequence continues at coordinate 3,606 of CAYXNK010000076.1, read as the reverse complement.
TCCTCCTTTCCGCCTCTTTGGGCAGCGAATGAAAAAACGGAGATAGGTTAGCGTTCTGCCTGCTCCTGCTGATGGGTGAGAGCTGCGCGGACAAAGTTCTCGGCAAAGACGGGATTTGCGTAAAAATACAGGTGGGGGAAGCCTGCAAAAAGCCTGCCCTCGGCGTGAATGCAAGGCCATTGCTGCTGCCGTAGGGGCTTTTGCGCCAGAAAGGAAGCGCCGTTATTTTCACTGTCGTAGTAGTGGAATTCGTGGGCGGGAATGCCCTCGCCTTTTTTACATAGGAGGCTGTCCGCCTGGGCTGTGAGCTGAATGTAGCCGAAGCGTCCCAGCTTTCCGGTGTAGTGGCAGGAGCCGGGGATGAGACCCACCATGGGAAAGGCTTTGCCCTCGGGGTCTGTAAGGCGCTCGTGGAGGTAGAGGAAGCCGCCGCACTCGGCAAAAATCGGAAGCCCATTCCGGGCGGCCTCACCAAGGGACGAGAGCATTTCCCGGTTTGCGCCGAGGCGCCCTGCGTGCAGCTCGGGATAGCCGCCGCCCAGGTACAGGGCGTGGGTGTTCGGCGGCAGGGCGCTGTCGGCGAGGGGGGAGAATAACACAAGTTCTGCCCCCAGAGCCTCCAGAAGCTGGAGATTTTCTGTGTAATAAAAGTGGAAGGCGGCGTCCTGCGCCACGGCGATTCGGGGACGGGAGGCGGTGATGGGTTTCACTCGCAAAGGCTGATAGCGCAGGGGTGGGGCGCTTTGCGCAAGGGCGAAAAGCGCGTCCAGATTAACGCATTTTTCAAGCTCCGCCGCAATGGCGGAAAGCTTCTCCCGCAGCTGGGGCAATTCGTCTGCCACCAGCCCCAGATGGCGGCTCTCAATCACAAATTCTGCTCGCTGGGGGAGATAACCCAGAACCTGTACCCCGCATTCCCCTTCCAAAACCGGGCGAAGCAGCTCAAATTGCCGGGGCGAACAGCGGTTGAGCAACACGGCGGAAATGCCGCTGCTGCGGCGGAAATTCAGAAAGCCCTTGAGCTGGGCGCAGAGGGACAGCGAAGCGCCCCGAGCGTCCATAATCAGCACCACGGGCGTTTTGGTCTCCCGTGCCAGATGGTAGGCAGAGCCCGTGTCCGAGAGGCCGCCCAAGCCGTCGTAATAGCCCATTACGCCCTCTAAAACCGCAAGGTCTGCTCCCGCGGAATTTTGGGCCAGCAGCGCCCTTGCAACGGCAGGAGGGGTGAAAAACAAATCCAGATTCCCGCCCCGGGTTCCCAGAACCGCCCGGTGAAACAGGGGGTCAATGTAGTCGGGGCCGCACTTGAAGGCGGCGGGAGTCAAGCCACGCTTCAAAAGCGCCTGTAAAAGGCCGCAGACCAGGGTAGTTTTGCCGCTGCCGCTGTGTGTGGCGGCAATCAGCAGGCGGGGAAGCTCCGTTTTCATACGCCCGCCCCCTCGCCGCTGAACAGGAAGATGGGGTTCTGGGCCTTTAGCATTTGATAGCCTCCCACAGCCTGGGTGCGGCTGACGGAAAGCTGGGTGACCTGTAGGTTCGTGAGCCGCTTTTTGCAGAGGGAAAAGGCCTCGGTAACGGTCTCCATGGCGATGGCGGAGACGACAATCCGAACCGCCGGGTTTTTCTCCAGTACGGCGTTCAAAATTTCCCCCATTTCGCCCTTACTGCCGCCGATGAACACAGCGTCCGGCTGGGGCAGAGGGAGGAGGGCTCCCGGCGCTCTGCCGTGAATAGGGCTGAGATTATAAGCCCCGAAGTACAGGCGATTGCGGCAGATTAGCTCATAAGCGTCCTGCTCGGTTTCGATGGCGTAAACCCTGTTATAGGGGGAGGCGAGCGCCATTTCCACCGACACGCTGCCGGTTCCCGCGCCCACGTCATAAACGGTTTCACCGGGGCGGATGCGGAGCTTTGCCAGGGCCGCCGCGCGCACCTCCTGCTTGGTCATAGGCGTGCCGCCCCGCAGGAAGGCCTCGTCGTCAATGCCGCCGGTGCAGTAGGGATAGCGGCTGGGCAGGGGACAGCGCACCCAAACGGCGCTGAGGCTGTCAAAGCTCTGTCCCCGCAACGCCTCCGCCGTGCCTTGAATCACGCGCTCCTCGGGGTAGGAAAGCCGCTCGCCAATGGCGATTTCGGCATCATTGAGACCCGCCTCAAAGAGGGTTTCAATGATGGAAGCTGGGGTGATTGCCCCGCCGGTGAGGAAGAAGCTCTCCTCCCGCGCCATCACCTCGCCCAGGACGTTACAATTCCTGCCGTGGGCGCTAATCAGGGCGGTGTTCTGCCAAGGCCTGCCCAACCGTGCTGCCAGATATTGCACGGTTGTAATTCCGCAGAGGGTGGTCACAGGCCGTGGGTGCAGCGCCTCCCGCAAGGCGGTGGCAAGACTGTAAAAGCCCGTGTCCCCGCTGCAAACCACGCAGACGCGCGAAGCTCGGCTTTGGGAAATCAGCGCCACAATTTCGGAGACCGCAAGGGCGCAGCGCTTTTCGGCGGCGCTGTCAATGTCGTCTAAAAGCCGATTTGCGCCGATGAGTAGGTCGGCGTCCGCGATGGCCTCCCTGACCTCCAGGGTTTGACCCAGGGGACTGCCCATTCCGATTCCCACAAGGCTTATTTGCATGGGGCTTCCTCCTTTAGCATGGTTAAAACAGCGTCAAAGCCCAGGCCTTCCGGCTCTGCCGGGCGACCCACCACAATGAGCCGGACGCCGCAAAGCCGCGCGGCCTCCAGCTTCTCTCCAAAGCCGCCCCTTACGCCCCCGTCCTTGGTAATCATGGTTTTGATGGCAAGGCGGCGCAGGGTTTCTACATTCTCGTCCACGGAAAAAGGGCCGGTGGCGGCGAGAATGTGGTCTTGGGGCAGCCCTGCCGCAAGGCAGGCCTCCACGGAGACCGGGGTGGGCAGAACCCGGGCATAGACCCGGTTTTGAAAGTCCGGAATCACGGTGTAGGCGGAAATTTCCTTGCTCCCCGTCGCGGCAAGCACGTTCCCGGGCAAGACCAGACAACAGGCCGCAGCCACCGAGTCTGCCACAAGACAGCCCTCATAATCGCCTGTTTCCCGCAACAGACGGTGGTAGGGCAGCGCCCTGTTTTGCGCCGCCAGCCGCAGCTTTTGACTGACCAAAACAGCGTAGGGATGGGTGGCGTCCAGCACAAAGGCAAAGTCTGCGCTGCCCATTAAGGCCTCCATTTCGGGAACGTCCAGCCGCCCCTGAGAAATCGTCAGACCCGGCGCGCCGACGGGTAAAAAGGATGCGCCCACATCGGTGGCGACACAGATGGTCACAGGCCGTCCGGCCTCCAGGGCGGCCTCTGCCAAAAGCCGTCCCTCCGCCGTGCCGCCGAAGATTAAAACAGGTCTCATAGGCCCTTGTTTTCATAACCCCGGGGGGTTACCATCTTGCCGTTTAGAAGCTGTGTTTCGCTGTTTCCGATAAAGACTGTGCAAAACATATCCAATTCCGCGAATTGCAGGGCCTCCAAGGGCATAATCTCCGCCTCCTGACCCGGACGGCCGATGTTGCGCACATAGCCGCAGACGGTGTCGGGGCTCTTGTGCCGCAGCAGGATTTCACAGGCGCGTTTGAGGTAATCCGCCCGC
>CAYXNK010000075.1:0-10917 GCA_964466395.1 uncultured Oscillospiraceae bacterium | reverse complement strand
TGACGGCTAGGTATTCGATGATGCGATTCTTGACCTTTTCCAGGCCGAAGTGGTCATCGTCCAGCACCTTTCGCGCCTTGGCAATGTCCATGGTCTCCCTAGTTTTGATGTTCCAGGGCAGCTCCAGACAGGTGTCCAGATAGGTGCGCAAAACGGCGCTCTCCGTGGAGCCGGAGGGCTGCTTCATCAGTCGGGACAGCTCCTTTAGGAGCTTTTCCGTAATCTCATCCGAGAGCTTGAGGGAGAAGATTCTTTTGCGGTATTCGTGGATGTCCTCAAAGGTGTCATCCCACTCACCCAATTCCGCCTGAATCAGCTTCATCTGTTCACGCAGATAGAATTCCTTCTGGGACTTTGACATTTGCTCCTGGGTGCGAGCGTTTAATTCGTGCTCAATGGAGAGCACGGAAATCTCCCGGGCAAGGAAGCGGTTTAAAAGTTGGAGCCGCTGCAGGGGGTGCAGCTCCTCCAGAAGCGCCTGCTTCTTGTCGGCCTTCATATAGATGTTTTGGGCGATAAAGTCCGCCACATAGCCGGGCTTTTCGGAATCGGCTATCTTTGTGAGCAGCTCCGGCGAAAGCGAGCCAGCGAGCTGGGCGTATTCATCAAAAAGGCCCAGACAACGGCGAATGACGGCCTCTGCTTTTGTAGAGGAAAAGTGGCTCTCGCCCTCCTCCATCGTTTCGGCCTCGGCAAAAAAGTATTCGGGCTTATCCTCAAAATAGGCGATTTTTGCACGTTTCCGTCCCTCTACTAGCACGCGCACACCATCGGTTCCGGGAATGCGGAGCAGCTGCTTAATGCGGCAGATTGTGCCGATGGAATAGAGGTCTTGCTCTGTGGGAACCTCCTTGGCAATGTCTCTTTGGGCAACCATAAAGATCATGCGGCTACTCTCCAGGGCAGCCTCCAGGGCGGCCACGGATTTGGGGCGGATTACATCAAAATTTATGAGCATTCCGGGAAAAACCGACAGTCCGCGCATGGGCAGAAGCGGATATCCGGAGGTTTTGGCAGGATTTATAGTTTCGCTCATTTTAATCCTCCTTTCGGGGGTGCTGAAAAAGCCGCACGGAATGCGGCTTTTTGAACGCTTACAATTCGTAGAAGGGCTTATTCCTCAGAGGCGGCCTTCTTCCTGATTACGATGGGCGGGACGGCGTTTTTCACACAGTCCGCCGTAACGACAACCTTGTCGATTGTCGGGTCAGAGGGAACCTCATACATAATGTCGGTCATAATGTTTTCCATCACGCTGCGCAGGCCGCGGGCGCCGATTTCCATGTTCAAGGCCTTGTCGGCAATGGCCCCTAAGGCGTCGTCCTCAAAGACCAGATCCACATCGTCGTAGCGGAGCAGCGCCTTGTATTGGCGGGTCAGAGCGTTTTTTGGCTCCTTGAGAATGCGGACAAGATCTTCTTTCTTCAGGGAGTTTAGGGGAACGAGAACCGGTAGACGGCCAATCAGCTCAGGAATAATGCCGAACTTGAGCAGATCGTGGGCCTGAATGTCCTGCATGATGGCGCCGGTGTCCCTCTCGGCCTTGCTTTTAATATCCGCACCGAAGCCCATGCTCTTTCTGTCCATGCGGTGCTCAATAATTTTATCGATACCATCAAAGGCGCCGCCGCAGATGAACATGATCTGGGATGTGTCAACCTTGATAAACTCCTGGTGGGGGTGCTTTCGCCCGCCCTGGGGCGGAACGTTTGCAACCGTGCCCTCCAGAATTTTGAGAAGAGCCTGCTGAACTCCCTCTCCCGAGACGTCCCGGGTAATGGAAGTATTTTCGCTCTTTCTGGAAATCTTATCCATTTCGTCAATATAGATGATGCCGTGCTCAGCGCGCTCCACATCAAAGTCCGCCGCCTGAAGCAGGCGCAACAGAATGTTCTCCACGTCCTCGCCCACATAGCCGGCCTCTGTCAAGGTGGTGGCGTCTGCGATGGCAAAGGGAACGTCCAGCACCCGGGCAAGGGTCTGCGCGAAGAGGGTCTTTCCGCTGCCGGTAGGGCCGATGAGCAGGATGTTGCTCTTCTGCAGGTCAACATCTTCCTGGTTGTTCCCGCCATGGACGATGCGCTTGTAGTGGTTATAAACAGCAACGGCAAGGGCGACCTTTGCCCTATCCTGGCCGATAATATAGTCATCGAGAATGTTCTTGATGTCTACCGGACGGGGCAGACTTGAGCTTTTTAGCTCAAAGTCGGAGGCCAAAACGCGGCCTCCGACTTTGGAAAGCGGATCGTAGTCCTCGTCCACAATGCTCATACAGAGGCGCACGCATTCGTCGCAGATATAGGAGCCGTTTCCGGCAATCATGCGCTCGACCATGGACTGGGATTTGCCGCAGAAGCTGCATCTTATGTTTTTGTTTTCATCGAATTTAGCCATAGAAACTCCATTTTAAGACTTGGGTATTAATTTAACGGCTGCGAATTACCTTGTCAATCAAGCCGTATTCCAAAGCCTCCTCCGCAGACATAAAGAAATCACGCTCTGTGTCAGCAGCGACCACATCGTAGGGCTTGCCAGTGTGCTCGGCGAGCATCCGGTTGAGCTGTTCCTTCATTTTGAGGATACGCTTTGCCTGGATTTCGATGTCTGTTGCCTGCCCCTTGCTGCCGCCGGAGGGTTGGTGAATCATAATCTCCGCGTTGGGTAGCGCCAGACGCTTGCCCTTTGCGCCGCTGGAGAGCAGGAAGGCACCCATTGAGGCGGCCATGCCGATGCAAATCGTGGAAACATCGGGCTTGATATACTGCATGGTATCATAAATCGCCATGCCGGAGGTGATGCTGCCACCGGGGCTATTGATATAAAACTGGATGTCCTTATCGGGATCCTGTGCCTCTAAAAACAGAAGCTGTGCCACAATCAGGCTTGCTGTTGTGTCGTTGACTTCCTCGGACAGCATGACAATGCGGTCGTTTAAAAGTCTTGAAAAAATATCGTATGAACGTTCACCGCGGGCGGTCTGTTCAATTACATAGGGTACTAAGCTCATTGAGATTCTCCTTTCAAATTAACCGAAAAGAAGATACCCATTATCCTCCCCTAATATTCCTTACTGTCAGTAAGGAATATTAGGGAGGGGGCACTGCCGGAAAAGTGTTTGACGCTGCCTTTTCAACAGAGGCTTATTCCTGGGTTTCTGCCTTCTCGTTTGTTTCTTCTTCTGCCACGTGCTCTGTGGCAACCGCGTGTTCCATAATGAAGTCGTTTGCTTTTCTCTTTCGCATGTCTCCAATGATATCGGCTTCGGGGACGGCGAGGCGAATCTGCTCTGCGGGCACGCCATAGGAGTCGGCAATCAGCTGAACAGCGTTTGTGACTTCCTCTTCCGTTACTTCGATGCTCTCAGCCGCAGAAACAGCCTCAAGCAGGAGGTCTGTCTTGACCTGCGCCTCGGCCTGGGGACGGAGCATGTTCTGGAAGGTAGCGGGGTCCATGCCGGTCATGCGCATATATTCTTCAAGACGCATGCCGCGGCCCATGAGGTTGCGCTCATACTCCTGAATCATTGCGCCCATGCGCTCTTCAATCATTGCGTCGGGAACGTCGCATTCCATGCTCTCAACAGCCTTTTCCATTACATGGAAGCCAAAGTCCTCAGCAACGGCCTCGGTGCGCTTTGCGATCAGCTGCGCCTTGACGGCGTCTCTGTAATCAGCCAGGGTGTCAAACTCGGAAATATCCTTTGCAAACTCGTCATCCGCAACGGGAAGCTCAATCTCGGTGACCTCGTGAACCTTGACCTTAAAGACAACTGCTTTGCCCGCGAGACCCTCATGGTAGTTCTCAGGGAAGGTGATGTCCAAATCCTTTTGCTCGCCGGCCTTCATGCCGACAACCTGACCCTCAAAACCGGGGACAAACTGGCCGGATCCAAGCTCAAGCTCTACGCCCTCACCCTTGCCACCGTCGAAGGGAACGCCGTCCAGATAACCGTCAAAGTCGATGGTGACGGTGTCGCCCAGGGCTGCCTCACGCTCCACTGTGAGCTTGCGAGAGTTGCGCTTGCGCATTTCTTCAATGTATGCGTCCACATCGGCGTCGGTGATGTTAATCTCATGGCGGGGAGCCTCAATGCCCTTATACTGGCCAAGGGTGACCTCGGGATACAGGGCCGATTCAATGGTGAGAAGAACGATTTTGTCCTCGCCGATCTCGACGTTTGCAAGTCCGGGGCGGCCAACAACCTTCAGGTTCTCCTGCTCCACTGCAAAAGCAAAGGCATCGGGGGCGAGTGCGTCGATCGCGTCATCGTAGAAAACGCCTGTGCCATACATGTTTTCAATAATCATTCTGGGAGCCTTGCCCTTGCGGAAGCCGGGAACGGCGATGCTCTTCTTGTTCTTCTGATATGCGCTGTTAACGGCCTCTTCGAAGGCTTCCTTGTCTATTTCGACCTGGATGGATAAGGCGTTATTTTCTTTCTTTTCAACGGTTTTCACGATCATTGGGTTTTTCCTCCTAGTGTTTAATCGAAGGCATACTCCTTCGACTTTATCAAATTCCATAAGATGTATTTTAACAGATGCTACAATTAAATGCAAATACTTTTTGTGAACATTTACTCAGGGTAAAATTCTTGCGGGAATGAAGTCCAGATAATCGGCGGAAACTATTTTATGCAGGGTTTTATCCCGCTTTCCCTCAAAGACCTGGGAGAGCCCCTTGCCGTGAATATGACCTGCGCAGCAAAGTCTGACGTCATATTGCCGGAACAGCGCCAGAATCTCCTCGCAGACATAGGCGGCGTAAACCGGTGGATAGTGGAGAAAGACATATTTCTCCCTGTCCCCTGCTGCCTGCAGGGATGCCTCCAGCCGCATGAGCTCCCGGTTCATAATCTTTTTGTCGTGGGCCGTGCCCGAGTCCTCCTCGTAGAACCAGCCCCGGGTGCCGCAGATTGCGGCGGTCTCACCGTAGAAAAAGCAGTTGTTGTTCAAGATATCTAAGCCTAGGATATCATGCTCTTCAAAAAAGTTCTTTGCTTTAGTCACAGTGGACCACCAATAATCGTGGTTGCCCTTGAGAATAATTTTTTTTCCTGGAAGCCTTGCGATAAACCGAAAATCCTCCAGGCACTCGTTGAAGTCCATACCCCAGCTTAGGTCGCCGCAGAGGACGGTAACATCCTTTGAATCCAGAGCCGCAAAGCCGATTTCGAGCTTTTTTTCGTGGTTTTCCCATTTGGCGCCGAACACGTTCATGGGCTTGTTGACGCCGTGTGAGAGATGAAGGTCACCGATTGCGTAAAGAGCCATATGCTCCTCCTGATATATTTGCTGTGTTTTACCTTATAAGTCGAACATCTTGGGCGCTTCGCAGCGTCCCTTCCTGGACGGTGGGAGAGAGTTCCACCCGGTTGCCAATGCTCAAAATCGCGGCTTCGGCGCTGTCTGCAACCGAGACGACGTAGTAAAAGCTTTGATTGTCCAGTTGGAGGAACACATGGGTGTTGCCGTCGAGCACTGCCGTGCGCAGGTCCGTTATTTTGCCCTTCACCGGCTCTGTTGTAGAAGGCTCTGCCTGCCCCAGCCAATTTTCCGCCAAGAGCTGGACGTAGCTGCGCTCACATTCCGAAAGGCTTGTGCCTGAGGCAACCAGCTGATACTGGGCGACATTGACCATGGCATACATCTTAACAAGACCCGCGCTGTCCTTGAGTGCCATGAAATAGGTTGGCTGGCCGGAAATATTCAAAAGCAGCGGGAAGGTCGCCTCATAGTCCATGTACTGCACAATGCCCTCGGCACTGGCCATGGAGGCATACTCGCTGGCGCCGGCACAGGGATAGTACCGGGTTTCCTTGGTACGGAGATTTGTGAGGATGAAGCCCAGGTTTGAGTTATCCGACACAACACTTGTGATGCCGGTATAGAGATAGACGCTGTTGTCCTTTGCAATGTAGTTATAGCCCTCGGAGACAACAGTTACACCCTTTTGGCCGATAAAAGAGTTGAGCCAGCCCTTTTGATACATGCCATGGTAGTCATACTGCTGCAAAACCAGGCTGGCGCTGTAGGCTCTGTCCACCCAAGCTGGAATGCTTTCGCCGTCGTAATAGACACAGTCGCCGCTGACGGCGTCCATCAACACAAGCCCGTCAATGTCCGTGCCGCCGAACAGTCCAATTTTTTTTACAACCCGCGGACAGACCCAATAGGGCTTGCCCTCGTCATCTACCTCAAAAACCGGTGTGTCGAAGATATAGCTGGGATATAAAAAGCGCAGACGGCGGGAGACATTACGGAAAAAGTATTCGTCGGTGGTGTATTTCATGCCGTCTTCCAGGCGGACGGCATCGGCGTCCTGGGTCACCATATCAATCATAATATAGGCGGGCAGACCCTGGCTACGGTTAGAAATCCACTTAAAAAAGTCGTTATAGCGCAGGGGGCTAACCCGATAGGGCTTACCTCGGTAGTTGATTTGTGTGTATTTGTCCGCCACCTCGAACTGGGAGACCATGTCCGCAAGCTCGCCCATCTTTTTATCCCCCAGGCGGGCGGCGCTATCCGCGTCCAGCATGGGAATCTGGCGATAGGAAATCTGTTCCACCTCCGCCTGAAAATCTCCCGGCTCAATCCGGAGCAGCGACTGATAGGCGTTTGCGCGGAAAATAGGTGCGGAAATCAGACTGCCAATCAGGTAGATGGTGCCCAGTAAAGCACAGATGAGCACAGGAATGAGCATCTGCTGCTTCACACCTTTCCAAAGCGCACTTCCGCTCTCCGCTTTGAGCAACCCCAGACTGAACAGGGAGAGAAGGCAAAAAACTGCCGCCAAAAGAAAGGCAAAGACATAAAAGGCGGAGTCATGCAGGTTGATAGCGGGGAGCTTGAAATAAAAGTAGATGAGACCAAACAAGGCAGTAAGAAAGAGGTTGAGGAGCAGCCGGCCTCCCCTGCCGCTTGTGTTTTTTGAATTCATTCTAATCCTCCTGTATCGGTGGGCGGCAAAGGCCGCACCTTCCTTCAATGCGTGAAATAAAATAATTATACATCAAAAGGACGGTTTTTTCAATCTTGCCTTTTCGAAAGATTAACAAGCCGCCGAAATTAGGAATAAGCTGTATTGGTGTAAAAATCAAGTACAGGAGTGATGATATGGCGATCAACAACAAAGGAGGGATGCCAGGCATGGGAATGGGACAAAACCGCGCCCCAAACGCAAACCGCAACGGCCAAATGGGGCGGCAAATGAACAATAACAACAGCAATAATAGCAACAACAATAACCGCATGCCTCAGGCGGTCCCTCCAACAAAATACGAAGAGAGCCCGGCAAATTATGCCGGAAAGGATCAGCCGACGCCGGCTGAGGCGCAGAAGCCGATTGCCCGCGCTGCCCAGAACTCGCCCTCCGGAGACGAGATGACAGACAGCATGGGACGGCCGATTCCAAACGACGAAAGCTCTTTGACCGTGGGCGCGGACGGACCCGTGCTGCTTGAGGACATCCACTTCATCGATAAGATTGCACACTTTGACAGAGAGCGGATTCCCGAGCGTGTGGTTCACGCGAAGGGAACCGGAGCCTTTGGTATGTTTGAGGCCTATGAGAGCATGGCGGAATACACAAGTGCGGACTTTTTGAACCGCGCGGGCAAGCAGACGCCGGTTCTCGTGCGTTTTTCTACGGTCATCGGCGGTCGTGGCTCAGCGGACACGGTGCGGGACCCCCGGGGCTTTGCCACGAAGTTTTATACCAATGAGGGCATCTATGATTTGGTGGGCAATGACCTTCCGGTGTTTTTTATCCGGGACGCCATCAAGTTCCCGGATGTAATCCACTCCCTCAAGCCTGCACCGGACACAAACATTGCCTCGCCCTGCCGGTTCTGGGACTTTGTTTCCTTGACTCCCGAGGCGACGCATATGATTACCTGGCTCTACAGTGACCGGGGCACCATTAAGGATTACCGGCATGTTGAGGGCTTTGGCGTCAATACCTATGTGTGGGTCAATGCAAACAGTCAGCGCCATTTTGTAAAATTCCACTGGAAAACCATGCAGGGCGTTGAAACCATAGACCGAGTGGAAGCCCATCGCCTGGCGGGCAGCGACCCAGACATTGCCGTGAGAAGCCTGCACGAGGCGATTTCCCGGGGCGACTTCCCACGCTATGAGCTCAATGTTCAGCTCATGACGCAGGAGCAGGCGAAAAATCTGCCCTTTGACCCCCTGGATGACACAAAGGTCTGGCCGGAGGACGTATTCCCTTTAAAAAAAGTTGGCATGATGACACTGAACCGAAACCCCGAGAACTTCTTCGCCCAAATCGAGCAGGCTGCCTTCTGTCCGGGGAATATCGTTCCGGGGGTGGAATTTTCTGCCGACAAGATGCTCCAGGGGCGCAGCTTCTCTTATACGGACACCCAGCGGTACAGAATCGGCACAAACTTTGCCCAGCTGCAGGTGAACCGCGCTTTAACGCCGCCTCTGAACAACCAGCGGGATGGCGCTATGACCTATGAATTTAACCCCGAGCCCATCAACTACTCTCCCAACAGCCTGAACAACAATATCCCGAGACCGGCCTCAATTCCTGTCCCCAAGCCTGTTTTTGTAAGCGGCGACGTGGTGCGGAAGGTGATTCCCAAAACCGATGATTTTAACCAGGCGGGTGAACGCTACCGCTCTTTGAATAAGACAGAAAAGGTGAATCTCTGCGACAACATCGCGGTTGAGCTTTGGAAGTGCCGCGCTGATATCCAGGAGCGGGTGCTTGGATATTTTGAAAAAGCAGATACGGACTTTGCTGTAGGTGTACGGCGGGACATTGAAAAATACCGCAGGCTCGATTAACGATACAAAAAAACCCTGTCGCTTCACTAATGACGGCAGGGTTTTTTGTGCAAAAATAGCTTGCTATTTAATAACGAATTTGATATTATCTCTTTAATTGTTGACAAAACGATATCAATGTTGCTGATGATAGTGACTCAAAAGCGGCCGCAAACCGCCTTCAAACGGAAACAAATCGGTTGCCGCAATGCGTTGAAAGGAACTTTAAGTACTATGGACATCAGAGATTTACGCTTTTTCAGCCTCACGGCCGAGCTGGAGCACGTGACTAGAGCGGCGGAAAAGCTGGGCGTTTCTCAGCCTTTTCTCACAAGGGTCATCAGCAATTTGGAAAAGGAAATTGGGCTTTCACTCTTTGACAATGTGGGGCGCAAGATTCGCCTGAATGAAAATGGTGAGCATTTTTACATCTATGCCAAAAAGGTTATCTCCGCCATGGACGAGCTGCAGTCAGAGGTGGGGAGCATGCTCAATCGGCACAACCAAAGCATTCGTGTGCTCTGCAATATGAGCGCCTACTCCCCCGAGCTAATTGTCGCCTTCCGAAAAAAACACCCCAACTATACCATCTCCATTGAGTTTGCAACAATTAAGGAGATTTTGGACGCACTGGCCATTGGCGAAGCGGACTTCTCCTTCTGTTCCCCGCCGATTCCGGACGACCCCTTAAAGGGCATCAAGTCTGAGCTTGCGTTCCGGGAGAACGGAAGCGTGCTTCTGCCGCCGGGACACCGCCTCCTCAGCAAGGAGAAAGTCAGCTTTGAGGATTTGAAGGACGAGCCGCTTCTGACCACCACAAAGGGAACAGCGCTGCGCATCAACAGCGAGCGTGTTTTCAAGAAATATGATTTCCGCCCCAACATCATTTTAGAATCTAACGACATGGAGCTGATTGTCCGCAGTGTACGTGACGGCTTGGGCTATGCCGTGATTCCACGCTGGCTGGTGCACAGCAAGCCAGAGCTCAAGCGATTCTGCGTTGATATCGATATTTTGGACAACTATGGCTATATCGGCATCAGCTATAATACAAACCCCATAGAGGGCAGAGCCTGTGCGGATTTCAAGAGCTTTGCCATGGACTTTTTGGAAGAGTTTAAGCGGAATTCCGACTACCGAGGCTAAGGGAGTTCCCGTTTATTTGCACGGGCGTGGAGAAAATTTCAGGGTGAGAATTGTGGGAGTCCACAATGTTTTTCTTTGGACTTGACAAGTATTTTGACTTATATTAAGATGGCAACAATTTAACAGGCAAAAGCAATGATGAGGAAGAAGTAACCTTGATGCCCCCGGACAGAAAGCTGCCGTTTGATGAGAGGCGCACGGGAAATCCAGGCGAATACATCCTCTAGCTTCACACTGAAAGAATTCGAGTAGGTTGTGACGATTGACACCCGTTACTGTGTCGGCTCTTTGCACGGCGCGGCTGTATGACTCTTTGTAGCCTGCGATGGAAGAGAGCTTTAAAGGCGGTTTGGCGCGAGCCGGCCGTGAACCAAGGTGGTACCGCGAATGATTTTCGCCCTTCGGATTTTTCCGAAGGGCGTTTTTGTTTTTGTTCGGATTCGCAATTCGGATCAAAATATAACAGGAGTGTTGATTATGCCAATTACCCAACTGCTTGAAAAAAATGCAAGGCTTTTCCCTGATGAGATTGCCTTGGTTGAAATTAACCCCCAGCACGAGGGCGGAAAAACCCAAGCCACATGGAAGGAGTTTGACCTGGTTGAATTAAACTATCAGGAGGACACCTATCGCCGCGAGTTGAGCTGGAAGGACTTTGACTGTCGCGCCAATCGATTTGCCCATCTGCTGTTGGCAAACGGCGTAAAAAAGGGAGATAAGGTTGGCATTCTTCTGATGAACTGCCTGGAGTGGCTGCCCATCTATTTCGGTGTTCTCAAGGCCGGCGCCTTAGCCGTCCCCTTAAACTACCGCTACACGGCAGAGGAGATTAAATACTGCCTGGATCTGGCAGACTGCAGCCTGCTGGTCTTTGGCAACGAATTTGTTGACCGGGTGGGCGAGATTCGCGATGAGATGCCAAAGCTCAGCAATTTTTACTATGTGGGCGCCTCCTGCCCCGACTGGGCACAGG
>CAYXNK010000074.1:8434-11029 GCA_964466395.1 uncultured Oscillospiraceae bacterium | reverse complement strand
CACTACGTCTACCTATTCCATCACACCGGCGTGCGACGAAAGTTATTATATCACACTCCTCTCGTTTTTTTCAAGTATAATTTTATCTTGTGCTTTCCCCGGGTGTTTGCGGAAGAATTGCAAATGCTAACCAAAGCCAGAACCGTTTGGCAGGCCTTAAAAAGAGCTTGACAAATACCCCCTAAGGGTATATGATGCAAATACCCTTAGGGGGTATCTAAGAGGGTTCGGCATTTTGGCCTAAACAGGCCTGCCCACCTCTCGCCACAGCAACTTTTCATCCAGCCATCTGCGAAAGGACGGGCAATTATGAGAGAAGAAACCTATAACATCGGCGGAATGCACTGTGCAGCCTGCTCCTCTGCAGTGGAACGTGTCACCCGAAAACTGGAGGGCGTCCAGCGCAGCGATGTAAACCTGCCGTTAAGCCGCATGACCATTGTCTATGACGAAAACCTCGTCACACCTGAAAAAATCGTCGAAAAAATTGAAAAGGCCGGCTTTTCCGCGGTGCTGCGGGGCGCAGACCCCGTTGCCTCCACCGAAAAAAAGGACGACGAATCCAAAAAATCCCTAAAGGCAGAGCGCACCGGCTTCATCATCGCCGCCGTCCTCTCCGTTTTTCTGCTGTACGTCTCCATGGGCACCATGCTTTTTCATGACCTGCCCATTCCCCATATTATTGACGTTCACAGCCACCCGATGAACTTTGCTTTGATTCAGCTACTGCTCACTGTTCCGATTCTATTCATTGGCAAACATTTTTTCACCGGCGGCTTCCGCTCTCTGTTCAACGGCAGCCCCAACATGGACAGCCTGGTTGCCATCGGTGTAACGGCCTCCTTTGTATACAGCACCGTTACCATGTTCCTGCTTACAGACCACCCCGATTTGATTCACGGCCTTTATTTTGAGTCCGCCGCCATCATCATCACCCTGATTCTTCTGGGCAAGCACCTAGAAGCAAACAGCAAAGAAAAGACCAAGGATGCCATCACAAAGCTCATGGCTCTGACCCCCGAAACTGCCATCCTGATTCGGGACGACCTCCAGTGGGAGGTTCCCACTTCCACCCTCAAGGAGGGTGACCTGGTGCTGGTTAAGGCCGGGACCAAGATTCCCCTGGACGGCAATGTCACACGCGGCGAGGGCTCGGCGGACGAGGCCATGCTCACCGGCGAGAGCATGCCGGTGGAAAAGCACGAGGGCAGCGCCGTTATCGGCGGCAGCATCCTTGTGGGCGGCGCAGTCTATGTGGAGATTACCCACATCGGCGAGGACACCACCCTATCCAAGATTATCCGCTTCATTGAGGATGCCCAGGGCAAAAAAGCCCCGATTTCCAAGACTGCCGACAAGGTTGCGGGCGTTTTCGTCCCCATCGTCATAGGCATTGCCCTGCTCACGCTGAGTGTCTGGCTGTTGGCAGGCCAGAGCTTCGGCTTCGCCCTCCGGGTGTTTACCTCAGTTCTCGTAATCGCCTGCCCCTGCGCCATGGGTCTGGCCACACCTACAGCCATCATCGTGGGCACAGGGCTCGGCGCCTCAAAGGGCATCTTAATCCGCAGTGGAGAGGCTCTGGAAATCACCCACAAGACCCAGGTGGTCGTACTGGACAAAACCGGAACTGTCACAGAGGGCAAGCCCCGGGTCACAGAGATTATCAGCCCTCTGCTCAGGGAGAACGAGCTGCTCACTTTGGCTGCCGGTGCGGAAAGTCTTTCCGACCACCCATTGGCAAAGGCCGTCACGGAAGAAGCCGCCCTGCGGGAGCTTCCGCTGGGTGCAGCCCCTGAGAGCTTTGAAAACATCATTGGCCAGGGTCTGAAAGCCACGCTCCCCTCCGGTGAAGTCCTGCGCATCGGAAACCGCAAGCTCATGGACGAGGGTAGCATTGATTTTTCTGCCTTTGAGGCAGACATCTCCCGCCTGGCCTCTCAGGGCCAAACTCCTGTTATCATCGCGAAAAACGAAACGGCCATTGGCCTGCTGGGCATTGCCGACACCCTTAAGGAAGGCAGCCGGGAAGCCATCGCAATGCTTAAGAGCATGGGCATCAAAACTGTCCTGCTCACCGGCGACAACCAACTGGCAGCAAACCATATCGGCTCTGTTGTCGGCACGGACGAGGTCATTGCCGAGGTTCTGCCCGGAGATAAGGCCGCCATAGTCGAATCCCTGCAAAAGTCCGGTAAAACCGTCATGATGGTGGGCGATGGCATCAACGATGCCCCGGCTCTGGCACAAGCAGACATCGGCGCCGCTATCGGAAACGGCAGCGATATCGCCATCGAATCCGCCAGCCTGGTGCTGATGAAGAGCGACTTAAACGATGTGCCCCGCGCCATCCAGCTCTCCCGCCTGACCATCCGCAACATCAAGCAAAATCTCTTCTGGGCCTTCTTCTACAACGTTTTGGGCATTCCCATTGCTGCCGGCGTGCTCTACCCCTCCATGAACCTCCTCTTGGATCCCATGGTCGGCGCCCTGGCAATGTCCCTAAGCTCTATCTTCGTTGTAACAAATGCGCTCAGACTAAGGGGGAAGAAACTCTCATGAACCGTTCAACCCACCGAGAAGATCGGGAAAAGCAGG
>CAYXNK010000074.1:0-8424 GCA_964466395.1 uncultured Oscillospiraceae bacterium | reverse complement strand
CCCTTCTAAACCGCCTCAGCCGCATTGAGGGTCAGGTTCGCGGCGTCAAAAACATGCTGGACAGCGACAGCTACTGCACAGACATTCTAACCCAGATTGCAGCCATCCAGGCGGCGCTCAACGCCTTCAACAAAGAGCTGTTGGCGCGCCACATCCGGGGCTGCGTGGTAGATGATATTAAAAAAGGCAGTGACGAGGCCGTGGACGACCTGGTCACCACCCTGCAAAAGCTGATGAAATCATAAATGACCGAAGGAGAAATTATCATGACTGTACTAAACGTCCCTGATATGCACTGTGAAAACTGCGTCCGCCGTATCACTGAGGCGCTCAATGAGGAAAAGCTAAGCTTTTCCGTCTCTCTCGCCGACAAAACCGTCTCCGTTGAGGGGGACGACGTCGCTGTCCAAAAGGCCACCCAGGCCATGGATGATTTGGGCTTTGAGGCCAAAAAGGTGGGCTAAGGCTCTAAAGCAGCAGCTTTTCTGAAGTACGTACAAAAAGGCATCTGCCAGAACTTGTCTTTATCGCCAAGAGCTGATACAATTAATTTGCTAGGAAATACGGCAGCTTTGCCGTTGATATCCTTAAACAACAACTTGAAAAGGAGACTTCATTATGATTCATGAAAACGTTGCAGCCCTGTTGAACAATCAGATTAACAAAGAATTATTTTCCGCATACCTCTACCTCCACTTCGCCAACTACTACTCTGCAGAAGGCCTTGACGGCTTTGCAAACTGGTATAAGATTCAGGCACAGGAGGAACGGGATCACGCCCTGCTCTTTGTAGAATATATGCAGAACAACGACCTGCCCGTCACCTTTGAAGCCATCGACAAGCCCGACGAGGTGCTGGACAGCCACATGGTGCCCCTCAAGGCCGGACTCAAGCACGAGCAGTATGTCACCGATCTAATCCATACCATCTATGCAGCCGCCAAGGAAAAGAACGACTTCCGCACCACCCAGTTCTTGGATTGGTTCGTCATGGAGCAGGGTGAGGAAGAGAAAAACGCAAACGACCTCATCCGCAAAATGGAGCTGTTTGGTGGAGACGCAAAGGGTCTCTATCTCCTGGATCAGGAGATGGCCACCCGGGTTTATTCTCCTCCCTCTCTCGTTCTGTAACAATAGCAAACTGATATAAAGGCGCCGTCCCGTAGATTTTCGGGACGGCGCTGTCTCTTTATTCTGCTAGCCGCTCTTTTTCCAGAGCCGCGTCATAGAGGGTGTTTTTGGAGTAGCCCGTGTGCTCGGCCGTCAGCTTTGCCGCCTGCTTGAGGGAGAGCCCTTCACTCCTGTGCTGTTGTACTAGGACTAATGCACCATCCAGGGACAATTCCGGCTCTGTGCTCTGCTCTCTTCCTTTGATAACCAGCACAAACTCCCCTCTGGGCGGAACTTGGCTGTAGTGGGCGATCGCGCCATCGATGGTGGTGCGCAGGCTTTCCTCATAGAGCTTCGTCAACTCCCGGCAGAGGGAGACTTCCCGCTCACCGCCCAGGGTTTTTTTCAAGTCTGTCAAGGTCGCCATGAGCTTGTGGGGGGCTTCATAGACAATCATCGTGCGGGTTTCATCCTTGAGACTCTGGAGATGCTCTGCCCGGCTCCGGCCGGAGGTGCTGATAAAGCCCTCAAAGGTAAACCTCTGAGTGGGCAATCCGCTAATGGCCAGAGCCGTCACAGCGGCGCAGGCACCGGGTACGCAAACCACTGCGATCCCATCCCGAGCGCAGAGGCGAACCAAGTCCTCCCCCGGATCGCTAATGGCCGGCATGCCCGCATCGGAGACTAGGGCAACATTTTCGCCTCTCTGGAGACGCTCGACAATTTTCTCCCCGCTCTGGGCCCGATTGTGCTCAAAATAGCTGATTAAAGGTTTTTTAATGCCAAAATAGTTTAATAGCTTCAGGGTTACACGGGTGTCCTCGGCAGCAATGAAATCCACACAGCTTAAGGTCTCCGCCGCCCTGGGCGAAAAGTCGCCCAAATTGCCGATGGGCGTCGCAACAAGATATAGGGTTCCGCTCATAAGTCCCCTCCCTGCGCCTGGGGCGCAAAAGCCCCGCGCCTATAAATCCGCTCCACCTCAGCGGAGTCTCTTCCATTTTCCGTCAAAATCAGCGGCGGCTGAAATAGCAAGCCCTTGCCTCCGCCACACACGCCCTCAACCAGCACAAGGCTGGGCGCCTTCCCCGCGGTATAGACCACCTCGCGCAGGCGCTTCGGTTCAATTCCCGCCTCCGTCATGGCGCAAAAAATTTCACTCAAACGCTCGGGTCTGTGCACCAGAGCAAAGCGTCCACCCCAGCGCAGTGCCCAGCGGGCAGCCGCGCAAAGGTCAGTCAGGGTGCAGGTTTTCTCCTCCCTCGCCGCCGAGCGGGCCACCTCTGGTGCGCTGTATCCCGTGCTCTCGGCAAAATAAGGGGGATTTGAAACCACAAGGTCAAAGCTTTCTGCCGCAAGTAGCTCCCGATGCCGGCGCAGGTCAGCAGTCTCAATGGAGACCCTTCCTTCCAGCCTGTTCTCAACGAGATTCCGCCGACTCAAGTCCGCAAAATCCGGCTGAAGCTCCAGCCCCAAAATGCCCAGCTCCGGCGCCTTGGCCGCCAGAAGAACGCAGAGCACCCCCGCGCCGCTGCCCAGGTCCAGGCAGCGCCGCATCCTTGCGGTATTTGCAAAATCCGCCAGCAGCACCGAGTCGGTGGAGAGCTTGAAACTCCCCTCAGTCTGCAAAAACCGGGGTCCCGTGGGCCAAAGCTCGTCAAACATGTTCTTCTCCATTATACCACTTGCGCCACATGCGTCTCAATCGGTTACTGTCCGCAATGCAGACGTAGCCGCAAATAAAACCAAAGAGCCTGCCGCAAAACAACCGCCTTGCAACAAGCTCTTTGAATTTGTGGCACCTTATTTCTCAACAATCGCTCCGGTGGGGCAGGTATCCACACAGGCGCCGCAGGAAATGCAGGTGTCCTGGTCGATATTGTACTGGGAATCACCGGCAGAGATTGCACCGGCGGGGCAGGAATCCGCACAAGCACCGCAGGAAATGCAATCATTTTCAATAACAAACATAGTATGTCCTCCTTGAACTTGATAGAAAATATGTTTACTCAGGCATTATAACATATCAGCCTTATTTTGCAAGAGCTTTGTTCCGTTTCCGGCCCAAATCCGAGAGAAAAACGCCTTAAGTCAATCCCGCACAGATTTTTTCTATCTTAACTTGCAATATTAAAAGAAAATCAAAGGAATCCGGTGTATTCCAAAGATATGTCCCGATAGTTCTGCCTCATTGGTCAGGAAAGGTCAAATTGATATTTGCATTTTTGACCTTTCCTGACTATTATAGTATTAAAGGTCAGGAAAGGTCAGTCATCAAAAATTTCGAGGTGAAACAATGGCAACCAGCGATTTAATTGCAAGCTTTATTCTGGGCATCCTGGAAGATGCCGGCGGAATTGCCGAGCTACAGCGGGCAACCCTTGCCGAGCGCTTCTGTTGTGTGCCCAGTCAGATTAATTATGTGATTTCCACGAGATTTTCCCCCGAGCACGGCTATATCGTCGAGTCCCGTCGGGGTGGCGGCGGCTTTATCCGCATCACCCGGGTGCAGGCAAGCCCCGAGCGGCTGATTATGCACACGATAAATATCGTTGGAGATAGCCTGGATTTGAAAACGGCAGCGGCCTTTGTATCTAATCTCTTAGGCTCCAAGGCCATCGACGAGAAAACCGCAGGTCTTTTTTTGACCGCGATTGGAGACAATGCCCTAAGACCGCTCTCCATAGAACACCGGGATTTCCTGCGTGCATCCATCTTTAAGCAGCTTCTTTTGAGCATGCTCGCTCCGGACTAAAAATGACCCCAAAAAGGAAGAATAACTATACATCATCTCAGGGAGGTAAAGGACATGAAATGTAAAAAATGTGATAACGAGGCTGTATTCCACCTGCAGTCCAATATAAACGGTGAAAAGAGTGAGGCGCATCTCTGCTCTGACTGCGCCAATAAGGAGGGCTATGGACGCATGCTGCAAAGCCCCGTGCTCACCGGCTTCTTCCCCAGCCCCTTTGGCAGCCTGATGGGCGGCTTTTTGCGGAGTTCCTTCGGCTCTTTTGACGCTCTGGCCAATAGCTTTTTCGGACACGGCCTGCCCGCCGCCCCCAGTGCAGAGGCGGACACTGCAGCAGGGCCTGTGAAGAACGAGAAGGATCGCTGCGCCAATATCCCCGAAAATGCCGGTGAGGCGCTGCGGAAAAAGCGCGAGCTCTGCCTCTTGCGGAACCAACTGGAGGAGACCATCCGCACCCAGGAATTTGAAAAGGCAGCGGAGCTTCGGGATCAGATTCGCGCCATGGAACACGAATAAAGAAACGAAACCAAACCATTTCGAGGAGGAATGTTGATGCGATATGACAGATTTACCGAAAGGGCGATGCAAGCTCTTTCCAAGGCGCAGGAGGCTGCGCAAAGTATGGGACACAGCTATGTCGGGACGGAGCATCTGCTCCTTGGAATTGCCAGCGCGGGCGAGAGTCTGGGCGCAAAGATTCTGCGTGAAAACGGCCTGGACGCCGCCCTGATTACCGAGCTTTTGGAGAAATTCATCGGTCGCGGCACACCGGGTATCCCTGCCCAAGGACTCACACCGGACGCCAAGCGCGTGATTGAGCTTGCCCTGATGGACGCCGGTCGCCTGGGTCACAGCTACATTGGGACAGAGCACCTGCTCATGGGTCTTCTGCGGGAGCCGGAGTGCTCGGGCGCAAGGTTGCTGTCCTCTACAGGCATCGACCTAAACAAAATTTATACAGACATTCTGGAGATTTTCCGCAGCAGCGACTACAGACCTGCAAGCCCACCCCCGGTACAGTCCCCCATCGGCAGAGCCGGGAAAAAGGCCGACACCAAGACCCTTGACCAGTTTTCACGAGACCTGACGGCAGCCGCCCTGGAGGGGCAGCTCGACCCCGTTATCGGCCGCGCAAAAGAGGTGCAGCGGGTCATCCAAATTCTCTCTCGCCGCACCAAGAACAACCCCGTTCTAATCGGCGAGCCTGGCGTTGGAAAAACCGCCATTGCCGAGGGTCTGGCACAGATGATTACCGCCGGTGATGTGCCCGAGGACATCCGTGGCAAGCGCATCGTCTCCCTCGATTTGACCGGCATGCTGGCCGGCACAAAATACCGCGGCGACTTTGAGGAACGCATTAAGTCCGCTCTGGAGGAAGCTAAGAAGGCCGGTAACGTCATTCTCTTCATCGATGAGCTCCACACCATCATTGGCGCAGGCGCGGCAGAGGGCGCCGTAGACGCTGCCAATATTATCAAGCCTGCCCTGGGGCGCGGCGAATTGCAGGTCATTGGCGCCACCACTCTGGACGAATACCGCAAGCACGTGGAAAAAGACGCGGCCTTGGAGCGTAGGTTCCAGCCCGTCATCGTAGAGGAGCCCTCCCAGGAGGAGTCCATCGAAATCATAAAGGGTCTGCGGGACCGCTATGAGGCGCACCACAAGCTGAAGATTACAGACGAAGCCATAACGGCCGCCGTCATCATGTCCGGGCGCTATATCAACGACCGCTACCTGCCCGACAAGGCCATCGATCTGATGGACGAGGCCGCCTCCCGTGTGCGGATGAAGACCCTCACAGCCCCCGAGGACTTGAAGGCGGTTGAGCGGCGTATTGAGTCCCTGATTACCGAAAAGGAGGCCGCTGTCAAGGCGCAGGACTTCGAGGCCGCCGCACGCATCCGCGACCAGGAAAACATCCAGCGTGAGGAACTGAACGAGGTGCGCAGGCAGTGGGAGGAAACCCGCTCCGGCCTGTATAAGTCCGTCACCGAGGAGGACATTGCCGAGGTAGTCTCTGGCTGGACCGGTGTGCCCGTTACAAGCCTGACAGAATCCGAGAGCGCACGCCTTCTCAAGATGGAAGACATTCTCCATCAGCGGGTCATCGGCCAGGACGAGGCCGTCTCCGCCGTCTCCCGCGCTATTCGCCGTGGACGTGTGGGTCTCAAGGACCCCAAACGCCCTGTGGGCAGCTTCCTGTTCTTAGGCCCCACCGGCGTCGGAAAAACAGAGCTTGCCAAGGCATTGTCCGAGGCGGTATTCGGCGACGAGGACGCAATGATCCGTATTGACATGTCCGAATACATGGAAAAACACACGGTCTCCAAGCTTATCGGCTCGCCCCCGGGCTATGTAGGCTATGACGAGGGCGGCCAGCTCACTGAAAAGGTCAGAAGAAAGCCCTATTCCGTGATTCTCTTTGACGAGATTGAAAAAGCCCATGAGGACGTCTTTAACATCATGCTCCAGATTATGGACGACGGCGTGCTCACAGACGCCCAGGGCCGAAAGGTGAACTTCAAAAACACCATCATTATCATGACCTCAAACGTGGGTGCCCGGAACATCACCGACAAAAAGAAAACCCTGGGCTTCTCAGACGGCGAGGCAGACGACAGCGGTATCAAAGGGCTTGAGGAAATCCGCACGCTGGTGATGAAGGATCTGCGCAACACCTTCCGCCCCGAGTTCTTAAACCGCATTGACGAAACTATCGTCTTCTCCCAGCTCTCGCGGGAAAATATCAAGGAAATTGCCTCCCATATGCTCAAAAACGTAGCAGACCGGCTGGCGGGTCTGGGTATCACTCTCCATGTCTCCGATGAGGCCGTGGAGAAGCTCGCCGAGGACGGCTTTGACCCGGTGTTCGGCGCAAGACCCCTGCGCCGCACCATTCAGTCCACCATCGAGGACTCAGCCGCCGAGAAACTGCTGGACGGTAGCCTCAAAGACGGCGACAGCGCAGAGGCTCTTGTCGAGGACGGCAAGATTTTGATTAAAAGAAGCTAATATTCAGATAAAATGGCTTTGCATAAGTCTGTCCACTGTGTTAGAATACCCTTGTCTGTCCAGGCACACAAGGGTATTCCCTTTTTTATAGATTGAAACAACTTTTCGGAGGTAAAGAGCAATGGAAGAGCTATTTGGGCGTGAACGCTGGAACTTTGAGGAGACCCGCGTGCGGCTTTGTTTGACTCACGAGGAGCTCTATGCGGGAATCGTCGAGCATGAAAACAAGCTGAATGATTTTAACCGCCACAATGGCATCAAGCTTCACGCCCTTGCAGATAACTATGCGGAGGTTCGGGTGGAGCTAAACGATCACACCTCAAACGGCCTGGGTATCGCTCACGGCGGCATCTTGTTTTCCATCTGCGATGTGGCGGCGGGTTATGTAACGATTGCAAGAAGCCAGCACATCGTCACCCAGGGCGCGAATATTAATTTTCTTCGCACCCCTGTCGGAAAACATCTGATTGCCAAGGCGCAGCCCATCAAGGAGGGCAGAACTACCTCCGTGATGGAAGTTCGGGTTTATGACGATACCGACCGCCTGGTGGCCTGTGCAACCTTTACAGTATTTTACATCTAATTGAAATACACGCCCCCTTCTCCCTTGGAGAAAGAGGCGTGCTTTTTTTAGCATTCAGCATTTATACGTTAGAGATAACTCCCGTTTTGCTGATATGATACGGTAGCTCAAGAGTACTTTAACTCTAAAATATGAGCAATATTACGGCGGGAGCTTAACGGCTCCCGTCAGCCTTATTTCCGTGCAACGCCGCTCTCGCGGGCCGCCTGGGCAACTGCCGCGGCAACCGCCGGGGCAACCCGCTCGTCAAAGGCGGAGGGTAAAATCATCTCAGCGCAGAGCGCCTCATCGGGGACAAGTGCCGCTAAGGTATAGGCTGCCGCCAGCTTCATCTCGTCGTTAATGTCCGAGGCACGAACATCCAAGGCGCCCCGGAAAATGCCGGGAAAGGCCAGAACATTGTTAATCTGGTTGTCAAAGTCGCTGCGGCCTGTGCCGATTACGGCAGCACCGGCCCGCTTTGCGGCATCAGGCATAATCTCGGGAACAGGGTTTGCCATGGGGAACAAAATAGCGCCCCCCGCCATGGACTGCACCATCTCCTCCGTCACTGTGTTCGGAGAGGACACGCCGATAAAGATGTCCGCTCCCCGCATCGCCTCCGCCAGGCTGCCCTTCACGCAGTCCCTGTTTGTAATCGCTGCAAGCTCCGCCTTGGAGTCGTTTAGGCCCTCGCGCCCCGCATAGATTGTTCCCTTGCGGTCACAGAGAATCACGTCTTTGAGACCCGCCTGCATCAGCAGCTTCACAATGGCGACTCCGGCAGCCCCGGCGCCCAGCGCCACAACCCGCACGTCCTCCAGTTTTTTGCCCACTACCTTCAGTGCGTTAATGGCCGCAGCCAAGGTCACAACCGCCGTGCCGTGCTGGTCGTCATGGAAGATGGGAATGTCGCTGATTTTCTTGAGCCTACGCTCAATCTCAAAGCAGCGGGGCGCGGAAATATCCTCCAAATTCACGCCGCCAA
>CAYXNK010000073.1:0-11178 GCA_964466395.1 uncultured Oscillospiraceae bacterium | reverse complement strand
CTTCTCGGAGACCACGTTATCAACCAAGGTTCTGATTTCACTGTTGCCCAGCTTTGCCTTGGTCTGCCCCTCAAACTGGGCGTCCATGAGCTTCACGGAGAGGATGCAGGCCAGGCCCTCCCGGCAGTCCTCGCCTGAAACCTTTTCCTCGTTTTTAATCAGGCCTGTTTTCTGTCCATAGGTGTTGAATACCCGGGTTAAGGCTGCCGCCCTCGGGGGTGTGGATGTTATTGGCAAAGGACAGAATGGTTTCATTATAGCTGTCGTTATACTGGAGAGCAATCTCGGCAATACTGGTTTCCCGCTCACCGGTCATATAGATAACGTCGTTGTGCAGGGAGCTCTTATTCCGGTTTAAATAGCGCACAAACTCCCGGATACCACCCTCATAGAACATCTCGTCCCGAATGGCTTCCGTTTCCCGCAGGTCCTCTGTGGTAATGTGGAGGCCCGCGTTTAAGAATGCCTGCTCCCGCATTCTGATATGGAGGGTCTCGTAGTCAAAAACCATCTCCTCAAAGATTTCGTGGTCGGGAAAAAAGCGGACGATGGTGCCGGTCATGTCCGTATCGCCGATAATTTCTATCTCCTGGGTAATCACGCCCCGGGCAAACTTCATCTGGTGGATTTTTCCGTTCTTATGAACCTCCACCTCCAGCCACTCCGACAGGGCGTTGACAACAGACGCGCCCACGCCGTGAAGGCCGCCGGCAACCTTATAACTCCCGCCGCCGAACTTTCCGCCTGCGTGGAGGACGGTATAAACAACCTCCAGGGCGGGCTTTCCCGTCTGCTCTTGAATATCCACGGGGATGCCGCGGCCATTGTCGGAAACGCGGATGACGTTGCCCTCCTCAATTGTGACGGAAATATGGGTGCAATGGCCCGCCAAGGCCTCGTCGATGGCGTTGTCCACAATTTCATAAACCAGATGGTGTAGGCCGCTACTCGAGGTCGAGCCGATATACATGCCCGGCCGTTTACGCACGGCCTCCAAGCCCTCTAAGACTTGAATCTGTGAGGCGTCGTAATCCTGTGTAATTTTATCAGTGATTTCAGACATTTATTTCTTCCTTCCCTTTGGTTAAGCAAATCTCTTCAAAACAGCTCCCTAAGTCCCCGTGCCCTATTCAAAGCTCAGGCTGCCCGCCCGCTTTAGGAGGGTAGAGGAGGCCAGCTGGGAGAGATAGAGCCTCTGCTCTCCCCCCCGCTCCTGGCAGACCACAAAGGACTTTGGCAGGTCGTCGCAGACATTGATGACCTGTCCCTTTTTCTCTGCTGTCGCCAGATAGGCTCTTGTCATATGTGAATGGGAGCTGTTGTCCAGGTCAAAGACCGCGACAATTTCCTCATAGGACACCACAACATTTTTTCCCAAATGCAGATACATGTTCTTTCCTCTTCCCCCCGATATGCCGAAGCGCCCTAGCGTCCCGGCACATGTTCGGAGATTGTTCCCTTCCGGATACTGATGACCCGGCCGATTGTTCTATCTCTGATGCAAATGCCATCGCAGCAGGTGATTAGGGTTTGTCCACCGCGAATGCGGTTTAGGACGAATTCCTGGCGTTTTGCGTCCAATTCGCTTAACACATCGTCCAATAGAAGAACCGGACAGTCTCCTGTATCCTCCATGGAGATTTCTCGCTCTGCCATTTTCAGGGAGAGGGCGGCCGTCCGGGTCTGCCCCTGAGAGGCATAGAGCCTTGCGTTTTGGCCGTTAATCTCGATTTCCATGTCGTCCTTCTGGATTCCTGAGAGGACACTGCCGCTGGCAAGCTCCGCCTCACGATGGCCCTTTTGGTGCTCCAACAGCTCCTCATAAATCCGGGAGGCCGGAGCAAATGCGTCTGTGACTGTGCGCACAGTATGGTAAGAGAGACGCAGGGTCTCGCCATTTCCGGAAAACTCGCTGTGAATTTCTCCCGCCGTCTCCGCAAGTCTCTTTACAAAGGCGGCTCTGTAGCGAATCATCTGTGCAGCGCAGCGGCAGAGGCCATCGGAGAATTCGTCTAACATATCCAGCAGGGAGGGCTTTTCCCTCCAGTCTGCCAGAATCCGCTTTTTGTGCTCATAGAGCCGGCTGTGCTCCGAGAGCAGCGCCCCATAGGCGGGGCGCAACTGGGCAATCGCCACGTCCATAAAGCGGCGGCGCTCCCGGGCGCCGTCCTTAATCATGTTCAAATCGTCCGGGCAGAACAAAACCACACGCAGGGTCTCCGAGAGTTCGGCGGCGGTTTTTTTTACGCCGTTTGTGAGGATGCGCTTTCTCTGGCCCCGTCCCATGGAAATGTCAATGCTCTGCTCCCTCTCACCGGAAAACACCAAACCCTGCAGGCGGGCGTGATTCCGGGTGAAGCCAATCATCTCGTTGTCAATCCGGGTGCGAAAGCCATGTCCGCAGCTGAGAAGGTAGACGGACTCCAAAAGGTTTGTCTTTCCCTGGGCGTTTTCCCCCGTAATGATGTTAATCCCCGGCGAAAAGTTTACTTTCTCGTCCAGATAGTTGCGAAAGCCCTCCAGCCGGACGCTGTCTATCCTCATTTAAGGCCCTCCGCGGACGAGGTATTCCTGGCCGTCATAGGAGACACGGTCACCATCGCGGAGTTTTTTTCCCCGCTGGTTGCAGGACTCGCCATTGACAGCAACAAGGCTCTCGGCAATGACCACCTTTGCCTCGCCGCCGCTGCCCACGGCATTGGCAAATTTCAAAAAGGCGTCTAGTTTAATAAAGTCCGTTTGGATTGTAATCAGTTCTGCGGATTCTTCCATAAGCGTTTTTTCGCCTTCCTTTTCCTCAGGCCTTGAGCCTGACCGGTAAAACCATGTAGATGAACTTGTCGCTGCCGTCCTCCGGCACAATAACGCAGGGGGAAGAGCCGTTATTTAAGCAGATCTCGATTTTTTCGGCGGGAGCGGCCTTCAGGGCATCCTGAAGGTAGCGGTTATTAAAGCCTATTTCCAGACCCTCGCCGTCACCCTCGTACTCACAGATATCCTCACCCTTGCCGATGGAGGTGACACAGTACATGTTCAGGCGGTTTTTGCCAAAGATGCACCGCAGTGGATTTTTGATTCTGTCGTCAATAATCAGGGAGACGCGGTCAACAGCCTTTAGTAATCTTGCCCGGTCCGCCTTAAGTCTATAGTTATATTCGCTGGGGATGGCTTTTTTATAGTCTAAGAACTCACCCTCGAGCCTTCTTGTAATCAGGACACAGTTGCCAATGGAAAAGGAAATGTGTTTATTTCCCATTACTATCTTAACCGTTTCGTCCCCTTCCGAACACATTTTCTGCAGGTCGGAAAGGGCTGTACCGGGGGCGATGAAGCTGAAGGCCTTCATATCGGCAACCTCCATGTTCTCCCGCCGCAGGGCAAGGCGATAGCCGTCCACCGCCACAACGGTGAGTTTGCCGCTTTCAATCTCGAACATGGCACCCGTGTAGATGGGTCTTGCCTCGTTGTCGCTGACGGCAAAGATGGTCTGGTCAATCATTTCCTTTATGGTCTTTTCGGGGATAGAGACAGACTTCTGGTGCTCCACAGAGGGCAGGTCGGGGTAGTTCTCGGCCTCCAGACCCATGATGGAGAATTCGGCGTTGCCACAGGTGATGCGGGTCAGGCTGCCTTCATCCGCCTCCACATTGACAATATCGTCCGGCAGACTGCGGACAATGTTGTCAAAGAGCCTTGCGTTTACGATGACGGAACCGGGTTCTGCCACATCAGCGGCAAAGCGGGTATAGATGCCCTTAATCAGGTCATAGCCCGTCAGCTTTATGTCTCCGGAGGCTTCAATCAGAATACCCTCCAGGGCGGGGTTTGGACTTTTGGAGGCCGCCGCGCGGGAGGCTGTTGCCACGGCCGCCTGAAGAAGATACTTTTCACAGGTAAATTTCATGTCTTGCTCCTCCGGTTTTTTTCTTAGTCCTGCCTTCTCGTCTATAGAGAAAGATAGATAGATAGAAGATTAAAGGTAGTAGAATTAGTAGTAGTAAAAAAAGATGTGGAAAAGTGGGCTGAGACATTGAAAATCAAAGAAAGTCTATGTTTAAAAATTTGTGGGAAGAAAAGAGGTTTTCCACAGCTACTGGGGAAGGGAAAAAGAGAGGAAGCTTTTCCACAGCTCTGTTTTCATCAATCCACAGGGGAAAGTGGAAAATAAAAAGGGGAGGCCTTACTGGCCATGGGAGGTGTTGATGTTGCTGGTGATGTCCCGAATTGTGATACTGAAGGAGGCGTCTTTTAAAATCAGCTCTTCGACCTTTCGGATTGAACTTAAAACCGTAGAGTGGTTTCTGTCCTCATATTGTTCGCCGATATCTTTTAAGGAGAGATTTGTCAGACTGCGCATCAGATACATGGAAATCTGCCGGGCCATGGCGGTGTTTTTTGAACGCCGTTGCCCCCGCAGCTCGCCGGGATCTAAGGAGTAGTAGCGAGCGGTCTCCTCAATGATAATGTCTGGTGTGGGAACAAATTCACCCACACGAATCACGTCTTTAATCGCCCGCCTGGCCGAGGTGACGTTCATCTCGTCGTTGAGGATGGAGTTGTAGGCCGTGAGCCGCTTTACAACTCCCTCGATCTGACGAATGTTGGATTTAATTGTATCCGCAATATATTCCACCACGTCATCGGGTAGGACCATGCCCAACTGGGCGGCCTTGTTGCGGATAATCGCCATGCGGGTTTCCATGTCTGGCGGTTGGATGTCCGCCATGAGTCCGCCCTCAAAGCGGGTGCGGAGCCGATCTTCCAGTTTGTTCATCTCCATGGGAGGACGGTCGGAGGTGATGACAATCTGCTTGTCCGCCTCGTAGAGGTTGTTGAAGGTGTGGAAAAATTCCTCCTGGACGCCGATTTTTCCGGCAATGAACTGGATATCGTCAACTAAAAGCAAGTTCACATAGCGGTATTTGTTGCGGAACTCCTCTTGGGTGTTATCCTTAATGGATTGCACCATCTGGTTGATGAAGTCGTCGCCCTTGACATAGGCAATCTTCGCCCCGGCATCGGTCTCGTGAATCTTCTGGCCGATGGAGAGGAGGAGATGGGTTTTTCCAAGGCCGGAGTTGCCGTAGATGAAAAGGGGATTATAGGCAAGGCCGGGATTTTCCGCAACGGCGACAGCGGCGGCGTGGGCAAATTTATTGGAGTTTCCCACAATAAATTTGTCAAAGGTATAGCCCGCCACCTCGGGCAGGCTGTCGTCCCTCTCCGAAGCTCTCACATAATCGTCCAGTTCGTCTTCTGCCAAAACCAAAAGCTCAAAGGGCGTGGAAAAAAGCTCTGTTAAGGCGCCCGAGATGGTTCCCGAAAAGCGCTGGCTGATAATGTTGCGCTTGAATTCCGTAGGGGTGTAGATGACAAGGCGGTTATCGGAAATCTCGACGGGCTTACAGTCAGAAAACCAAGTGTTGATGGAGGTGCTGGTAAGCTCGGAGGAAAGAATCGTCATGATGCTGTTCCAAATATCGTTGACTGAATTCATTAAAAGTCATTCTCCTTTTTCTGGGAAAAAGCCTGGTTCCGTAATCACTTTATTATAACAAAAAAAAGGTCTCGATACAAGAAAAATTTTGAATATAAATATATATATTGTATATTTGCCGGGAGAGAGAAAAAAGAGCCTCGTTTCTTCGGCAGCGGGGGCTTGATTTCGACAGACGGAGCGGTTAAAATAAAAATACCCCCGAGACTTTCGTATCGGGGATATCCGTGCTTTTTCAGGCGGAGACAGAGCAAGCGAAAGGAAACGCCATGCAAAGCTTAACAAAGGCTGTTTTTAACGACAGAAACTTAAACCTCCTCCCCGCTTATCTGGAAGGGGGCACTTTGCCTGCCCTGATTTCCGGGCCGGGCAAAACGGCGCGGGCAAATATTGCCGCCGCTCTGCGCCTGATCAGCGGCAGGCCTCTTTTTGTCGTCTGTGCCGACGAGACGGCAGCGGAGAATTTCCGACGGGATTTGGAGCTGTTTTTGGCAGAGCCCTGCGCCCTGCTGTTTTCCCGGGATTTGAACTTTTATGCCGCCGAAGGCGTATCAAGAGAGGCAGAGCAGCGGCGACTGCAGGTCTTATCGGCTTTAGCCAAGGAAAAGGCGCCTGTAGTGGTCTGTACGGTTGCGGGGCTATTGCAGCGCACCTTGCCGCCCCGAACACTTCTGGAGGCCTCCACGAGCCTTGAGGACGGCGAAAGCCGCCCCCCCGAGGAGGTGGAGCGCACCCTTCTTCGCTGTGGCTATAATAAGAGCGCCCAGGTAGAGGGGCCGGGCCAGTTCTCCCGAAGGGGCGGAATTCTGGACTTTTTCTCACCGGCCTATGAGAGCCCCGTCCGCTGTGAGTTCTGGGGCGATGAGATTGACTCCATGGGCTTTTTTGACACGGACAGCCAAAGGCGGTCAGATCAGCTCTCCTTCTGCGACATTTTACCCGCAAGGGAGATTATCCCCTCTCTGGGGGAGGCGGCACTGTTGCCGGATAAGCTCCATGAGCTGGCCAAGCAGGCAGAGAAAAAGGGCAATAAGAAACTGGCGGAGACCCTGCGGGAGGATGGGGAGAAATTTGCTGAAACCGGCGACTTCTCCGCCGCTGACCGCTATGTAGATTTGATTTATCCCGATTTTGTCACGGCCATGGACTATATCCCCCTGGAGGCCGTCGTGTTCCTCGATAAGCCCAGCAAGGTCTCTGAGACGGCCACGGCATTTTTCAAGCAGCATGCTGAGGATGTGAAAATCCTTCTGGAATCCGGCCTGATTCATGGCAGGGCAGCGCAATATTATCTGCCCTGGGAGATGGCGGGGGAGCGGCTGCAGGACTTTGCCCTCTTTATGTCGGATAACTTCACCACAGGGCGCAATCCCGTGGAGCCCAAGAGCATTTTATCGGTGATTACAAAGCAGCTTCCTTCTTACGGCGGAAGCGCGGAGACGGCCATAGAGGACGTGAGGCACTACATCGGCGAGAACTACTCCGTGGTGGTGTTGGCGGCCGACAAGCGGCGTGCAGAGCTGCTCTGTGACTATTTTGTCGGAAAGGGCATCAAAACAGCCCTGGACACGGAATTAAATCGGCTCCCGCCCCCGGGCAGCTGCGTGATTTCCGTGGGCTCCCTGTCCACAGGCTATGAGTATCCCGAGGCGAAGCTGGCGGTGCTCACGGACAACCAGATTGTCCAGGGTGGACTTCGTAAGAAAAAAAAGAAAAAAGCCCTCAAGGACAGACAGGGGATCATCAGCTACTCAGACCTCTCTGTTGGTGACCTGGTGGTGCACGAGTACCACGGCATCGGCCGATTTGCGGGAATTTTCAAGATACCTGTGGACGGCATTGAAAAGGACTACATCAAAATCTGCTATGCGGGGACGGACAGCCTCTATGTCCCTGCCACCCAGTTGGACTTGGTGTCCAAATACATTGGCGGCAGCGAGGACAGGCCGGTTAAGCTCTCGAAAATGGGTGGGGTGGAGTGGACAAAAACTAAGTCCCGCGCCAAGGCGGCCACCAAGGAGCTGGCAAAGGAGCTCATAAAACTCTATGCTGAGCGCCAGCGCCTGGAGGGACACCCCTTTGCGCCAGATTCTCCCTGGCAGATAGAGTTTGAAGAAAACTTTGGCTATCAGGAGACGGACGACCAATTGCGCAGTATCGTCGAGATTAAAAAGGATATGGAAAAGACCCAGCCCATGGATAGAATTCTCTGCGGCGACGTGGGCTATGGCAAGACCGAGGTGGCGCTGCGCGCTATTATGAAATGCGTGCTGGACGGCAAGCAAGCGGCGCTCCTGGTGCCCACGACGGTGCTCGCCCAGCAGCACTATCAGACGGCCATGCAGCGCTTCCACGGCTTTCCCATT
This sequence comes from uncultured Oscillospiraceae bacterium, assembly GCA_964466395.1. Lineage (GTDB taxonomy): Bacteria > Bacillota > Clostridia > Oscillospirales > Oscillospiraceae > UBA2658. The sequence goes on along the minus strand of CAYXNK010000073.1, from coordinate 3,315 downwards.
GAGATTCACCTGCTCAACCGTTACCGAACCCCGGCGCAGGTGCGCGAGACCCTGGCCGCAATCAAAAGCGGCAAGGCTGATTTGGTGATTGGTACCCACAGGATTATTCAGAAGGATATTTCCTTCAAAGACCTTGGCCTTCTCGTGATTGACGAGGAACAGCGCTTCGGCGTCTCCCACAAAGAGCGGCTCAAGGAGATGGCGCGACAGGTGGACAGCCTGACGCTCTCTGCAACGCCGATTCCGAGAACCCTCAACATGGCCTTTTCCGGCCTGCGGGATATGTCCACCATCGAGGAGCCGCCCCAGGACCGCCAGCCTGTACAGACCTATGTCATGGAGCACGATTGGACCGTAGTGGCAGACGCCATACGCCGTGAGCTCCTTCGGGGTGGTCAGGTCTATTATGTGCACAACCGGATTGAAAGCATCGAGCGGGTGGCGTCCCGTTTAAGCCGCCTCTTGGAGGACGCCACAGTGTCCGTCGCGCACGGACGGATGGAGGAAGAAATGCTTTCGGGCGTCATGGAGAGCATGGTTTCGGGCGATACCCAGGTGCTCGTATGCACAACAATTATTGAGACGGGAATCGATATTCCCAACGTGAATACCTTGATTATTGAGGACGCCGACCGCCTGGGCCTCTCCCAGCTCCACCAGCTAAGAGGCCGGGTGGGAAGGTCGTCGAGACGCGCCAGCGCATACCTCACCTTCCGCAAGGACAAGGTGCTCACGGAGATTGCGGAAAAGCGGCTTTCGGCCATCCGGGAGTTTGCCGAGTTTAACTCCGGCTTTAAGATTGCCATGCGGGACTTGGAGATTCGCGGTGCCGGAAATCTCCTGGGCGCAGAACAGAGCGGCCATCTGATCGATATCGGATACGATTTGTATATCAAATTGCTGGAGGAGGCCGTTTTGGAGGAAAAGGGGCAAAAGCCCCGGGTGCACACCTCCTGCAGCGCAGACCTGGCGGTCTCCGCGAATATTCCCGAGAGCTATGTGGAAAGCTCTGAGCAGCGCATGGACCTCTACCGGCGGATTGCGATGATCCGCACGGAGGAGGAGGCAGACGACCTGACGGACGAATTGATTGACCGCTTCGGCGATCCGCCGCCTATGGTCAACGCGCTCATCCATGTCGCCCTTCTGCGGGGCGAAGCCGAGGAGGCGGGGATCAGCGAGATTTCCCAGAAATCCGGCTTCCTCTTTTTCGTTCTGGCGGACTTCGATATGGAGCGAGTGTCCTTGTTATACGGACAGACCGAGTACAAGGGGCGGGTTAAGGTGGAGGCGGGGGCAAGACCCCGGGTCAGCCTGCGGCTGCGCTCGGGCAAGCGGATTATTGAGACGGCGCGGAGCTTCGTCGCCGATTACGCGGCTGCCGGCGCCAAGGGCGAAAACCCGGCCGAAAGGCCTGGGGAGCCGCAGGAATAGGCGGCTGTTATCTCTGAAGCCCGGCCAGACTGTTAACAATTTCCGACTTGTTCCGTATCCGGCGCCGTGCTATGATGTCAGGTGCCGGTTCAGCGGAAATGGGATCGGTTTTTGTCCCCCGCCCCTGCGGCCATGGGGGAAACCTGTATAGGCAGGCGTCTATACATTATAAATAAGGAGAACAACATGAAAAACAAACTGATTCCGCTTGCCCTTTGCCTGACTCTTTTTTTAGGGCTGTTTGCCGGCTGCCAAAGCAGTAAGCTTCGCTCCCGGTCGGAGGACGCCCTGAAGGAGACTCCTGCCGGCGCAACGGAGACGGCGTCCATGGTTAAAGACTACACCGCCGTTTATGGGAGCTATGCCTCTGACGAGCCGATGCTTACGGTAAACGGCCGGGAGGTCGGCTGGGGCGAGCTGTTTTATTGGTATGAGTTCGAGGTCACGAGCCTGGAGGATGCCTACGGAGAAATTACGGACTGGGACGCGCCCAGCCTTCTGGAGCCGGACAAGACCAACCGGGAATTTATTATGGGCAGAGCGCTGGACACCATAAAGCATTACAGCAGCCTGGAAACAGAGGCCGCGGCCCTGGGCGTCAGCCTGGGCGGGGAGGATGAGCAGACCCTTGCAGATCTGTGGCAGAGCAATGTGGAGGCCTATGGCGGCGGCAGCGAGGAGGCCTTTGTGGAATACCTCTCCAAGGTCTATATGACAAAGGAGCTGTATCAGCACATCAGCAGCCTGCGTTTTCTGATGGAACGCACCTTCTCCCATCTCTACGGTGAAAACGGCGGGAAGCTCAGTGCGGGGAGATGGGCTATATCCGCGCAAAGCATATTTTAATTTCCGGCATGGACGACAGCGGCGCTGTCTTGCCGGAGGAACAGCTTTCGGAGAAAAAGGCGCTGGCGGAGCAGCTGATTGCCGAACTGCAGGCCATCTCCGAAACGGACGTCCGGGCGGCCCGGCTTGACGAGCTGATTGCGGAATACGGCGCGGACCCCGGGCTTACCTACTATACCGACGGCTATACCTTCCAGGCGGGGGCGGGGAAACTGGATATGGGCTTTGAGGCCGCCGCCGCGGGCCTTGCGGACTACGGCGTCTCGGAGCCGGTAGAGACCGTCTACGGCTACCATATTATTATGCGTCTGCCCCTAAAGGCCGACGCCGCGGTTGAGCTGATGAGCGAGACGGAAAAGCTCACGCTGGCCTATTTTGTCGCCCAGGAACTGTTTGCCGCCGACTCAGAGGGCTGGGCGAGGGAGAGCAAGGTCGAATTCACTGAGACCTATCAGAAGATGGATCTGGCCGCGCTCTTTGCCAAGGCGATAAAGGTGGCAATGTAGGGCAGCGTGCCGATAATAAGAGCAGGGGCGCTTTCTTGGCGCCCCTGCTCTTATTATCAAAGATTTAAGGGGCGCCATCCTGCGGGATAGCGCCCCTTGTGCTGCTTTTTTGGACTTGTGTGGAGTAAAAAGGAGAGGATATTTTATGGAGGAGAAAGGAGTTATCGAAAAGGGTGAAGAGTTTGTCTGCAAGCTCCCCGACCGGAGAGGCCGCCTGGCGAAATAAGCGTTTTCTGCGCGTTCGGCACCACACAGCGAAAGTCTTATTTTCTTTGCCTTTCCTGTCTTCTGGCTTCATTATAATAAGAAAAGGGGCTTCCGTCTGTAACAAAGTCACATGGGCGGGAATAATGATGATAAATTGAAAGGAAGGGGCGATTCCGGCAAAGCGCCACAGGATGAAGTGGGGAAGAGGGCAAAGGGACACCATATTTAGACAATCAAAAATAAAGTAAAAAAAGGTTTGAAAAGAGCATAAAAACGGCTTGACAATGTAGAATGATGATGTTATTATAAACAAGCTCTCTCG
>CAYXNK010000072.1:0-11178 GCA_964466395.1 uncultured Oscillospiraceae bacterium | reverse complement strand
TTTTGCGAATGTCGTACACTACATACCTGTCGTAGCTGTAACCCTCCATTTGGATAATCTGATTTACCTCTACCACTTGTTTGGCTCTGTCTATCTCCTTGTTTGCTCCTAATAAGAATACTTTACTCATAACTCTAAATTTTAAGGGATTATAAAAACGAGAAAAGAATGAGAATAAACAGGATGATAGCACCTAAACCCACGAAGAAGGAGAGGATACCCCGAATGACAGGAAGAAAGAGATACAAGCCCACTAAAGCCCAAATAAACCCTGTTCCCCACAGGGAGCAACCCAAAACCACCGCAACGATTTTTACCACCAATTTGATGCTAATTGGAAGGTTACTACCTTGTTTCCTATTTTTTACTATACTTCTCATAATTTCTGACTTTTTTTTTGATGCCGTATCGGAGCCGGTGTACTGACCTTATGTTTCGGGATACTTAAAAGGTCGGCAAAATCCGCCGAAGGCAAATTTTTGTGGAATAAATACGCTCGCCCGCAGGGAAAGAGGAAGATTTTTCCGACAAACCAATTTGGCGACAGGATTTGCCGAAATACCTTTGTATCCTGAACGCAAGGTCCAGAAGTACCCGCTTTAGATACTCGCTAATGAGGAAGAAATTATATCGTAGAGAAGTGTAGTGAAAAGAAAATGGATATACTATATCATGCACGTTTATAATATATAATGTGCAATTATTTTCCGCATAGAAAGGAAAACCTTACTTTTGTAAGAAAGAATAACAGACAAATTCAACACGATGAAACAGTTTTCACTCCTTTTCTTTTCGTTGCTGACAGCAATTTCTTTATTTGGTTGCCGCAAGGAGGCACCAGAAGAGATATCTGAAGCGGTAGAATCCCCAATCGTTGTGCGGAATGGCAACTTGACACCAGTAAGTAATATAAGAAAAGAGTTTTTTGTACTCAATATGCACATCTATAATTACTATTGCTTATATTTGCATGTAGATTCAAACGTTTGAAGTATGGAGAAAAGAAAATATAATCGAATCAAAGTCGTTTTGGTTCAAAAGGACAAAACGGGCATTTGGTTAAGCAAGAAGATAGGCAAGAGCAATACCACTGTGTCGAAATATCTCAATCAGCGAGTTCAGCCAGATCTCATTACACTAAATGCAATTGCTGATGCACTAGAAGTCGACGTTAAAGATTTATTAGTAAGCAACATTGAATAATTAAACATAAGCATTTTTCTGTTTTCATAAATAGTTATAACGATGGATTATAATAAAGGAGATAATATAAAAGTACAAATCGGAAATATTACAGATATTGGTGCATTTGTAAAACTGAAAGGAAGGGCTTCTGGTATGATACATTATTCAGAAGTACCATGTGGGTTTGGTCAAATTGGTAATTATCTATATGTTGGGGAAGAAATTAATGTCATAGTACTCGGCCTTGGTAAACCTGATAGATTTGGAAATCTACGATACAATCTAAGTAAGAAAAAAGTCGACGAGCAGGTAATAAAGGAACAGGTCGCTTTGGATATTGACAATCTTGCTGGAGAAGAAAAATCAATTCGAGAAATATGGAAGATATTTACTCATATAAACAAGTGTCTTCTTCAATATATGAAGCAGCCAATACTGCTTGATGTTAACTCAGCGAAGCTTCATCGTGCAGATGGCAAATTGGTTATAATGGCTAATACAGAGTCTAAATTCGAACTGTTTCAAAAATCATTCAAACAAAGATTCAATACGGAGCTAATACCAGTTGGTAAAGATTCATGGAACTTCTATGCAAATATAGATACAATTTCTCCAGAATTACTTAAAGATTTTGAGGAAGAATGTGAGTGTCTATACATGAATTTCTTTCCTCAGCCATATATTGAAGGAAGAATATGGAATTATAAGAAAGAGAAAAAAGAAAATATTGAAAATCAGTTGGGAGACTGTTTCCCTAACATTGTTATTGCCGCTAATAAACAGGGAGAACTATCATTTCGACAAGCATATAGTTCTCATTCTCAATCAAGAGACTTCTTTATTGCGCTTCGTGACATTTTGAATGAAATCAAGGATGGATGTACAGTTGAAGATGAAGATACTGGAGAAGCTAAAGAATACGAGCCAATACCTTTTGACTTTGAAATATTCCCTTTGGAGGAACAAGATAAGTTTTTTATCGAACGAAATGTGTTTGGCCAGCAAGAGCATGAGGCTGTCGTTATAGGCACACTTCGTGGAGAGATTTTTAGTTGTGATGGGATTGAAGTTGGTAAATTAAAAAATGTCAACTATCCTATGCTTACATTTATGATTGAGAAAGAAAAACTGGATGCTGTAGAGAAATTAGTTATCGAAAAAAGACTAACTAAGGTGTCTACAGATCTGACTGGTGATTCAGAAAAAGTAAATCGCTTACAAGAATCCTTTGATTTTATCACCGAGAATTTTGAACAACTTAGAAATCCTATGCTTGCAAGCTATCTGTTTGATGCTAGCAAAGCTACTCCTGCTGACGAGAAAAAGGTAAAGGAAAGAATTGGGCATATTGAAGCCAATCAGCTGAATACGCATCTTAATGAGTGGCAGATAGAAGCTATTGCTAAAGCCGTAGAGGCAAGAGATCTTGCAGTTATACAAGGTCCTCCAGGAACAGGTAAATCTACCGCTATCGCCGAGCTGATATGGCAATTAGCATTGGCTAATCCTAAAGATCGTACTCTACTCACCTCGGAAGCAAATTTAGCAGTAGATAACGCATTAGACCGTTTGAAATACTCTGATCATAACATTGTTAAACCAATTAGAATTGGAGCTGGTAATAAATTTTCATCAGAAGGTTTGCCGTATGCTATTACGGAGATGATGAAGTGGGCTGAAATTGATTTTTCAAAGAACTATATACTTGCAGAAGATAATAGAGCAATTGAAGAGTCTGATGAATATAAACTTTTCAATAAGGACAATATTGTCTTGGTTAGATGGATCAAGAATATTATCAATCGCTCTCAAATTCAAGATGAAGCGATAGAAAGAGCATGGTTCCATTTTATGCTGAATCTTCCTACAGAGTATCGTAAGAAAGTTTTTAATTTATATCGCAATAATTGTAACGTTATAGGTGCGACTTGTAGTTCAATCACCGAAAAGAACTATGCTGCAATAGAGTCTCAAAAAGAAGATGTTAAGAGTCGTTTCATGAAACGATACAAGAACGTTTTTAAGGACGATGAACATCTAGCATTTGACGTAGTGGTTCAGGATGAAGCTTCAAAGGCAACCCCTTCAGAATTGTCTATGCCTTTAGTTTATGGAACAAAGTCAATAATCATTGGAGACCATCGCCAATTACCTCCAAATATTGATAGAGAAGATATACTATATAAGCTTCATTATCAAGCTCTACAAACTGTTGATGTTGAAGAGAAAGAGCAGATAATTGAGTTGGAAAAGTTTGTCAGATACAATTTTGACCAACTTGAAAAATCTCATTTTGAACGTCTCTTTACCCAGGCAGACAATTCTATCAAGGGTACTTTTAGAAAGCAGTATAGAATGCATCCTGACATCAATAAAGTCATTGAACAATTCTATACCAAAGATGGAGGTTTGGAATGTGGTTTTATAAATGAAGACTACGAATCTGAAGGTACTCCATTCTCTCGTTATCATGGAATCAATATAGATGGGCTTATATCACCTGAAAATCATGTGATATGGATTGATACAAATTCGCCTGAAATTGCGGAAGGAACCTCACGTACCAACCGTGGAGAGGTTGATGCTATTGAATGGGTGCTTTCACAGCTGGCAACTTCTGATTCCTTTGCAGCATATAATAACAAATTTTCAAGCGAAGAAGATAAGGAAATTGGATTGATCACTTTCTACGGTGCTCAGCTGAGACAATTAAGACAATTACAAGGTAAATACTCTGGTAAACTGACATTGAAGCCAAGTTCTGTTGATAGATTCCAAGGTATGGAGAGGAATATTGTTATTGTCTCTCTAGTCAGAAGTAATTGTATAGCTGAAAACGAGAAACAAGCTCCAGATTATCGAGTTTACAAAGAGTTTGGATTTAGGAAGCAAACGGATTTTGGCTTCGCAAAATCACCAAACCGATTAAATGTAGCATTGTCACGTGCAAAGCGTCTTTTAATAATTGTAGGTAATAGTGCTCACTATTCTTCTTATAAAAACAAAGAAGGTGAAGCTATTTATAAGAATGTTTTTGAAAGTATCAAGACAAATCCTAATGGAAAAATAATTCACTGGGAGCACAAGTTAATGAAGAAACGTCCACGACCAATATCAAAGAATCGCTCTGCAAATCTCAATACTCGCGATATTAATCCAGAAACAGATGGACATCTTAGAGTAATTGAAACATGGTTGCGTCCAAATGCAAATAGATCCAATCCCAAAATTGCCGTTCTTGAACTTTCAACTAAGGCTGTAAAGTGTCTGATTGGCAAAGATCAAGAGTTAATAAGAAACGCAAATGTTGACGAGTTCAACTTCCAGAATTTCATCAGAAACGCTAACAAAACAGAAACTGGTAAGGGATTAGACTCTCAGAATGACATGAACATGCGTTATTTTGAGAGGAACGTACTACCGACTATCCGCAATTGGAAGCGAGTAATGATGCAAGAGAATGTTGATGTCGTCTATACTGTAGCAACAGCTGCATATCGAACTGCTAGAAATCGTGATGAGATTGTAGCGTTTATTAAAGATAGAGCAGGCATTAATGTTCGCATTCTCTCCAAGAAGGAAGAATCTGTATCTACTATGTTTGCATACTTATTTAGCTCTAGGTATAAGCAACAAATGCTTACTTCTGAGCATGTTATCATGATAGACCAAGGCGGCGGATCAACCGAGGTGTCTGTATTCCAAAATAGTGATCTCGTAAGTTCATATAGTATCAATCTTGGTACTACTGCTTTGCGAAACATCTTGTTTTTGGATTCGGACAGAGATACACCTGTATCTGAGGCACTAAAACGTAGTGACCAAAAAATCAAAGAACGATTGGTTGTATTCTACAAAAATATGGGGGATGCAATGACATCCGAAACAGAAAGTTTCTGTATTAGCGTTGGAACGGCTATCACTCATGCTACAGGCGGTAAGAATAATGCTGCTCAGCATGATAGAGTTATGACTCGTGAGAAGATCGAAGCTTGCATCGAGACTTGTAACCAAGCAATTCTTGACCAATTCGATACAGTCGATCAGTTAAATGAGTATGACTTTGAATCATCAAGAGGTAGTAAACGACTTGATGACCAGATAACAATGCGTCTTGGCCTACCAATGTTCTTGTCTCTTATGGATCGCTTCAATATAAAAGAAATCCATGTTAGTGGCACTGGACTTTGGTATGGTATTTATTTGCAACATTTACATAACATCGCAGACAATTAATTATGCAATATAGTGATATTATAAATAATGGAACACTGGTTTACAAGTCTTTGCTCAAAGATAGTAAACTTCGTGAATGGCCAGTAAAGGAAACTTTATGTGCCGTACAATTCTATAAGACGGAAGAACTGTCTGAATTAGAGTTAGTCTTACTTCGATTGATTAGTTCACTAGAGAGCAATAAAATAACAAAGGAGGACATAGCTTTAACCCTCGGTTTTGATGTTGCTGAAAAAACATTCGGTGACAAACGCTTCTATCGTGATCAAGCAGAGATCTCTCTTTTTAACAGCATGATTGATTCCATCTTCAAATGGCATCTCGCTGTTGAAGAGTCTGATAGTGTTGATCAATGTTCTGAAGATAACTCTGACTCTGAGGATTCAGAAGAAGCTAATGAGGAAATTTCCACAAAAGAAGAAGCCATAAAATATATCCGTCTTACTAGATTGGGTAATAAGGCTTTAGAAATGAACTGCAAATTCTCGTTCTATGAAGGAAAGAAACGTTTACTCGAAAATGTCAACAAGTCAGAACTATCAATAGACACAGTTGATTTCCCATTTTACGCAGAATTAGGTTTCTTCTCTGAAATTACAGACGTTAGTGCGGTTACTTACTTTAATCCAGACGAAATCAATATAGATTATGCTGATGATTTAATAAATCGAATAAATCTTCAGTCTAATAAAGTCACAAACATTTTTAAAGCAAATACACTTGCTGAATGGAAATACTTTTCAAAAAGTGTTGACGTTTGTCTCTATCAGCTCAATGAAGATTTTTATCCAATTATTTTGTTAAATGACAAAGTATCTGTTGCTGCGACCGATATTTTGTATAGAGAGCAAAATGCGTATCTCTTAAATAAGAAAATAAAGAAGGCGTTATATTCAAAGTTAATCAATAATTCAGATTCAACAATTAACTATAATGAAATACGATATTTTGAAGACGAGATAGAGCAAGATGAATTTGATTTTATTGTAAGAGATTCTAGAACTGATTGGAGCGATATAGATACATATAACTATATTGTCTCTAATGAATTTTGTAATAACAATAATTGGGATTACATATCTAAATGTTGTCCTGAGGATATTATTATTCAGCATATTGGAGAACCATGTTCAAAATTTGACATGATTACTCTCTCTCGTAGATTGCCAGTTAGCTTCATTATTGAGTCATGTGCAAAATATGCTTGGGAAATGAGCGTCGTTCTTTCGCGAAATGATATTACCAAGCAACAAGCTCAGGAATTAATGCTATGTGATGTAAACACAAATATCGAGTGGGACTGGGAAATCGTAGAGCCTTTCCTAGATGTCGATTTTGTAGTTAATAACATAGAACATCTAAACATTGATTTCTATAATCTTACTAGCTGGCTACCATTATCTAACCAGAACCTTATAGTAAAATATTCTCACAAGAGATGGGATTGGGCATACTTTGCCAGAGAAGCAAATGTAAATCTTGTAATACAAAACATTAGTGTATTGCAAGACTATATTGCTGTATATATTGAGACTGTTCTCGATAAAATATTCTCAGACAAAACCCTTGTAAAATCTATTGTCACAAACAATGATTTTGCAGAGGTTGTGAAATCTATAAAAGAAAAAGGACTTTTGATTTCTTATAATCTTGGTTCAAAGGACAATTATATATGGTCAGATGAACTTATCGAGTATTTAGAAAAGTGCGATTTATTAATTTGGAATACGATCGGTTTTATCACCGGTTTCGCACAATACTCTTATATTGAATGGACTCCAGAGTTCTTCAAAAAATACCATGTAAAAATCGACTCTGCTAGTGATTATACCTACATTTCTGAAAACATCAAAGACATATCACTTATAACTGAATACCCTGATTTTCCATGGGACTGGAGTGGCTTGTCTAGAAATCAGAATTTCGTAAACTCAGAAGACTTACTATATATTGGTCAGGATAAAGTACTATACAGCGAATGGATGAAACGCTCGTCGACCGTCTTTACATCCGAATTCTTTGCATCTCACATTCAATGGATGAGGAGTGAAGAAAACGCATCGTTTGTATCATCTATAGTCAACGATTATGATATAGTGATGAAGTTTTTAGATTTTCCTTGGAATTGGAATAAACTCGCAGGGAACAAAACTATCGCTATTGATGAGAGATTTTGCGCATTGCTAAACGCTCACACAGATGCTATCACAAATTGGCTAAATGCAACATCATATGATTTGATTGAGCGTTACTTTGATACACTAGGACTATCTGTATATATTGACAAAATTGCGGAAAGAACATCAACCGCAAATAGTTGGTTCATAAATAACAACATATGGGATAGACTATCTTCAAATCTTAGCGTCAATTTCATTTTCCATCATCTTAGTGAAAAATGGAATAAAGAAATCATATCCAAAAGATTGATTCAGTTATTACAAGAAATACCAGGTTCTTTAGACAACTGCAAATCTGCACTAGACTGGTCAATACTTTCTAATAATTTTGATGTAAGCTTCATTGAAGAACATATCGCAAATTATGCCGATTATTGGAACTGGTCTGTTTTAACTAATAGAGTTGATCCAGCATTCTTGCATGTTCATTTTAAAGACTACTTGTCTTTATGGGATAAAGAAACTGCAGTAAGCAGAATTACCCCTTTGCTTGATGATAATGATCTTAATGATTCAGAATTGGATAGCGTATGGAATTGGTATCTGGTATCTGAATCAGTTACAGATAAAGTATTATTAAATATTTTATCTAACAAGGCAGATTATCTTGATTGGAATATCGTATCTTCTCGTATTTCAAATATGGAGGATATGGATTTTAGATCATTGCTTGAGAACACACCAAGTTTAGCAGAGCATCTTGATTGGAATATATTGAATGAAGATATGGCATTATCTGAGATTCTTAAATTCAAGGATCTTCAAAATGCTGTATGGGATTGGACCATTATAACCAAACGATTTGATACCGGTTTTATCGTTGATAATCTGGCTAAATATGCTAAATATTGGGATTGGGATATTATATTAAATGAAAAAATCCATCGTTCATATGTCAAGGACAATCTTGAACATATAAAAGACTCTATAGCTGATCTTGAATCCGACACAAAGGAACAGTGTTGGAAAACAATCACATCTTTGTATACTCCTGCTGAATTATTGGAGTTATCGGAACAATACAATCCTGCTGATGGATACGAATGGAATTATAGCTATATCTATAAAGCCATTCTGGATCTTGACGACTTTGTCAGTAAAGAGCATAGCTATGTAGATAATAAAGCGTTATCAGCATCTCAAGCTGCCAACAACATGTTTGTCTATGATTCCGATACTTATGTATTTAGAACATGGAAAGCTATCATTAAATCAAAACTTAATGATGGAAAATACAATTGGGATTTTTCCGAGTTGACTAAACTTGATTCCATTCAGAAAAAAAATGACGTATTCTATGAGCTCAAACCTGAACGCTGGGATTGGAATTATATAAGTCAGTTTGGTATTTGTCTTCTCCCTGCTCATAACGGAAAGTATCTACGTAAGTACCGAGATCGTCTGAATTTTATGCTTATATCTACGAGAGAAGATATAAACATTGATGATAATATGGTTAGCAGTTTCATTGAAGAAAATTGGGACTGGAAAGCATTATCCTCAAATGTTGGTACGAATATCACTTTCGGCTTCATCTTCAAGAATAGAGAAAAAGAATGGGATTGGAATGCCCTTTCTAAGAATTCAACGATCAAATGGAATGATGCAAAACTGCGTGAAATTCTCAAGGATCCTGTTATAAAAGCAGCCATATCCTGGGACGATGTAGTAGCAAAGAGAGAGTTACATATTGATGACACACTTATTGAGTTAATGGATGGCATTGACATCAATTGGTTTGAGTTATCAAGTAATCCGTCATTCTCCCCTTCTATTAAGAGCTTAGAGCGAGCAATTGAAAAGGAAGCAAAGATTAATTGGAGTGTTCTGTCAAAGAATCAGAATACTGATTTAGCATTTGTAAGAGAATATAGAGGCTTCTTAGACTGGAAGATACTTACAACCAATAAGAAAGTTATTAGTATCCAAGAAGAAAAGATTCTTGACGAATTTAACGAGTCTCTCGATTGGTCATATGTATCAGATCATATTGAACTTTCAAATCAAATTTTGGTAAAGTACCAGGATTCTCTGATATGGAAATCCATAAACAAGAGATTTGATTATAATCAGTTTGACCTTTCTATCATTGATAATATAAAGGACAAAATTGATTGGACCAAGCTTTCGTCATCATCGATTATATTCACTGAAGAATTCTTGCATCAATATAGAAATAGAATTGATTGGTTCGCATTCAGTAAAAATGAATCTGTTGACTTTACAGCTGACTTATATAAAGACTTTATTCCAGAATTGAATAGAGTGAGATTTATCGAAGCCTTGGCAGAATGCAGTACGAATGGCTACAATAGACTCAAGGTGTATCATTTCTCACACATGTTCAACGCAATAGACATTATCAAAAATAGAAAGATAATGAGTAGAAATAAGGCAGAAGAAACAAAATCCTTGAAATATGATGCAGCAGGTTCAGTGGTGCACCGAACTGGTAAGGCACATCCATTTGCTAGATTCTATTATAGACCAAAATCAATGACACAATTCTACAACGAATGTCTTGGATGGGATAGTAGCCTTGAAACAGATTATGGCAAGAGTTATTACTCACAAGCATGTGATTTACACTTGCCAAAGTGTCCTATGCCTGTATTTTTTGAATTTGATATTCGTGAAATTATAGCAAAATATCCAGAAAAGTGCTACTATAGCACAGGTAACCTACAAACCAATGCTGCTTCAGTGTTAAAGGTTACAGAAATACCAGATCGTCTAAGACTGGGATATTTATATCACGACATATCAGATTCTAAATCTCTGACCAATAATTTTTTGGGTGGAGAGCGAGTGTCTTCTGGAGAATGGAAGTCAATATTCTATGATTTCTTTAATCGAATAAAAGAACAGTCACAACAAGAGTTTCTAGTAAAAGATGAGCTTGATTTCATGGAATTAGAATCGTTGAGAATCATATGCTATGATGAATTCCAGAAAGATTTGCTTATTAACTATTTGGGGGACGATGAAATTGTTTCTAAAATAGAAGTTGATTATAGAATGTATTCTCATGAAAACAGACAATTGGAAATGATGGATAATGAGGATGTTATCTCTATTACATCAAACTATGACATCGATGGTTGTGCTTATCTCTTGGTGAAAGGCGGTGAAATTAAAAATCAGAAATTGATTAAAAACAGAACCGCATCAGGTATTATTATGTATCCTTCTGTCGTATTTGACAAACATAATCCGCCATCTGAGGTATACCTAATTGATCCAAATCCAAGAGCTGATACAAAAGAGTGGTTAATATATAAGTCATAAATAATGAATAATATAACATTTGTAAAAGGCAATATATTTAACACAAAAGCACAAACTGTAGTTAATACAGTGAACTGTGTCGGAGTTATGGGAAAAGGGATAGCGTTAGTTTACAAGCTGCGCTATCCTAAGATGTTTGATATATATAAGGACTATTGTCACCAACATCTAATAAACATTGGAAAATTATGGATTTACAAAGGAGATGAAAAAGATCCATGGGTCCTCAATTTTCCAACAAAGTTTCATTGGAAATATCCTAGTAAGTATGAGTATATTGAAAAGGGAT
>CAYXNK010000071.1:10251-11207 GCA_964466395.1 uncultured Oscillospiraceae bacterium | reverse complement strand
TATCCCCCCCCACAACCTGCGGGAGGTCATCAATGCCTGCATCTGCGTGCTGGACAATCCCGAGGCCGAGCTGCCCGATTTGATGGAGTACGTCACAGGCCCCGATTTTCCCACAAAGGGCATTATCATGGGCCGTGCCGGCATCCGCGCGGCCTATGCCACCGGCAAGGGCCGTGTGGTGATCCGCGCCCGCACGGAGATGGAGGAACACGGCCAGAACCGGCTGCGCATCATCGTTACGGAGCTGCCCTACCAGGTTAACAAGCGCACCCTCATTGAGAACATTGCAGACCAGGTTCGCGACAAGCGGCTGGACGGCATTTCCGGTCTGCGGGACGAGTCTGACCGCAACGGCATGCGCATCGTCATTGAACTGAAGAAGGACGCAAATCCCCAGGTGGTGCAGAACCGCCTATTTACCCAGACCCAGCTCCAGTCCTCCTTCGCAATCAACATGCTGGCGCTGGTGAACAACCAAAATCAACCAAAAATCCTCTCTCTGCGGCAGATTCTCGACGAATACCTGGCCTTCCAAAAGGAAATTATCGTCCGCCGGACGAAGTATGACCTGCGAAAGGCACAAGAGCGCGCCCATCTCTTGGAGGGACTCCTGATTGCCCAGGAGAACATCGACGAGGTCATCCGCATCATTCGGGAGAGCTATGACGACGCCAAGCAGAACCTGATGAACCGTTTTGGTCTCTCCGAGCTTCAGACACAGGCAATTTTGGACATGCAGCTCAAGCGCCTCCAGGGCCTGGAGAAAGAAAAGCTTGAGAAAGAATTCCGGGAGCTTGAGGAAAAAATCTCCTATTACAACACACTCTTAGCCTCTGAAGAGATGATCCGCACCCTGCTCAAGGATGAGATTCTGACCATCCGGGATAAATACGGCGACGATAGAGTCACCGAGATTCAGGACGTGGAGGACGAGATTGACATTGAAGACCTCATCG
>CAYXNK010000071.1:0-10241 GCA_964466395.1 uncultured Oscillospiraceae bacterium | reverse complement strand
ACGAGCTGCTCTCAAATCCCGAGATGCTGAGCGCCGTCCTCGTTACTGAGCTTGAGGAAATCAGAGACAAGTTCGGAGACGAGAGGCGCACGGAAATCGCCGTCGTTGAGGATGAAATCGACATAGAAGACCTCATCGACGAGGAGGATTGCGTCTACACCCTGACAAATGCGGGCTACATCAAGCGCATTCCGGCAGACACCTACCGTGCGCAACGCCGGGGCGGAAGGGGCATCACCGCCCAGTCCCTGCGGGAGGCGGACTATGTGGAGACGGTTTTTGCGGCCTCCACCCACGATTACATCCTCTTCTTCACCAGCTTTGGCAGGGTCTACCGCAAGAAGGGCTATCTGATTCCCGAGGCCAGCCGAACGGCCAAGGGCACGAACATCATAAACCTTCTGCCCATCGAGCCGGGCGAAAAGGTCAGCGCCATGATTGCCACCCGGGATCTGGAGGCCGAGGATGAATATCTCGTTATGGTCACGAAAGACGGCACGGCCAAGCGTATGGTCATGAGCGCCCTCAAGAACATCCGCAACAACGGCATCCGCGCAATCAACATTGGGGAAAATGACGAGCTGATTTCTGTCCGCCGGACAGACGGGCAGCAGAACATCCTGATTGCCACCCGGGAGGGCATGGCAATCTGCTTTGACGAAAATGACCTGCGCCCTATGGGCAGAACCGCAACCGGTGTCCGGGGCATCCGCCTGCGGGACGGTGACTACTGCGTGGGCGCAGCCCGGGTGCATGAGGGCTGTTCCCTGCTCTCTGTAACCGAGAATGGCTACGGCAAGCGCACAGCCATTGAGGAATATGTCCGTGGCGCCAACGGCGCACCCCAGCGTAGGGGCGGCATGGGACTGAAAAACTACAACGTCACTGAAAAGACCGGCAAGGTGGCGGATGTGAAGGTTGTCTGTGACGACGACGATATCCTGATGATTTCCGACGACGGCACGATTATCCGCATGGGCGCCGAGACCATCAGCACCTTCGGAAGAGCCACCCAGGGCATCCGGCTGATGCGTTTGATTGAGGGCTCAAAGGTCATCTCCATTGCCCGGACGGACAAGGAGGAGGAAGAGCTTGAGGCAGGGACAGAAGACCCTACCGAGGTGGAGGCGCTTTCCGCAGAGGCCGTGGCAGAGACGGAGACGGGCGATGAGGCATAACAGGGACTTTAAGCAACGCCCTTTGGAGAACCCATGAAAAAAATCACAATCTATACAGACGGCGCCTGCTCGGGAAATCCCGGCCCCGGGGGCTGGGCGGCAGTCCTTCGCTATGGGGATTTGATTCGGGAGCTCTCCGGCGGCGAGGCGCAAACGACCAACAACCGCATGGAGCTTCTGGGTGCGATTGAGGCACTAAAGGCGCTCAAGGAGCCCTGCCAGGTGGACCTATACACAGATTCCCAGTATTTGGCCAACGCCATCAACAAGGGCTGGCTTTCCTCTTGGAAGGAAAAAAATTGGAAGCGCAAGGACGGAGAGCTGAAAAACCCTGACCTCTGGCAGGAGCTTGACAGGCTGCTTGCCATCCATTCGGTGAGCTTTCACTGGGTGAAGGGTCACGCCGACAACGAATGGAACAACCGCTGCGACGCGCTGGCAGTCAAGGAGCGGGAAAAGTTCGTCTAAGTTATCCACAGCGATGTTGATAACTTTTGGCTGGCAATAAAAAAACGTACAGCCTTTTGAGCTGTACGTTTTTTTATGTCTCGTTTTCCACAGGAGGCGGCAGCCCCTCCTGCTTCTCCCGCCTTGCCCGGACCTCCGCAAACACCCAGGTTAGAATGGGGATTACCATTTGGAAGGGAGCGGCATAATAGACATAGATTTTGATAAAACCGAACATTTCAGTGGTGGAGTAAAATAGAATGGTGGCCAAGGTCACAGCAAGCAGGCCGATAGGCAGGAGCAGGCCCGCAGGCCGTTCCAGCTGAAACAGATGGGCGATTCCCTTTGTCGCGGCCAGAAGGCAGACGGAGGTTTTTATGACCCCGCCAAGGATAAAGTTCATAGAAATCGAGCCTTCCAACCGAGAGATGAGCTTCCCCAGTTTAATGGCCTTTGCGGCGACATAAGAGGGAAAATGAGACGAATCCAGGAGGGGAAAGCCCAAGAGCAGGATGTTTCGCAGCTCCACGAAAAGCAGGGCCAAAAAAGCAATGGCAAGGGCAATCAGGTAGCCCCGATAGGCGCCCCCCTGTCTGCCGCAGCCTTGAAAAGCACAGACAAAAACAACGATCTCCAGAAAAGGAAAAGATAAAAACGGAAAGGCGCTCGCGACAATTTTGCTGAAGTCATGGCCCATCACCGGCAGAATTCGGGAAAACTCCATGTTGTTTAGGGAGAGAAGGATTGTCAGAATAACCACCAGCACAATCACCGGCATCGTGAGCGCCGCCCACTTGCCCATGGTTTCAATACCGCTTTTGGTCAGATACACCATGACGGCCAGCATCATCAGCATCAGGGGAAGCTGGGGCGTTTCCGGCATGACACTGATTACGATAAACTCTGAAAAGTTGCGGAGCACCAGGGCACAGAGATGAAGGGAATACCAGGTCATCAAAAGAGTGAACAGCCCTCCAAAAAGGGGGCCGAACAGCTGGTCTAAAACCTCGAAAAAGCTCCGATTCGGATACAGGCTGCGCAGCCGGCCGAATAGCAGGACAAAGGGCACGGAGAAGAGTGCACTCAGTATGATGGAGATCCAGGAATCCTGCTCCACGTTGGGGCCCATGCCCATAATGGCGGTGCTGCCAAAAAGAAACATGAACAGAAGGCAGACCAACTGCCGCAGGGTAAGCGTTTCGTTTTTCATGGCACGACCTTTCAAATGTTGGGTAGAATTTCTTTGAACAGGGAAATGAGTGCGCCGGAGAGGCCGGGGATATTAACACCGAGAGAGGACAGCAGCAAGAAGACAAAGCTTGCAGAAAAGGCCGTGAGATAAACGATTCGCTCTCTCAGAGGCCGTTTACCAAAGCCGGGCAGGAGATCAAGCACCAGAACAAGGGCAAATAAAATGATTACAATAGCTGTTAGCATGGCACATCCCCCCTTTAGGACCTGCTCAGATACGAGGCTCCAAGGATATGGGTTTTGACCTCCACCTCAACCTCAAGGCTTGGATAGAGAGTATCCCACTGCTCCGCAAGACTTTCCCAAAGGGAATTGTCGCGCTTGTGAATCAGCTCCCCGAAGCCGAAAATATCTGCCTGATACTCCTTCTGCACTTTGTGGATGACTGCCTCAACGCCGGTTCGAAACTGCCTTGAAATCAGAACATCCAATTCCTTGAGCTTTTCTTCACCTAGGTCGGTGAAGGGACGCATATATTCATTAATAACAACAGTAAGGCTAATTTCAAGCTGAATCTTCGGCTTATCCCCCTCCCGAATGACCTTCCTCTGGGTTTTGCACTTGAAGATTTCAAGGGCTGCGTCCTCTTTTCCGTTTCCTGTTGTGGAAAAGGGGATGACCCCGCCTTCCAGCCCGTTTATGACGGCAAGAAAATATTTTGTCTCCTCCGGCGAGAGGAAGCCCACAAGCCTCTCCCCTCTAAAAGCGGCAAGGCCGTTAATCTCACAAACTTCTTCTTCTCCGTTTTGATTGAGCCAAACGGCGGATAAGGCTAGGTCATTGCCCGAAGTTTTCAAACTATCAAAGCTCTGGTAGAGCATGGTATTGACGGTAGAGCCGGTGACCTTGTTATCCTTATCGATAAGCTCTTGAAGCTTGATGCCAATCACCTTTTGGTCAAGCCCGCCCCCCTTGAGAATATCGGCGGCTGTGGACTCCTGGGAAATGGCCAGATACATGGTTTCCCGAACCTCGCTGTCCCGCATCAGCCAGTCCAAAATGGGACTTAAATCCTCGGTTTTCGCCAGAGTCTGGCTGATAATCAGCACCTGGGCATGCCCGACGTAGAGCTTATTTTGGACTCTTTTTTTTGCGTTTCGTACCGCCTCAAAAATGGTTTTGCCCTCGCACTCAATGATTTTTCCCTTGGGACCCTCCTGCTTGACGGGGCCCGAAAGATCGATAAATTCAACGCTGAGCTTATAGTTGCCGCTCTTTTCATCCTTGTCCAGGGCCATGGCGGAAACAATGGTCATTTCGTCAAGACCTCGATAGTTCCAGCAGCCGGACAGAGGCAGAAGAAGGAGGGAAAGCAGAAGGCAAACCAGTATTTTTCTCATGTTCTTTTTTCCTCGCTTTCCTGCCGGACGCTGTCCCGGGCAAAGGCCGGACGCTTCAGCATCTCCCACCAGGGAAGCCTCACCAAGCTGTCCTGCATATTGCGGAGACTAAACCTCCGGCTCAGAATCAGCTCCGGTACGCCGAAGGAGCGGAGGTTGAGCAGATAGATTAAGATTCCCGATAAGCCCAAAAACAACCCAAAAAAGCCAAACATGGAGGAAAGAGCCAGAAGAAAGAGCCGCAGGTAGATGGCAGGGGCGTTTAAGGTGGGGATCAAAAGCCCCGTGATGCCGCTTAGAGCAATGACAATAATCATCGGCGCCGACACGAGACTTGCCGCCACAGCGGCCTGGCCGATGACGAGGGCGCCCACAATGCTCAGGGCCTGGCCGATGTTGGAGGGCATTCTCGCCCCCGCCTCTTTTAAAATATCAAATACAAGAATCAGAAATAGAGTCTCAAAGGCAGCGGGAAGGGGCACGCTCTTCTGCTCCACGGCAACACTGATAAATAGCGCTAGGGGAATCATTTCGTGGTGGAAGGCAACAATTGCAATATATAGCCCCGGCACCATAATGGTTAGAAAAAAGCCGATAATTCGGAGGAACCGCCCGAAGGAGGCATAAAAAAAGTTTGTGTAATAATCCTCGCTGCTCTGAAAGTTTTCGATAAAAAGATAGGGCAGGGTCAAGGCTTGGGGGCTGCCGTCCACCAAAAGGGCAACCCGTCCCTCTAACAGCTTTGCGATGACTACATCCGGACGCTCGGTAAAACCTACTGTGCGAAAGGGCGTCCAGGGGTTGTCTTTGATCAGCTCGGCCACATAGTTTGCGTCCAGGATGCCGTCAATATCAATTTTATCCATCCTGGAGTATAACTCTTTTAAAATCTCCGGTTTGGCGATCCCCTCCATGTAGCAGACGCAGATCTTCGTCTTGGTGCGCTGGCCGAGGCTCAAAAACCGCATCTTCAAATCCTGGGTTCGGGCGCGGCGGCGCAAAAGAGAAAGGTTTTGCATTAGTGGCTCCGTAAAGCCCTCCCGGGGGCCGGTGAGGTTGCGCTCGTTGTCCGGTTCGCTGATGGAACGAACCTGGAAGCTCTTGGTTTCAAGAATCAGCGCCCCGGCCCCACCCTCCACGAAGAGGATAGTCTCCCCATAGGTGACAGCGTCAATCAGCGCGGCCAGGTCTTCGGCCCGCTTGACCTCGCCCACCTGCACCACCTGCTTTTCCACAAAGTCCAGGGGATCCGTGCAGCTGAGGGGGAGTCTGGCTTCCAGAAGCGGGCGCACAATATTCTCGCTGATGAGCAGGGTGTTCACCAGCCCGTCAAAATAGGCGATAAAGCAGGAAATCCCTCGACTTCCCGGCCCCTCCAGCTCTCGGATGCGCAGAATCTCCACATCCTGAAACAGCGCCTTCAGCCGGCTTAAATTCTCAGAAAGGCCGCAGCTCCAAAGGCCGTCCTCGGAAGGGTTTTTACAGTCCTGCCCCTGGGAATCCACACTTTTTATCTGTTTTTTGAGAAATTGGAACATTCACACACCACCAATCTTGATTTATGCCAAGTATTCCCTCAGGAGGGGCGAATATGCGGCGGGCGGTAAAATTTTTGACGCCTGTCGGAGGCTTTTGTTCTTGTCAAAGGCGAAAAGTATCTTATAATGGTCTTATCAAAGAAAAACTTACCAAAAGGAGGCTCTGTATGGATAACAAGCTGCCCCACCGGCACGATTCGGAGCTGGAGCGGATTTTAGGACAGATGCCGGCTGCCGAGGATTTTGTCAAGGCGGCCTCGATGTTTCAGCAGCTGGGCGACAGCTCCCGCCTGCGGATTCTCTGGCTGCTCTGCCACTGTGAGGAGTGCGGCGTGAACATCGCCGCTGCCGCAGGCTTGAGCACTGCAGTGGTCTCCCACCACTTAAAGCTCCTGCGGCTCCACGGTCTGGTCTCCAGCCGCCGCCGGGGCAAGGAGGTCTATTACACCCTTGCGGACACGGAGCTTGCCCGCCTGCTCCACAGCATGGTGAACGATCTGTTTCAGGTGACCTGTCCCAATTGCGGGGCGCTGGCGCCCTGCGGAAAGAGTTGTGAGGATGCATAAGAAAGCCGCCCGCAAAAGTCTGCGGACGGCTTAGAAGCATTTTACAATTTATGCCCTTTGCTCCTGTTCGGAGGCAGCTGCGGACAGGAAGCCCTCCACCCGCAGGGCGCGGATGGCGTTTAAGATTGCGATGACCGAAACGCCCACGTCGGCGAACACCGCTCCCCACATATTGGTGAGGCCAATGGCGCCGAGAATCAGGAACAGCGCCTTGACTGCCAGGGCAAACACAATGTTTTGCCGGACGATGCCCAGGGTCTTTTTGCTGATTTGAATCGCCGTTACCAGCTTGGAGGGCTCATCGGTCATGATGACCACGTCGGCGGCCTCAATTGCAGCGTCCGAGCCCAGGCCACCCATAGCGATGCCCACATCGGCGCGGGCAAGCACCGGCGCGTCGTTAATGCCGTCGCCGACAAAGACAAGGGTTCCCTTCTCGCTCTTCTGCCGCAGCAGCGCTTCGGCCTGCGCCACCTTGTCCGCAGGAAGAAGCTCCGTATAGGCTTTGTCAAGCCCCAGCTCAATGGCAACCTTCTGCCCGACCACATCCATGTCCCCCGTGAGCATCACGGTCTTGCGGATACCGGCGGCCTTTAAATCCGCAATGGCGCACTTGGCGTCTTCCTTAACCTCATCGGCAATCAGGAGGTAGCCCGCATAGTGGCCGTCCACGGCAAGGTAAATCAGAGTGCCCACGGAGCTGCTCTCCGTAAAGCTGATGTTCGCTTGTTTTAAGAGCTTTGCATTTCCGGCAAGAATCTCCCGACCGTCCACAATGGCGCGGATGCCGTGGCCGGCAAGCTCCTCAATCTCGCCGATTCTCCCGCTGTCCGGCTCCTTGCCATAGGCCGCCCTGATGCTTGTGGCAATCGGGTGGTTGGAATAGCCCTCAGCGTGGGCGGCAAGGGACAAAAGCTCCTCTTCGCTCCGATCCACAGCAAAGATCTCGGTGACGGAGAAGCTGCCCTTTGTGAGGGTGCCGGTCTTATCAAAAACCACCACCTCTGTTCTGGCAAGTTGCTCTAAAAAGTTGCTGCCCTTGACAAGGATGCCGCATTTGGAAGCCCCGCCAATCCCGCCGAAAAAGCTCAGAGGCACGGAGATTACAAGGGCGCAGGGGCAGGAGATCACCAAAAAGGTCAGGGCGCGCTCAATCCAGGGCAGGAAGTTAAAATCCGTAACTAACGGGGGTAAAATGGCGAGCGCCAGGGCGGCATAGACCACTGCCGGGGTATAATACCGGGCGAAGCGGGTGATGAAATTTTCACTCCGGGACTTTTTGTCCGAGGCGTGTTCCACAAGCTCCAAAACCTTGACCACTGTGGACTCTCCAAATTCTCGGGTGACGGAGACCGTCAAAAGACCCGAAAGGTTAATGCAGCCGCTGATTACAGCAGCCCCCGCCTCCACGTCCCGGGGCACAGACTCGCCGGTGAGGGCGGAGGTGTCCACTGTGGAGCGGCCCTCTAACACTGTGCCGTCCAGGGGAATCCGCTCGCCGGGTTTTATGACAATCCGATCTCCGGGCTGCACCTCCTCGGGGGAAACCTCTACGAGAGCGCCGTCCCGCAAAAGGTTTGCATAGTCCGGGTAAATGTCCATCAACGCCGTAATGGAGCGGCGGGACTTGGAGACCGCATTGGATTGGAACAGCTCTCCCACTTGATAAAAGAGCATGACTGCCATGCCCTCGGCAAACTCCCCCAGGGCAAAGGCGCCCACGGTGGCAACGGACATCAGGAAGTTTTCATCGAACACCTGACCGTTTTTTAGGTTGATTGCCGCTGTTTTTAGGACGGAATAGCCGATGATTAAATAACCGATGAGGAAAAGGGGCAGCTCCAGATAATCCCAAACAGGCGCTGTCAAAAAGCCAAGCCCCGCCCAGCCATAGACAAGCTCCCGCCAGTGAATCGGCAGTAGCAGGAGAAAAAGGGCGCCCGCGATAAAAATCCGATGGAATAGCCGCTTCTCCTTTGGAGATAGATTGGACATAACGTCCTCCTTCCTTGAAAGAATCGGTGGCAGTCCCGCTGCCGCCAATCCGAGTCGTAACATTTAAGTCAAGAACACCAGATCGGTCTCAATCTTCCGTGCGGTTCTCTTCGCCGCTGTAAAAACGTCGTCAAACCGCTCGGCAGGCGCCTCCAGGGTCATCCGCTGACCCATGAAATTGACCTTGATACTGATCACGCCGTTCAACTTGGAGATGGCAGTTTCAATTTTTGAGGCGCAGTTTGCGCAGTCTAAATTCTCCAGCTTAATCACTTTCTTCATTACAAGCACTCCTTATCTCTATCCTGATCATCAAACACTCAACGATTAGACGATTGTTTGATTGTTTCTGTTGTTAGTATAAAATGATTGTTCAAGGCCGTCAATGGCTTTTCATAAGATAAACCGAATGGGCTAAAACAAAGTCCAAATGGAGCAAGACAAGGAACGGGAGGCTCTGCCATGAACCCTGCGCCAATGATGAATTTTTTCAACGGAGACCCCGTGGAGAGCGGAAAAGACTATAAGCTGTTCCGTCAAGCCCTGGCCGAGGGTGAGGGTGAGGCCGCTGTGTTTTCCCTGTTGCCGGGGATTGAGCTCTGCCGCCTGGATATCCGCGCACCCTATTATCTGCCGCTGCCCCCGGAGAGCCTCCAGGCGCTGGAGCTGAGCCACTGCATGGAAGGCCGTGCCGAGTGCCAGATGAACGACGGCTGTTTTCAGTTTATCGGTGAGGGGGACTTGTTCTTAAACCCTGTTCAAAACCGCAGCCGACGGATTGACCTGCCTCTGGGGCGCTGCCGCGCCATTTTGATTTTGATTGATCCGGACAAGGCGGCGCCGGAAGTACAGCGGCGTTTGCCGGACGTTCCCCTTGACCTGCATGCGCTAAAAAATCGCTTTTTCAACTGCGAAAAAAGCTGCGATAAGTGCTTTCTAATCTCTGCCAGAGAGGAGCTGCACCACATCTTTGCGGGGATGTATGCCATTCCCACAGCCCTGGCAACAGATTACCTGCGCCTGAAGGTCTTGGAGCTGCTTATCTTCCTGTACCTCTTTGACCCGGCAAGTGAAAAGCAGACGGGGCTCTACACCCGCCAGCAGGTGGACGCCGTCAAGCAGGTGCACAAGCTGCTCATCAGTGATGCGGGACAGCGTTATACCATTGAGGAGCTGGCCCAAAAATTCTGTATTAGCGCAACGGCTTTGAAAACCCATTTCAAAGGTGTTTTCGGCCAGTCTATTGCCTCCTATATGAAGGAATTTCGCATCCGACAGGCCGCCGATCTGCTTTTGAGCACTGACAGGAGCATTGCGGAAACGGCTCAATCCGTGGGCTATGAGAGCCAGAGCAAATTTACGGCAGAATTCAAGAAAATCATGCATGTCACGCCGGCGGAATACCGAAAGCACCAGACAGCGCCCGAAAGGCGGAGCAGGGAGGGCGAAATTGCCAACGAATTTTTTGATGAAAACGGATAACAATAGGACTGTCCCTGCTCATAAAAGCGGAGACAGTCCTATTTCACAATATCATCGCAGTATCCGGCTCAGGCAAACACAAACGCACTCCTGAAGCAGAACTTCTCTCCGCGGCAGCCTAGGATTAAACAGCTCTCTTCCTTGGGCTGGCCGGAGAGCTCCAGAACGTCGCCCAGCTCGACGGCACGGACAAGGTTTACAAAATACTCCCGCAGCGGCCGCTTCCGATACTCTGGGGGCAAAAGGTCCCGTGGTTCAACACTATATCTAGCAAAGAACGTAATTATTTATTTTCTCGCCTCCTTGCACTTGCCATTTGCGATAGAACGTGCTATATTAAATAATGCATAACAGTGGATATCTTCATATTAAAACGGATATGAACCTACCCCAAACACGCACCCTCTCTGTAGTGCAGGAAAAACTTTGATGAAGAAGGTGATC
>CAYXNK010000070.1:0-11223 GCA_964466395.1 uncultured Oscillospiraceae bacterium | reverse complement strand
CTATCAAGACCCATAAATGCTCTCGCGCCAATACTTCTTATATTGTGCCCAAAATGTATTTTCTCGACAAACAAACAAGATTCAAATGCGCTTTCTTTGATCGTCTCAAGGGAATCCGGGAAATTGAGTTCTTTCAGACCATAGCAGCGTGCAAATGCGCTCTCCCCAATAATTTTTAACTTCTGTGAAAAAACAACACTTGTCGGCTTATGTGATTCAAAAGCATTATTTGCTATAGCAGTCACCGTGTTCGGAATAATACAGTTTTTGTCACTTCCCGTATATCGTATTAATGTACTTCCTGCAATCATAAAACCATTTTCATCAACAAGTTGGTCACATCCTTCAAAGGAGTCACCATATTCATACACTTTAACGATACACCCTTCTCCGGTTATGCTTTTTAATCTTTTGCAATTTTTAAACACGGCATCATCTAATTCAAGATTGCCGTTCATCTCAACTTCAAACAAATTAGTACACTCTGCAAACGCATTAGAATATATATAAGCATCTCCATTTAATACTACTCTTGATAATCCTGTGCAATTTTCAAATGCACTCGCATCAATTCTACAAATAGAACAAGGCAAGATTACTTCTTCCAAATTAGAGCAATCTTTATACACATTTTCGCTGATTTCTGTAATACCTTCTGGTACATTTAAGATCCTTTTTTCCGCCTTTTCTATATCATCAATTAGTATTCCACCAATAACTTGATATTTATCTTTATATAGCTTATTACAATCCTTGAATGCATTATTCTCAATCCATACATTATTGGGATTTTCGAATTCAACGCATTCCAGATTATCACAACCTTCAAAAGCGCCTTCTAAAATAATAAGCATCTCTTTATTGTCTGGGAAAACAATTTTTTTGAGTTGTTTATTACCTGCAAACCCCCGCACGGCTATAACCGGCTGTTCATCAATTATACTTGGAAAGATAATTTCTTCTTCTTCGCCCAAATAGTTTCCAATATAATAACCATCAAACCAAGCAATCCTATCAACTAACCATTCTTCTATATCGATTTTATTTGCTTCTTGCATTGTTTCGATTTCATCACTATTATAAACTTCGTATAATGCTTTGAATGCTTCTCTCTTTATCATTTTTGCCTCCTTGAATATCCATTTTATTGATCCGGTTTTCACATAAAATAACTTACTTTTTCGAAATTTTTTTCTTTTAAGTAAACCTCGTTAGTCTATAACCACAAAGCCCTGAGTATTCCGTCCGAGATTGCGCAGCTCGACCGCTGAGATTGAGCAGATATAAGGCACTTATCTTTCAAACTAATCTTTCAATACTTCATATACCTGTTTATGACCTACATTGCTCACAACCTCACACATATCGTCATAAAATGCATCTATGGGAGGATTGGCCGAAAGATAAGCTTCGAGCAGATTTTTAAAGCCGCCGCGCAGCATAATGGACACTGCTCCGATATGCGAATATTTATTGACAAAATCCTGCAGTTCTTCGGATTTTAGAATGTTCGGCATCGCGTCGCACATTTCGCGCAAAATGCCTTCATCCCACTCATATTCCTTGCAGCCCCATTCCTCATAGTTCAGCGCTTGTACTGCTTCAGAATTCGGTGTATGAATATCATTAAAGCAAACGCCTATAGATTCGGGAGCTCCCCAATCAAGCGCTGCCATTTCGGGTTCAAAGCATTTCTGTTCGTTAATTACGGATTTTGCCGTTTGCAAGCTTTCTTTTGCCGCAAAATTCGGATGAGCAATAATGCTTGCCGCCGCTAATATTCGCCGGATATGATAAGTAAGCGGACGAATTCCGGAAATGTGCTTGTTTAGCTGCAGAGTCAAAGGATAGTCCGCCTGACCATAAGCTAAATATTTTGCGCACTGTGTTACATTCTTTTTCGTGGTGGCAGGTGTAAATACAAAATCCACCTCAATGGCGTGCGAACGCTTTATCGTTAGTTTTGGTAGTGCCTCGACTACGGTTGCTATTTGTCCTGTGTTGGTGCTCCCATCGCACTCGTTACTATAATCAAACTGCGGCAATGCGTATCCGATTATTGCTACGTCGCCCTCTGCTACGGGATAGCGGCAAGCATAATCATATGACTTTTTGCTGTTAAGCATCAGTTTTGCCTGTGTCACTTTCCCCGGAAGAGGGGAAACGCACCAATCCTGCTCCCAGGGTTTAGTCTGCAAATTTTTTGTTTGATAGTTCTTCATCAATTGTTTCAGCTCAATAGACATGGTTTTGATTCCTTTCTTTAAATTATATTTCGTAGATTTTACTATGGGATGTTCCTATTTTCCCGCCAATCATAAGATTGGCAAGGCCATATTCAGAAAGTTTGATCCCCGTTGCCTGCGGTATGCGATGATTATGGGCGTCATGTTGTTGGCAAGACCTCCGTCCACCGCAATGCGAGCCTGCTTTACCGTATCTAACCCTGTCTGATAGAAACCCACAGACTTTCGGGAACCGACTTCTATCAGAATGCCGCCGCCTCAGGCTTCGGGGATATCTGCCTGCGAGGCATACATCGCGGTGTTTATCTTCGTATATTGGGGAACGAGTCATTCTCGTTGATGCACAAGAGCCTCACATATGCGGCAATGGTCTTGCCGATGATTTCAGCATT
The DNA here is from genome assembly GCA_964466395.1 of uncultured Oscillospiraceae bacterium. Taxonomy (GTDB): domain Bacteria; phylum Bacillota; class Clostridia; order Oscillospirales; family Oscillospiraceae; genus UBA2658. Next base: position 8,585 of record CAYXNK010000070.1, on the reverse strand, counting down.
CTCACGAGGTGAGCAGCTTTCCCGCTGGGCGGAATAGAGCATGGCAAGCGCCGTGTGCAGCTTATCAAGACATTTACAGGTCGAGTAGGGGGAAATGCCATCCCATCCTGCCAACTCCACAAGGGAAGAATAGAATCTGCCGAGGATCACATTGCCCATTTCTTCCGTCGAAAGCTTTGCCTTATACGCGACCGCTTTTCGCATGGATGCGCCATTGCCTGCCTTACGGTCATACTTTTCGCAGTCATACATGATCCTGTTAACACGTTCATTTTTGAATTTGTGATTCATAATCATACCTCTTTTGGTTTTATACTGGTGTTATTTGTCATCTGGCATAATATCTATTTCCGTATCGTTTGAGTAAATAGTCAAACATCCTGCACTATATTTCATTCTTACATAAGCGCAGTCGTAATCGCCTAAATCATCAATATAAATGCACGGCATATTAGCATCATCATACTTTCCATGAGTAATAAAAACATCTATATCATCGAAATAGTTTTTCCCATGGTTCTCTTTTTTGCGAACAGTAGCCTTAAAGGCACCCCCATATTCTTGGCGCAACATATTTGCCGCTGATATGGATTCAGACATCTCTTCCCAACTTAATTTTCGGCTCACTTGGAATTCTCCTTTATCATTATCACTAAATAAGCAGTAAATCTTTGTTTAATTTCATCAAATACTCTCTTGCTGCTACATCATGCGAAATTATCAACCGTATTAGAAAGCTATCCGGACATCAGCAGCTGACAACACACCGACTACCGTTTTCGTCTTTAATGATCTGTATCTTTGTCGGTATCGTTTCAGCAAGTTGTTCAACATGCGATATCGTTCCAACAATACCTGAACTTCTCTGTATGCCCTGTAATATCTCAAGCGCATCATTTATAGATGATCTGTCCAGCGAACCGAAACCCTCATCAATAAAAATAGCTTCCATGCGTATACCCCCGCCTTGTGCCTGTACGACCGTCGATAATCCGATCGCAAGGCTTAATGCCACAAGGAACTTTTCGCCGCCGGACAGTGTGGTAACACTGCGTCTCTCATTGTTGCGGGAATCATATACCTCAAGCTCCAAGCCGCCTTTTTGAGCGGATCCGGCAATCTCATTCGTGCGGAACAGCTGATAACGCCCGCCATGAACATTTTTAAGCATTCTGTTTGCAGCGATCGTCACACTTGTCAGCATCACACCTAAAACGTATCTTTGCAGGCTGACGCCGGTGCGGCCCTGGAGTCGCTTCGCAAACACAAGATCCGCATCGACAAGGGCGCGCGCTTCGTCATGCTTCTTTTTTCGAGAAATCAATTCAGCCACATCTTTAAGCATAGTTTCAAGCCTGTCCTTTGCCTTGCCGGCTTCCTGCGTGAGCTTATCTTTTTCAATTTCGCTTTGATCGCGGAGTTTTTTGAGTTCATCCATATTCGGCTGTATACGTCCGGCGAGGAACTTGCTCTGTTCCTCGAATTCTTTCTGCGCACGGGAGAGGTCACTGCGGAAACGGATCAGTTCTTCCCGCCGCAGCTGCTTTTGCTCACCCTCCATATACGCTGTCTCGAATGCCGCCGTGCTTTCAAAACCGGATGCGGTCATGGCACTATGCCACTCTGACTTCATTTTTTCATAATCCTTTGATGCTGCACTGTAAGCACTCTCTGCCTGCTCGGCCAATGCGGCTGCTGCCTTTCGATTACCCTGTGCTTCGGAAACTTCCGACATCGTCTTTTGTTCTGACAACTCATAGGCAGATAGGCTTTCGTGAATACCGGTGATCGTATTTTCGAGCTGTTCAGAGGTTTCTATGCCGATTATTTTATGAGATAGGGCATTCTCGTACTCCGCACGCGCAGCGGCTTCGAAGGATTGAAGTTCGGCATATTTTTTTTGCGTTTGATTTTTTGTGTTTTCAGCATCGGAACGTTTTTGCTGCGCCTGCGATACTGCATCGCTTGCTTTCTGCATGTCGATATTTTTTGCTTCAAGCTCAGCTTCTGTTACATGCTCTCCGGCAGACCGGGCGGGCATAGGATGTTCCGTGCTGCCGCATACAGGACAAGGCCGTCCGTCAACAAGCTTTTTCGCAAGGATGCCGCCGATACCTGCGATATAGGCACTCTGCGCTGACTGATAATCTTCTATCGAAGCTTTTTGCTGCTCCATCGAATTTAACCAATTCTGATCTGTCTCTTTAAAAAGTGTTTCTGCTTTGGTTCTTTCTTTTTCGGCAGCTTTTAATTCTATGCTGAGCTTCTCTGCTTCCACCTGTTTTTCTTCAAGCGAAAGGTAAAGTGGGCGAGCGTTTTCCAATAATGTTATTTTCTTTAATAGCTCATCATTCTTACTGCGTTCCGCTTCATGTCGGGCGCGTTTTTCTTTTGCTGTTTCTTCGATAGATAGGGCATCTACAAGGCTTTTCGCTGTACTGTCTTTATTTTCCGCCGCTTTATCAAGCGCCGCCTTCGCAGCGGAATATGCTTCAAACTGCGGCTTTATTTTATCAGCGGAATCTGCATTTTTTAACAGAGCTTCTTCCTCGTCATATTTCCGCGTTTTATCTGAAAGCTCTTTCAAACGATCCTGTCTTCTTTGCAGCTCTTCAAAATCTCTGTTTACTAATAATGCACTTTCGTAAGCAGCTTTATTTTTATCAAGAATTTTCACAGCTTGACTTTGTTCTTCCTCAAGCTGTGCTGCGGTATGGCCCTGCAATTCCGTCTGTGCCTCAAGCATATCGATCGTTTCACAACTGTAATTTTTAAGTTTGTCAAGGATTCCCTTGTGTTCTTGTTTCAATGCTTCGTCGCGTTCGTCGATGCATCGACTAATCTCATCAGCAATACGCTGCCACCTGTCGGCACGGAACAGGCTTACAAGCATTTTTTCCTTTTCCGCAGAGTTGGAGACAAGAAAGTCTTCAAATTTCCCCTGCGGCAGTATAATCACCTGTCTAAACTGCTCATATGTCAGGCCGATAAGCTCTTCGGCTTTTTTGTTGACAAAGGTTGCCTTTTGATTTTCCAGCAGAGGCACGAACTGTCCCTCTTTTAGTATAAAGCATTTATGCTCGTCATTAAGATTTATTCTGCTGTATTTAAGTGTACGAATAAACTTATAGCGTTGCCCGGATATATCAAACACGAATTCAACCAATGTTTCGTCGCTCTTACCTGCCAGCTTGCAGCGCATATCGGCAAGATTGCCTCGCAAACCGCCGCTGGACTTTCCATAAAGCGCATAGCACATTGCATCAAGTATCGTCGTCTTTCCAGAACCCGTCTCTCCGCATATCAAAAACAGTCCGTTTTTTTCAAGAAGGGCAAAGTCTATATATTGCTCAGTCATATAGGGCCCGAAACATTTAAAGCGAATAGATACGGGTTTCATCCTTTGTCACTCTCCTCTCTGCTCTTTGCAAGCGCTTCCCGAAACAATTCCATCTGTGCCTGTGTCGGCGTATAACTGTGATTCTCTTCCATAAATTTTATCATTATTTCGATCTCATCCAGTTTTTCAACATCCTCGACAGACAGGACTGAGAGTTCGCCATTTTCAGTCAAGCTCTTTCCATATACCTCAAGCAGGAAAGGAAAACGCTCGCGCAATTCGGATTGAAGCTCAAGACCTGCATATCGGTCGGTGACATGCAGACGCAGATAGTCATTCTTAATTTCATCTTCTTTTGCTAGTATTTCATCATATGTTCCGCTGACGCTTCTTCTATCCCGAAGCGGAGACAGGGGGATAAACGATTGTTCCATAGTGTCAGTATCAATCATTACAACACCTTTTTCCTGTTTTTCCTCTGCACCAAAGGAATATTTAATCGGGCTGCCGCTGTAACGTATATTTGAGGCAATAACCTGCGGTTTATGAATATGACCGAGAGCAACATAATCGAAACCCTTAAACACATCCTTGGACACGGCGCTGGCATATCCTACTCTTGCTGAACGGTCAGATTCCGAAAGCTCAGCATTTACGATAAATGCATGCGAGAGGATAATATTTCTCCGCTCGTGCGACATCCTGCCGCGGATATGGTCACATACGATGTTGTATGCGTCCTCCTGTGTACGGGTACCTTCTTCATATTCGGGAAAAAGGGAAATGACTTCATCCCGGTTAAAATACGGGATGCTGTATATGGCAACTTTATCTTCATCGAGCAGAACAGGGCGGATATCCCGTTCCAGTTTTCCCGTCACATACATTCCGGAAGCCTTTAAAAGCTCACGGCAGGTTGCAAGGCGGGCAGCACTGTCGTGATTGCCGGCAATCAATATGAATTTTACACCAAGCTCTGCGCATAGCTTGGTCGCCGCATCATTAAACATACCAATGGCTTCAGCATTGGTCACGCTCGAATCGTATACATCTCCTGCCAAAAGCACAGCCTCAATATTTTCTCTTTGTATCAGCTCATATAGCTGGTCAAGAAAATGCTGTTGGCATTCCTTATAGCTTTCTGTGCCGACCGGCATGCCGAAATGCCAGTCAGATGTGTGGATTAATTTCATGGTTCACCGCCTTATATTTGTTGAATCTAAATTGCGTTTGAATACTATATACTCATTATTGCTTCATGCATTTTTTATTTTGCAGGGTGTATTTCTAATAATTCCGTTGAACTATGTATTTCACTCTTATTCTCATCAGATACATTTACATTTCCGTAAATTCTTAATTCACTTTGTAGCATGCTAATATAGCGATCCTTAACACATTGCGGTCCTTTTATCTGTACTTTGCCGCTAAATCCGAATACCCAACTTAAGAAAATATGGCTCACGACAACATCTATCGTAACAATACTGGTTGCTTTGGTATTTTTTCGGATCTTCACCCTATCTCCGAACCGATCAATGATCGAGTCAATAACCGTATTATCGCAAATCAACCTGACGGTTTTCCGATCACCGTCGAACATCCGAAACATTGTGTTCAGGTAGCGGTTTATGTCGAAATCTTCAGGCGGCAGAACAGCATCTTCTTCAAGTATATCGGGATCCCTGAGTACGCGATCTATGCGGAAAGTCCCTATGCCGTTATGCTTATCAGAATAACCGACCATGTAGTAATAGTCGCCGTTCCAAACCAGCTTGTACGGGCTGAACACATAGTGGACGCCATCGTTTTTGAGTTCTTTTTCCTTATGTTCATTGTATTTAAAGTATTGGAACGAGATCTTTTTGCCCCGATTGATAGCCGTATTTACAGTATCGACTATATAATAGATCTGCTCGTTCTCAGTTTTGATCCTGTCCTCAACATCTATGTTGCGTATAAGCTCTTCTGCCTGATACTTTCCGGCAAGACGAGCAAGTTTTTCCGTCAGCTCGCTGCTTTTCTTCTTTGTAACGAACTTGGAAGATTCCACCGCATCCGCAAGGAGTTTTAACTCCGGAACAGAGAACATACGAGTAAGCATATGGTATTTATTCTGGCTCGCTCTAATTATCTCGATATCCAGGCCAAATTGTTGCAATGCTTCGATATCTGACTTTATGGTCTTTCGATACGTCTCGATCCCATATTCTGTTTGTAGAATATCTGCGAGTTGGGCGGTCGTCAAAAAGTGATCCTCATCCGTTTGTTCGTGCAGGATCTTTGCAATATACATTGGCCGTAGTTTCGCATTGATATCCATAAGTATTCTCCGTGTTTTTTACATAATTCTTCATTTTCAGTATACTCGATTTTAATATTGATTGCAATTACGAATATGTGTATGTTGGCGTTTCCAATGACCACCATAGCGTTTTTGCAGAAATTGTTTATTGACGGAAATTAAGTATCGGGTTATACTTTGATTATAACGGAAGTTATTTTCCGCCATTTAGAAAAGAGGTGCTCACTATGAAGCCATATAAGCAAGAATATTTTGTCAAGCTGGAGCAATACATCAATGATTATCAACAAAAAAATGGTCACTCCCCATCAATTAGCGACATGGTGAGAGACCTTGGTATTCCGCAGACAACAGTGTACAGATATATCACCTATATGAAAGATAATGGGATGATAGAGGTTAATGGTCGAGGCAAGTATGCCACAAAGGAGATGGCAAAAACAAAACGAACAACCATCTCTCTTCCTATCCTTGGTGCGGTATCCTGCGGCATTCCAAAGTATGCGGAGGAAAATATTGAGGAATATGTACAGGTTCCCGCATCATGGTTCGGCCCCGGCGAGTTCTTTGCATTAAGGGCGGACGGGCAGTCCATGATAGACGCCGGGATTGATAACGGCGATCTTGTCATTATACGCAAACAGGAGTATGCGGAATCCGGGCAAATCGTAGTAGCCCTCATCGATAACGAGGACGCGACACTAAAGCGATACCGCCCGAGAGAAGGCGGACAATATATAGACCTTGTACCCGAGAATGATAAATTCAAGGTACGAACAGTAGACCTGAGCTATGAGACTATGATCATTCAGGGTGTAGCAGTAAAAGTATTAAAAGATTTGGAGTGAGATAAATGCCCGCAAAAGAGAACACATTCTTCTGTATAGATATGAAATCATTCTATGCTTCCGTAGAATGTGCCGAGCGCGGTCTCAATCCATTCGAAACAAACCTGGTAGTTGCAGACCTGACACGCGGCAAAAATGCGCTTTGCCTTGCGATCAGCCCTAAGATGAAATCACAGGGAGTAAAAAATCGCTGCCGTTTGTCGGAGATCCCGAGCAGCATAAAGTATGAAGTTGCCAAACCCCGGATGCAGCTTTACATAGACTATGCTGCCGACATCTACGGTCTGTATCTCAAATACTTCGATCCCGCAGATATGCATACATACTCTATCGACGAATCGTTTATTGACGTTACGGGCTATCTCGACACTTACAAAAAGACGCCGAAAGAGCTCGCAAAATTCATTATGAACGAGATCGCGCAGCATGTAAGCATATCCCTTGACGTTTATGACCACCGACTTCGCTAACCAACAGCGGTTCAAGAATACGCTCAATCAGCGCACCATCGCCCTTAGCTACACCGGATCCGATGGAGATTTGGAACTGCTTAAAGCCTATGTTTCCGAGCTTGACTGGCCGATGAAAACCGGCGTCAAGGCAATGGGCATCTACAAGCACGACGGTGGCGCTGTTTTCGTCACGACAGATGGGGCGGTTGGCGCTTCCGACGCTGCCGTTTCCAACATGATACAGCTTGAAAAATACCGTAGCATTGAGAGCCGGATACTGGAAGCAAAGCCTCTAACAAAAGAGCAACTGCAAAAACTTGGTGAACGGCTGATGACCTATAACGAACCGGCAAAGACCGTGCCCATCCTCGCCTGGATAGCAGGCTGTTTCATTAAAGCGCATCTGCGGGAAAGGAGCGTGAAGTTCCCGCATCTTATGCTCATCGGTGAAGCGGGCAGCGGCAAGAGCAACACACTGGAACGGGTGATCATGCCGGTGTTCTCTCGCTCAAAAATCATCGCAGCTGGGCAAACGACGGCGTTCACGTTGATGAAGGACGCCGCGTCATCCAATACCATCCCGATGGCGCTGGACGAATTCAAGCCTTCGAAAATCGACAGGTACCGCTTGGACGCCCTGCTGAATCATTTTCGCAACAGCTTTGATGGGCAGGAAGGGATTCGTGGCCGCGCCGATCAGAGCGTTGTAAGCTACGTCCTCCTCGCTCCCCTGGTCGTAGCCGGTGAGGAAGCGGCGGATGAAGCGGCGATCCGGGAACGCAGTATAGAGCTGTTGTTTTCCAAAAAGGATTTGAGGCCGGTGGAATACCGCGCCGCATTCGGATGGCTCTGCGATAGCACCGATATACTCGGCGGTCTTGGCCGGAGCTTGTTGAAGACCGCGCTGAAAACAAAGGCTGCCGATGTGTATGACTGGTACGAGGAAAGCTTGGGCACGTTTGCAAAGGAGCTGCCGTCGCGGGTCGTCAACAACCTTGCCTGTATGATGGCAGGCCTGCGGCTGCTAGAAAGGCTGTGTCGAGAGCTTGAACTCACTTGGCACGAGGTGTTTCCGTTCAGTCTGGATGCTTGTGGCAGGTACATTGAATACGCGGCAAAGGAGTATCTGTTGGACGGCGGCACCAGCAACAAGAGCGTCGTGGAGCAGACGCTGGAGATCATGTCACGCATGGGGCTGGATCCCAAGAGCGAATATTCCATCACAGATGACGGCAAGGTGCTGGCGCTCTGGCTCAATCATGTTTACGACCGTTATACCAAGTACCGCAAGGATTACGCCATCATGGGTGAAACCCTGACCTACGCCCAGTTCAAAAAACAGCTGCAGCACTCGGACTATTTCTTAGAGAGCAATGTGCTTAAGCGGCTGGGATCGGATGTGAGAAGGGTCTGGTCGCTCAACTATGAACTGATAAAAACGCGCTGCGATGTCTCTGGCTTTGAGATCACGGAGGTGGAACCCCTATGAGAACCGAAATCCGTAACCTTTTCGGGCGAATTGTAACTTCGGCACAGGATGATGTTACACAAAAAGTTACGCCTCTGGCCCGCTATATATCGCACAATTTAGGGTTTTCTTATGAAATGTAACTTTGTAACTTCAAAAATTAAGGGTATAC
>CAYXNK010000069.1:6916-11251 GCA_964466395.1 uncultured Oscillospiraceae bacterium | reverse complement strand
GTAAATACCGCACCCGCTGGATGCCCGAGGAGCACGGCAGCTCCTATCCGCTGCTTTATAAGCTCAAGGACGCTCTCGACCCCAAGCATATCCTCAATAAGGGCGTTCTGCTTGTTGACAAAAAATGAAGATTCTAGTCTGCTTTAAGACGCTGCCCTCTTGGGAGCGGGTGCTGGAAAGTGATTGGGAGAACTTCTCTCTAACTGCAGACCTCGCCTATGCGGGCACGGACTTTAACTGCTTTGACGAGGCCGCCTTTGAGCTTGCCCTTCGCCTCAAGGAGCAGGCCGGACAGGGCGCTGTCTGCACAGCGGTTACGGTTGGGGGGCGGCCTTCCGCCCCCTTAACCGAGAGCCTTTATGCCGCGGGTTTTGATGAAATTATTGTGCTGCAGGACGAGGCCGGGGACTTTTCTCCCCGGCAGGTCGCCCTGCGGCTTTCGGCCTTTGTGCGGGAAGGCGGGTTTGACCTGATTCTCACAGGGACGGACTCCGGAACGGCGGGAACAGGGGCTGTGCCCTTTCTGCTGGCGGAGCTTTTGGGACTGCCCCTTCTTTCCAACGTGCGGGGCCTCACGCTGGAGGATGGGGGCGTTTCGGCGGTCTTGCAGGACAAAAACGGCCTTTGGCTGCGCTGTGTGGGACTGCCTGCTGTGGTCTCTGTGGGCAACAGCGCCGCGGTGCTCCGGGCTGTGAGCCTGCGGGCGCGATTGAAGGCCAAAGGGCGCAAGCCCGTGGTCATTGAGGGGGAAGGCTCCGCTGTAAAGCCAAGCCCCGCTCTTTCCCGCCCCAAGACCGGCAGGAGCTGTACCTTTCTGGCGACTTCCCCGGAGGACTTGGCGCAGGCGCTATTTGACCCTTATCTTGCGGGTGAGGCACAGGCAAAGGCTGCCGCTGTCCCCGACTTTCCGGCGCTGCCGGAGGGGATGACGGCTGTGCGCTATGGGGAGCCTTCCGACGTTGCAGCTGTTTTGGCGGACTGGAAAGCCCGGCGGCCTGATTTGACCCTCTTGCCGGATACGGCCTCGGGACGCAGACTTGCAGCAGCGCTTGCATGCCGGGAAAGCTGCAGCCTTCTAACCGGCGCTGCGGTGACGGGCTTTGTGGTAAATGGGGTTTTGGCGCAGAAAAAGGTCTGCGCCGCAAACCTTGTCTGGACGGAGACACTAAGCGTTCCCACTGTTTTGACCCTTGCGGGAGAGCTACCAGAATTGGTTGACATAATTCCAACTTCGCATCGAGAAAAACACGAAGTCGAAGGCCTTCTCTGGGAAAAACAGTTGGAAGCCCCGGTCCCCAGCGGGCTTTCAAACCCCAAACTGATCCTCGTCTGCGGAACGGGCATCGGAAGCCGGGAGAATTGCGACAAGGCCAGGGAACTGGCAAATCGCCTGGGCGCGGGCTTTGGCCTCACCCGTCCCGCCGCCTTAAACGGCTGGGGCAGGCCGGAGGAGATTGTGGGCCAGTCGGGCGAGCTGATTGCCCCTCGGGTCTGCCTCGTGCTGGGCGCTTCGGGCGCAGGCGCCTTTGCCGTAGGCCTAGAGGGCGCAGGTCAGGTAATCGCCGTGAACACGGACAAAAATGCGCTGATTTTCCGCCATGCGGACGTGGGAATCACCCAGGACGCCGCTGCCCTTGTGGATGCACTGCTAATGAGAATTTAACTTGAGGAGGGAAAGAGGATGGAAGCACTGCCCATCGGCACGGAGTTTGAAGGCTATCTGAGGGACGAGTCCTGCCTTACGGGGACGGCGGAAGGGATCATCTTTCCCGAGAACATCGAAGAGATTGGGGAAGCGCTTTGCCTTGCCAAAGACCAGGGGCTTTCTGTTACAATTCAAGGCGCCAGAACCGGGCTTGCAGGTGGGGCAGTCCCCCGGGGCGGGCTGGTTTTGAGCCTGTCCCGGTTTCGCCGTATTTTGGGCTTGGAGGCTGACCTGTTGTGGGTTCAGGCGGGGGTGACGCTAGAGCAAATCGAGACCTATGCCGCCGCCCAAGGCCGCTTTTTTCCGCCGAATCCCACGGAGACCACCGCCACCATCGGCGGGGTCTTTGCCACCGGAGCAGCGGGTCCGTCGAGCCTGCTGTTTGGCGCATCCTCGCGCTATGTTCAGGCGCTCCGCTGGCTTACACCTGCGGGCGCGCTCTGGAATATTCGGCGGGGTGACTTCGTTTTTGACGAATTGGGCTGCGCCCTGCCGGACGGAAGAAGGCTGGAGGCACGAGCCTTTCCAAGTGCTTCTCCGCTGGCCTTTGGAACGCCCTGCGCGGGCTTAGATCTCATTGACTTTCTTGCGGGAAGTGAAGGAAAATTTGGTGTTGCAGCAGAGCTTGCCCTCACGCTTTTACCCCTGTCATCCCAGAGCTGGGGCGTGGTCTATTTCTTTTTGAAAACGGAAACCGCCCTCGCTTTTGGTGAAGCGCTGCGCAGCCGTCCGGAGCAGGACAGGCAGGCGCTTGTCTGCGTTGAATTTTTCGATAGCGGCGCGCTTTTAATGCTTGAACCGGAAAAGCTGAGTCTGCCTGCGTTTCCGGAAGGAGCCAAAGCCGCCGTCTACATTATGCTTACCGGTGAGGATGGGGCGGCGCTGGAGGCAATATTAGCCGACCACCTCGACCTCTTTGCAGACTTGGGAGAGCCGGACGAAAACACCTGGGCAGAGCAGGGGCAGGCCGGGCTGCGTCGCTTCCGGGCGCTGCGCCACGCAGTCCCTGCGTTGGTGGGCGAGCAGGCGGGCGTTCGGGACGAGAGCGGACGGACCGCTCTTCGCATCGAGACGGATTTTTCCGGTTTGCCCGGGCGGGCGGCGGACTACATTCGGATGTATCAGTCGGGGCTGCAGGCCGAAGGGCTTGACGGCGTTATCTACGGGCACCTGCTGCAAAACCGCCTGCACACGGCGATGTTCTGTGACAATATCAAGGCCTTGGAGCAGGCAGAAGCTCTCATTCGAAAATGGGCGGCGCAGGTTGTGGCGGACGGCGGAACGCTTGTGAGCGAAAACGGTGTTGGCAGGCTGAAAACAGAGCTTTTGGCTGCGCTGACGCCAAAGGACGAGCTGGCACAGCGCCGGGCGATCAAAGACTTTTTCGATCCCGAGGGGCGCTTGCATTGAAAAGGACAGCACTGCCGCGTTTTGTGGCAGTGCTGTCCTTTTTGCGCCCAGGCAAGACCGGGGCGCGGGCTGCATATCCTTTACCATTGAGGGAAAAGGAGGTCAGCCCTATGAAACAGCCCGAATTGACGGTGCGCTGTATCTACTCTGCCGAGGGGGAGACAGCGGCGCAAATTCTCCTTCACGCTTTTGCGCTTTTCCTGCGGCGTGAGTTGGGACAGGTGGAAAAAGCGCCTGCACCCGGCCTTTAAGCGGGCGGAGGATTGGAATGAATCTTGGAATTGAAAAGCCCGCAGATTATCGTGCGGGGCTTTACATCCGACTCTCCAAGGAGGATGAACACGAAGGACAATCCGAGAGCGTGAGCAACCAGCTTTCCCTGCTCACCGCCTTTGCAGAGGAACAGCGGCTTTCGGTGGCGGACAGCTACATAGACGACGGCTACAGCGGCGGGAACTTTGACCGGCCGGGTTTTCTGCGCCTGCTTGGGGACATTGAGGCAAAAAGGGTAAACCTGGTCATCACCAAAGACCTCTCCCGACTCGGGCGAGACTACATCCTAACAGGCCACTACCTGGAGCGGTACTTTCCCGAGCACCAGGTACGGTATATCTCCCTGCTGGACGGCATCGACACGGGAACGGACACCACCGCCAACGAGCTTACGCCCTTTCGCGCGATTATGAATGACATGTACGCCAAGGACATCTCCAAGAAGATAAAGAGCGTCAAGCGGGATAAACAGCAAAAGGGGCTGTTCATCGGCGGCAAGGCGGTCTTTGGCTACAAAATTTCGCAAACGGAAAAAAACAAGCTGGTCATTGACGAACCGGCGGCAGGTACAGTGCGGCGCGTCTTTGCAATGGCGGCGGAGGGGGTCTCCTGCCGTCAGATTGCGGAACGGCTCAACGCCGAGGGGGTGCAGACCCCGGCGGTCTATGCGGATTTGAAAGTGGGGAAGGTGGGGCGCTATACCGGGCTTTGGAGCGGGGAACGAATCTCCGAAATGCTGCGCAACGAGACCTATCTGGGGCATATGGTGCAGGGGCGCAGGGCGAAGGTCAGCTATAAGTCCAAAAAGTGCCACAGCCTGCCCAAGGAGAGCTGGGTGGTGGTGGAGAACACCCACGCGGCGCTGGTTGACCAGGCGACCTTCGACCGGGTGCAAGCCCTGCTGGAAAGCCGCCGCAGTATCCGGAGCCGCAGCTATGACTTTTTGC
>CAYXNK010000069.1:0-6906 GCA_964466395.1 uncultured Oscillospiraceae bacterium | reverse complement strand
TGCTCAAGGGGCTGATTTTCTGCCATGAGTGCGGCTATCCCCTGGGTGTGCTCAACCGTAAAACGGCGGCGGGGGAGGACTGCCTCTACTTTGTTTGCCGCAGCTACCAGCGCTCCACCCGTGCGGGACTGTGCACCAGCCACACCATTTTGGAGGCGCGGGTGACGCAGGCCGTGCTTTCGCAGCTGCAGAAGCTCTGTGAAACGCCATTGCGGGAGGAGACGCTTTTGCCAGCGGCGCAGCAGGCGACAGAGGCGGCGGAGCGGGAAGAAAACAGAGGGCGGGAACCGGCGGCGCTTCGAGCACAAATCCGGCGGCTCTGCGCCCGACTGGACAGAATCTATTTGGATTGGCAGAACGGAATTCTGGAAGACGCGGACTTCACCCGCCTTTATGAGGGCGTAAGGCAGGAGCGGCAAGCTCTGGAAAAAAGGCTTCACGACACGGGGCATTCAGGCTTTGGGACTGTGGGCACAGAGGAGAGGGCCGCTGGCCTGGTGGGGCAATTTCGGGAGAGCGCCTTCTTTGACAGGGCGCTGCTCTGCAGCCTTGTGGAGCGGGTGGAGCTGACAGAGGACAGGGATGTGATTCTTCGGTTTCGCTGCAAACAAGGGGAGTGATGCCTCCAGACAAACGAAAGGGAGCAAATTATTACGCCCAGCCGCTTACAATAAGCGCGGCCTGCTGTATCGCGCATTGAGAAAAAAGCGCTGGAAAGGCTCCGGAAGGCAATAGAGGAAAAAGAGAGAAGAAAGTAAAAAAGTTATCCGGAAAGGATAGATTATTATAAAAAGTCCTGTGCAATTTATGCACAGGACTTTTTAAAGCTTATTTTAAGACGCTGATAGCAGCCTTAATTGTCTTTTCCAGGGCCTCCTTGCCGTATTTATCCACCTGATCTCTATCCTTTTCGCCATGGGTCAGGCAGCCGGCGCCCGCGATGCAGCCGCCCACGCAGGCCATGCCTTCGATGAAGTTGCCGTCCAGCTTCTTGACCCGGAGGCGCAGAAGGGCGGTCTTGCAGGCCTCGAGTCCGTCACAGGCGACGGGGCGATAGTCAAAGTCCTCAAGTTCATTTTCCCGGAGCGCCTGGGCAACGGCATCGGAAAGGCCACCGCTGCGGGCAAAGATGCGCCCGAAATAGGAGGCGTTATCCAAAACCCCCTCCTGGGTGGTGGTGATGTCCACGGCCTTGCCGTCAAAGAGCGCTTGCAGTTCCTCAAAGGTCAGAACGCTGTCGATATAGGGGCGAACCTCCTCGCGCAGAACCTCGGCTTTCTTTGCGGTGCACGGGCCGATAAAGATAACCTTTGCCGTCTTGTCGTTGGATTTTATGTATTTTCCCAGCGCCGCCATGGGGGAGAGATTGTGGGAAACATAGTCCTTCAGGTCTGGGAAGTCGTTTTCGATATATTGAACAAAGGCGGGGCAGCAGGAGCTGGTTAAAAGCCCCTTTTCCGCAAGCTCCCGACTCTCGGCGTCGGCGACCATGTCCGCGCCCAGGGCGGCCTCGACAACGGAGAAGAAGCCAAGCTCCTTAATGCCTGTAATCACCTGTCCCAGCTTGGCATAGGTGAACTGGCTGGAGATGGAGGGGGCCACAACCGCATAGACCTTATAGGCGGTGTTGTTCTCGCTGTTTTTGAGAAGCTTGATGACGTCCAAGATATAGGATTTGTCCATAATCGCGCCGAAGGGGCACTGATAGACACAGGCACCGCATTGGACACACTTGGCCTCGTTAATTTGGGCGGCATTGTCCTCCTCTCGCATGCTGATGGCCTTGACCTTGCAGGCAATCTCGCAGGGGCGCTTGCGACTGATAATCGAGGAATAGGGGCAGACCTTGGCACATTTTCCGCACTCAATGCACTTGTCCTTGTTGATGATGGCCTTTTGCTCATGGTTGAAGGTGATCGCGTCACGGGGGCAGGCGTCCTCACAGCGGTGGGCAATGCAGCCGCGGCAGGAGGCCGTTACCTCATAGCCGCCCACGGGGCATTCATCGCAGGCGATGTCGATGACCTCAATCACGTTGGAGTTTTCCCGATCGCCGCCCATGGCAAGCTTCACCCGCTCGGACAGGATTGCCCGCTCCTTGTAAACGCAGCAGCGCATGGTGGCATGGCTGCCCGGGATGATGGTTTTTGGAATGTCTGTGAGGTTCTCCAAAAGCCTGTCCTCAAAGGAGAGCCTTGCGACCTCTCGCAGAACCTTGTATCTTAAATGCTGTACCTTAGTATCAAATTTTCTCATGAAAGCCTCCGCTAAAAGTAGCTTACTTTAATTTTTTTTCCCATTCTTTTGAGGCAGTCGGCAAGCTGGTCAACAAGTCTCATTTTGATGCTGAAATTAATCGGCAGATTTGGGTTCTGGTGGGCGGGATTCATGGCCATGCCCACAAAAAAGTTGATGTCTGTTGCGTCTTCTAGGAGCATGCGCGCCATCAGGGAGGCGCCGTCCCGCCGCTTGCTCCAGACCTTGTAGGACTCGTTGTCCTTCAGGTGATCCTGGGCATAGGTCAAAACGCGGCTGACCGTGATAACCCCCTCGGTCACAAGGTCAACCCCCTCAATCTCCGCCGTGGGCGGAATTTCCTTGTCTATATAGGAGAGGCTGGCGTTGAGCGGCTTGCCCAGAAAGTCCGCCGCAATGTTCGAGGTTGTGCCGCCTGAGACAATGTGTTTGCCCTCCTTGGAAAAAAACAGGGACATCATTCTGTTGCAATCCTTGGGGTCGGAGGGGGGGCCGATGATTAGGTTCACAGGCTCCCGCTTGCGGATGCGGACGGTGCAGACCGTTGTGTCGTCTCCCGGTTCACCGCCGTAAAGGCCGTAGCACTCGTCCAAAATCATTGTGGTCAGGGTCTTTGCCGTGAAGCCAACGGTGGAAAAGGGGCGGATAAACTCCACAATGTTCTCCCGCTTCCAGCCGAAATTCATCGTGAAGCCAAGCCCTGCGTGGGGTGCGCCGTCACTCATGGCGATGAACACATCGCCCTCCGCAATCCGCACCTTTGATTTTGCAATTTTTTTGCCTGCAATGTTAAGTATCTCAATGGGATAATCTACGCTCACTCCGTCGCGCAGCATGATAACATTGGGGTTTTCATATTGGATAATCTCCACCTCTCTGCCCTCCACAATGTGAAGAATCGTAAAGGTGGAATAGGCGACCTTCCGCGTGGCGCAAACCGGCAGGGTCTGGGCGATGGTGGAAACGCAGTCCTCAATGCTGAGGTTTGCGGCCAGCATCGTGGAAATGATTTTTGAGGTTAGGGTCGAGAGGATGCTGGCTTTTACCCCGCTGCCCAGACCGTCTGCCAAAACCACGACAACCGAGTCGTCGCCGTTTTCCACCAAGTCCACGTGGTCACCGCAAAGCTCCTCGCCAAACTTGTAAAGGCTGTTATATCCGATGTCTGCACAGAGGTTATTCATCCTTCAGAGACTCCTTTAGCTTGGTCAAAGCAATCTTGGTTTCGGCCGTTGTTTCGCCCAGCAGGGAGGCGATTTCCTGAACAACGCGCATCTGCTTTTCAATCACCTTATCGG
Source organism: uncultured Oscillospiraceae bacterium (assembly GCA_964466395.1). Taxonomy (GTDB): domain Bacteria; phylum Bacillota; class Clostridia; order Oscillospirales; family Oscillospiraceae; genus UBA2658. The sequence goes on along the minus strand of CAYXNK010000069.1, from coordinate 3,352 downwards.
TAATTGCAATGGTCTTGTTGCTCATTTCCTCCTTCTTCTGCCGCTCGTTTTCCTCGTCTGTCACATCACGGAGGATGCAGAGCAGCATTTGGTAGACCTTATCCAGAACGATGGTCTGGTCAAAATAACGCTTGTAGTCGGCGGAGAAAATGCGCCGGTTTCGCAGGGCGTGGCCGGTTTTGAGCACCTCCGCAAAGGCGGCGGGGTCTAAAATGCAGGCCACGTGAGCGCCGACAACATCTGAGGCGTTGCGGACGTTGAGCATCTTTAAGGCAGCAGGGTTAATCTGCTGTACGCTCAGCTGGTCGTCCAGAACCAGGATGCCGTTGGGGCTGTTGGAGAGAATGTTGTCCGAAAAAGTCTCGGCCTTATCCCGCAGATAGGGGGTGCACATCGTGATTTCGGCCTTGCCCTGAAAGACGGCAATGGCCTTTTCCCGGCAGGAGTTATAGCCGCAGCTGCCGCAGTTTAATTCGTCCACCATGCTCTTTTTGCTCATCTTGTGGAGAATTTCGTCGAGCTGCACGGCGTTGGGATAAACTTGGGGCTTTACAAGACTGGAAAAGCTGCGGCTTTCCACAGGGGGCGCTGTTTCCCTGACGGAGAAATCGCCCTTGCCTGCGTATTTTTCAACAAGGATGTAGTTATAGAGGGGAGATGTACGTGTTTTGCAGGCGGCGGGGCCGTTGATGCAGCTTCCGACACAGGAGGACATTTCTACAAAGCACTTTCTGATTTTCCCCACAGAGATATCCCGCAGAACGCTGATGCAGTTCTCCTGGCCATCGATTGCAATATAGCTGTATTCTTCTGACTTGCGGTCCATAGACTTAAGAATTCCGGCGATTGTGGGGAAGAGGCGGCTGCGGCCGGACTCGCCCCGGTCCTCCTCGGGTTGGGGCACAAGGTCTGCCTCCGCAAACCAGTTCGAGAGCTCGTCAAAGGTCAAAACCGCGTCCACAGCCTCTGGAAAATCGTCACCCTCTTGTTTTTTGGAGATGCAGGGGCCGATGAAAACCGTTTTGGCCGTCGGATTTTTTCGCTTGATTTCGGCGCAGTGGGCGACCATAGGTGAAACCACCGGCGCAAGCGCGGGCAGCAGCTCGGGGAAATGCTCTTGCACCAGCATCACAACGCTGGAGCAGCAGGTGGAGATGATGACCTCCTGTTCGCCGCGGTTCACCATTTCGTCATATTCCCTGGCGACCATGGCAGCGCCCACGGCAGTCTCCTCTGCCGCTGCAAAGCCAAGCTTTTTCAGGGCGGTATCCATGCCGGAAATGCCGATTCCGGGGAAGGAGGAGACAAAGGAGGGGGCAAGGCTCGCATAAACCTGCGCGCCCGAGGCCATCAGCGTCCGCACCTTTTCCGTGTCGCTTCGGATGACCTTTGCGTTCTGGGGGCAGACCAAAAAACACTGTCCGCAAAGGATGCACTCATCGGAGATAATCTGTGCGCGATCGTCCGAAAAGCTAATCGACTTTGTGGGGCAGTGGCGGATGCATTTATAGCAGCTTTTACAATTTGCTTCCTTCAGCTGTATGTATTTTGACATATGGCGACCTCCATTTCAGGGATAGCTCCCCGGAAATTTACAGCTGGGACAATAGTTTCTGCTCAAAAAAGCGCTTGGCGTCCTCTGGCGTCGTGGAAAAGACCTCCTCGCCGACCTTGACGCTCACGCCCTCTTGACAGCTGCCTAGGCAGAAGGTGCCCACCAGCTCAACCTTGTCCTCCAGCTTGTGTTCGGCGATGAGGGCCTGCATGGTCTCCACGACCTGTCTGGAGCCCTTGAGATGGCATGAGCTGCCGATGCAAACGGTTAATTTCATTTGGTTTCTCCTCTTTCCTGATGTAGTGAAATGCCGGGGTCATGGTGCTTTGACTGGCTCTCCTGCTCCGCCAAGCTCTTGGATAGGACGGCGAGGGAGGCGGCGAGGTTCTCGCTTTTTAAGATAACGCCCTCCGGGACAACCAGATGGGTGGGCGCGAAATTCCAAATTGCGCGGATGCCGCTTTCGACCAAAAGATCACAGGCCTCCTGGGCAACGGACGCGGGGACGGTGATGATGCCGATTTCAATCTTCATCCGGTTGCAGAGGCTGCCGAGTTTATCCAGGGGCAAAATTGTCTTGCCGCAAATCTCCTTGCCCCAGAGGGCAGAGTTTACGTCAAAGGCAGCCAGAATATCCAGGCCGTTTGTTTGAAAGCCGTCATAGGACAAAATTGCGCGGCCCAGCCTTCCCGCGCCAACAAGCACTGCGTCGTTTGTGTTGTCATAGCCCAAAAAATGCGTGATGTCCTCAATAAGGCCAAGGGCGCAGTAACCCACCTTGGGCTTGCCGCCGTCGGAAATTGCCGCCAAGTCCTTCCGCACCTGAACCTCGCCGAAGCCCAGCGCCGTCCCAAGAGACTTTGCCGAAACCTTTGGCTCCGTGTCCAGTGGCAGGGTTTTTAAGTATTGCAGATAAAGAGGAAGGCGATGGAGCGCCTGAATCGAAATCGACTTTGCCACAAATCTTTCCTCCTACATTAAAATGGGACTGTCTGCCATAATAGATAATGGTATATCGATAACCTAGTATCGATATACCATTATCTATTGCACTTGTCAAGAGTTTAACGAAAACTTCGGTGCTTTGACCAAAAAAATCTAAAACTTTCTGATTTAGTCGGGCGGTGCGTCCTTGCAATCTCTTGGACAGGGGCTATAATAGGAACAAAATGCTACAAGAATGGAGCGGGAGCATGACCAAAACAAACGCCATGCGGCTCTTGGATGCCGCGAGAATTTCCTATCGAAGCAGTGAATACGCCTATGATGAAGCTGACCTCTCGGGGCTGCATGCCGCCCGGGAAATTGGAATGCCGCCAGAGCAGGTATTTAAGACCTTGGTCGCCCGGGGGGACAAGACGGGGCTGGGGGTGTTTTGCATCCCTGTCTGCTGTGAGCTTGACCTAAAAAAAGCGGCGGAGGCCTCGGGAAACAAGAAGGTGGAGATGATTGGAGTCAAGGAGATTTTACCTCTGACGGGCTATCTGCGGGGCGGGTGCTCGCCGATTGGCATGAAAAAGCAGTATCCCACCTTTATTGATGAGACGGCGGCGCTCTTTGAGGAGATTGCTGTTAGTGCGGGGGTGAGGGGGCAGCAGATTTTGATTGCGCCTGAGGTGCTGATTGGTTATATTCAGGCGGGGGAGGTGGATTTGACGGCATAAGTGTGGTTTTGGGAGAAATGTTGGGCATATTTGATGCTTTTTGAATTAAGGGCTTGTGGAACTTTATAATTTCTGCTTCTTTTTTATTAAGTGCAAGCAAGCCTGCAACCCTTCCACCCCATTTCTTTTTGAT
>CAYXNK010000068.1:0-11291 GCA_964466395.1 uncultured Oscillospiraceae bacterium | reverse complement strand
AGATTGTCCAAGGCGCCATACATCGTGGCCATGGGCATGATGACAGAGAGGATAATGGTTCCCACAAGGCCTGCCAAAACGATGATGATCAAAGGCTCCATGGCGGCCATGACCTGGGCTGTTGTTTGCTCCACCTCGTCCTCATAATAGACCGCCATGTTTGTGAGCATGCCCTCAATGTCGCCCGTTTCCTCGCCGATGCCCGCCATGTGGTAGACCAGGGGCGGAAACAGGCCGCTGCGGCGCAGGGTTTCCGACAGGGGATTTCCCATGGCCACATCGTCCTTGGCGGTCTGCAGGGCTTCCTGGAAGTGGACGTTTGTCATTAGGCTTGCGCAAATTTCAAGCGCGTCTATCATCGGGATGCCGGCGGAGAGCAGGGTGGAAAGAGAGCGGGCCAGCCTTGCGCAGGCGCTCTTGACCGTCAGCTTGCCGAAGAGGGGGGCCTTCATGGCGATTGTGCCGAACAGGTGCCTGCCGCTGTCGCTACGTTTATAGAGGTTAAACAGGAACACAAGGCCTATGACCGCCGCTATGATGAGGTACCAGAATTTTTGCATGAAGGCGGAGGCGGCAATGACCGCCTTTGTGATTCCGGGCAGCTCCGTGCCCAAATCTACAAACATGGACTCGAAGGTTGGCACAACGAACATGAGCATGCCGATTACAACGCCAATGGCCACAAAAAGCACCACGATGGGGTAGATGGAGGCCTTTTTGATGGTGGCCTTTAGCTTGGCGTCCTTTTCAAACTGCTCTGCCATCCGGGTGAAGGAAACGTCCAGGCTGCCGGAAAGCTCGCCCGCCTCAGCCATTGTGATAAAGATATCGGAAAAAACGTTCCTGTGCTTGCCCATTGCTTCGGCAAGGGATTCGCCCTTTTCAATGTTCATTTTGCAGCTGGAAATCGCGGCGCGCAGCTTTTTGTTTTCGGTTTGCTCGGCCAGCATCTCAAGGGCGGAGGTAACGGAGACGCCGGCGTTGATGATGCTGACAAACTGGCGGCAGAACACCGCCATGTCACGGGGCTTGGGCTTTTTTTCAAGGAAGGTCAGGTTAATGTCCTTGCCCAGTGCGCCCGCCTCGCCCAGAGAGGCGATGGTTAGGCCTCTGCGCTTTAGGTCCTGTGCGGCGGCAAGCTGGGTATCCGCCTCCAAGGTGCCCTTGATTTCACGGCCCTTGTTGTCTATTGCGAGATAGCTGTAGGTGGTCAAAACGTCACTCTCCTAACACCGAATTGGTATGACCCGGACGTCACGGAAGAAGCTTTTTGCCCAAAGAGGTTCTGTCCTGGGCAAAGAGCATGGCTGTGTCGCTGGTGATTATTCTGCGGACACACAGGTCGTAAATCGCGTCGTCCATGGTTTGCATGCCCTGCTTTCTGCCGGTCTGCAGCACCGTGGGAATCTGAAAGGTCTTTGCCTCACGAATGTGGTTTCTGATGGCGCTGTTGGAAAGCATGACCTCCATTGCGGCCGCCCGGCCGTTTCCGCCGGCCTTTGGCAGAAGCTGCTGGGAGACGACGCATTCGAGCACGTCGGCAAGCTGGGTGCGGATTTGCTGCTGCTGGTAGGGGGGGAACACATCGATGATGCGGTCTATGGTGTTTGCCGCCCCGATGGTGTGCAGGGTGGAGAAGACAAGGTGGCCGGTTTCCGCCGCTGTGACCGCTGTGGAGATTGTCTCCAGGTCACGCATTTCTCCAACGAGGATAACGTCGGGGTCCTCGCGCAGGGCGGCGCGCAGGGCGGTGGCATAATTTTGGGAGTCGCTGCCCATTTCCCGCTGGTTGACGATGGATTTATCGTGTCGGTGGAGGTATTCGATGGGGTCCTCCAGTGTGATGATGTGGTTGTGGTATGTGTGGTTAATAATGTTGATGAGGGAGGCCAGGGTGGTGGATTTTCCGCTGCCGGTTGCCCCTGTGACAAGGACGAGGCCCCGCTTTTTGTGCACCATTTCAACAACGCTTGGGGGGATTCCCAGAAATTCCGGCGTGGGGATTTCCATGTTCAGGATGCGGGCTGCAATTGCTGTGCTGCTCCGCTGCCGAAAGACGTTAACACGGAAACGGCCGAGATTTGAGATGGAATAGGCAAAGTCCGTTTCACCCTTTTCCTCCAGCTGCTGCTTCTGACGGTCGTCCATGATGGCGTCGGCTATGGCGGCGATCTCCGCCGGCAAGAGCTTTTCGTCCGACATGGTGGTAATTGCCCCATAAGTGCGGCAGGCGGGGGGAAAGCCGCCGGACAGGTGCAGGTCCGAGGCCTCCCGCTCAATCGCGGCCTTTAACAGCTGTTCGAAAGTATACATGTTCCTTTACTCCTCAAATGAGATCTTGAGCATTTCGGAAATGGTGGTAATTCCATCCAGTACATATTGTGCGGCGCTCATGCGAAGCGTATGCATCTCTTCGGAGAGTGCGCTTTCTTTAATTAACTCCGTGGAGCCGCGGGCGGATATGATGCGCTTGAGCTTGGGGGTGATTTCCATGATTTCATAGACGCCGATGCGCCCGTAGTATCCGGATTCGTTGCACAGGTGGCAGCCGCCGGCGTCAAAGATGGTGTGTTCCGTGTCCTGCGGCACGCCCAGGATTTCTTTTTCCTGGCTGGTTGCCGGGTGGGGCTTCCTGCAGGCTGTGCAGAGCCTTCTCACAAGGCGCTGGGCAATAACGCCCACCAGGGAATCCGCCAGAAGATAGGATTCCACGCCCATGTCCAGCAGGCGGGTGACTGTTGCGGCGGCGCTGTTTGTGTGCAGGGTGCTGACCACAAGGTGGCCTGTGATGGAGGCCTGCACCGCGATGGAGGCCGTCTCGTAGTCGCGTATCTCGCCTATCATGATAATGTCTGGATCCTGCCGGAGGATGGAGCGCAGGGCGCTGGCAAAGGTCAGGTCGGCCTTGGGGTTAACCTGAATTTGGTTTATGCCGGGGATGTTGGCCTCCACAGGGTCCTCAACCGTGACAATGTTCACCGCCTCTGTGTTCAGCTCGGAAAGAGCCGTGTAAAGCGTTGTGGATTTGCCCGAGCCTGTTGGGCCTGTGACAAGGATGATGCCGTTGGGGTTTGAGAGGATATGGTCAAACCGGGCCATCTCCCCCTCGCGCAGACCCAGCTCGGACTTCTGCCGCGTCAGGGAGCTGGCAGCGGCAATACGCATAACGATTTTCTCGCCGTAGAAGGAGGGGAGAGCGGACACTCGAATGTCGTATTCCGTGCGGTCTACTATCATGGTCATGCGGCCGTCTTGGGGCTTGCGCTTTTCGGAAATGTCCATGCCGGAGAGGATTTTTAGCCGGGTGGTGATCGCCGGGAGCAGGGAAATGTCATAGAGCATTTTTTCCGAGAGCACGCCGTCTATGCGGTATCGCACGCGCACCTGCTTTTCCAGAGCCTCCATGTGAATGTCTGAGGCCCGCTGCCGGACCGCCTGTTCGATAATGGAGCGCACAAGCTGGACAATGGGGGCGTTGGAGAGCTCCATTTCATCGGCAAGGGCGGCGGCCTCGTCCTCCTGCAGCTGTTGCTCACGCTCCTTGGCGTACTGTTCGGCTGCGGACATGGCCTCGTCGGTTCCGAAGTATTTGTCCAGGATGGAGTTTATGGCGCTTTGGGTGGAAACCAAAGGCTCGATGATGCAGTTTGTTATAATGGAGATATCGTCCTGGGCAGCCATGTCCAGAGGGTCTGCCATAGCCAGAAGCAGAACATTGGAGTTGTGTTCGTCAAACCCGATGGGCAGCACACTGTGACGTCGCAGGATGGAGCCGGGAACCAGGCTGAGGGTCTCCTGCGGGATTTTCATGCCTCTTAGGTCCGCCATTTCCAGCCCGAGCTGAAGATGCAGCGCCAGGGCGATGTCCTTGTCGGTTGTCATGCCCTTTTCGACCAGAATATCGCCGAGGCGGGCGCGGTCCTTTTTCTGTTCGGCAAGCACGACTTCGAGCTGCTGCGTCGTGATAACGCCTTGCTGCACCAGGATGTCACCCAGCCGGTATTTTTTTTTCGGAAATTCCACTGAAAGCCCTCATTTATTGATATGTATTCGGATTGTAAGTTTAAGGAAATCTCCTGAAACACAGTTACCATAAGTCCGTATAATCTTTGTATGTGTATAATATCACCGGGCTTGTTGTCAAGTCAATATAATCTGTCACATTTTAAGGACAGTACGCGATATCCCTTGAATTATTAGGGTAACTGTCACTTCTGGTCTTTTTACGCGATGTAATGATAAGCGGTTTTATGATTGAAACAGGCTGTTTCTGACTGACGATTGGGATGAACGCCCCGCCGCTCAAAGCGCCGCCAAAGCGATGAGAAAATAGATACGCAAGTGTCAAAGCGATTAGGCCTTGACACTTGCGTATTTTGGAATCTGTTCGGTTGTGGGATGAGAATTATTTGGACTCGACCGTAACCATGTCGTTATCGCTGTAGAGCAGGTTGAAAAGCGCAGCAGGCACATAAGTGCTGCCGTCGATGATGATTGGTGCTGCGCCAAGGGAAAAGTTTTGTGTTAGACCAATGGCTTGGCTGCTGGCCTTAAAATAGCTGTCGTCGCCGATGTAGATTGTGGTCTTCACTGCGCCATCGTCGAGAAGGATGCTTTGGTCTGTTCCATTCCAGCTTACCTTAAATCCAAGCCCTTCTGCGACGGAACGCAACGGGAGCATCAGGATCCCGTTCTGATCCATCAGGCGTTTCCCGCTGAGTTGAATGGCTTTGTTCTGAATCGTAACAATCGCATGATCCACACCTGCCATAGGGGTATAGACCGCCCTTACGCCCAGGCCTTCTTCCTGGCCTACGAGTACAGCTTTCATTGCAGCTGTTTGCCCTGGATAGCTTGTGGCCACAACTTCATACCAAATAAAGAGCTGTGTGCCCACGTGAATATCAGTAAGGCCCACAATTTGCTTTGTTTGATATGAGGTGAGCGGATTTTCTTTTAAGAAGGTCACAATGAGACCGCCTTCTTTGTTAAGGGCGCGGACTTTCACGTCATCTCTGGAGATGATTTCCTTAACCGTGAAAAGCTCCGCATGGCTTTGTTCCTTTTCCACCTGCGTGACGATTGCAATTGCATGGGACTGGGGTGGTAAGCTTTTGGTCATCGCCGCGCTGTAATAGACAAAGATGGCATCTCCGGCTTTTAATTCATTCAAAGACGCCGGAAGACCTGTCTTGGAATCGATTGCCAGGGTTTCTTCCGAAATGTTCAAGGCAAGGTCCATCTGATCCAAAGTGACAAGCAGCTGACCGTCCTCCAAAGGCGCCTTAACAATGGCATCACCCTTCAGTTGGTCGGAAACAACTGTCGGGGGGGTGGCTGTATCGGACATCAGATCACCGGGCGCTTCCATGCGGGACGTTTCTGCCGCTGCAGTGATTGGGGTGACAACCGCTGCCACGACAAGGGCTAAGCTTAGCGTCAACGCGATGGCCAACCCCTTTTTTTGTGCTTTCATATCAATCTCCATTCCGCCGCCATGGGTCAGCACAAATAGGAATAAAAGAAGGCTGACAACGGCAATTTTGATAGCTCTGCTGAGGATACCCTCGTTTCCGAACGTGGCATCGATTATAGCTCCGTTACTATCCCCTACCTATCGCATAGTAATTAGACGCAAGCAAAGAGCGGGAAGTTCCACAGAAAGGGGGTTTTTGCCGACACTCACAAACTTTATGCCTGGAATTCAGCCGGGAGCAGAAAATTGGAATAATAGTTTTGTTTTGAGAAACAATAAACCCTGATAAGCCCTTAGGATAAATTCGATGGAGGACAAAACGTGAACACCATGCTTTGCAGCGTATCCGGCATTCAAAACAAGGAATGCAAAACACAGATCAAAAATGCACTCAACAAGATTGACGGGGTTAATGAGGTTGGGGTTAATTTGGCGTCTGGAACAGTAGAAATTCAATATAATGATCCTGCAACCGAAATTGAATTAAAGGACTGCATTGAAAACACAGGGTTTAAAATTGTGTACGAATAAGTTTAAGGCAATCCCGCACTTTAGGCGCTAGCCGCTTTTTGTGCGGTGTTGCCTTAATCCCCTTGCTAATCTGCCCCCCGTCCCAAACGCTATGGAAAATGTCCGTATTCCACAGGGTTGGCAGTAAAATCCCCTATTTTTCATATGGCTCTATGTGGTAGCATAGCGTTGCAAGAACAGAATACGCGAGAGGGCACCTGCCGGAAACGGCAGGCGCCCTTCTTCATGCCCGAGAGCGAATGCGCGGTCGCCATTCACAAACGCGGCAATAGAGTAAATGCTTATGTAGTGCTTAACTTTGTTCATTACTAGATCGACAATAGTGTATGCTTATGTTATCTTGTTCATGGAAAGTGAGGCGAAAATATGGCAAGAATTCTTGGATATTGTCCTGCATGCAACAAAAGGCTCAAAGCGCAAGTGCTCCATTGTAGCGAATGCAACTTGGAGATGAAAAATGATTTTGAACTATCCCCATTCGACTACTTATCAAGCGACCAGATGGATTTTCTCATCACATTTTTGCGTCATGAGGGCAATCTAAGGGGTGTTCAGAACGAGATGAACCTCTCCTACCCATTTGCGAAAAAAAAGCTTGAACAAATCCTCGTCGAGCTTGGTTTGGCGTCAAAGCAAGAACAACCAGAACCGGAGGTAATTAATATGACAGAACTTCGAGCGGACCCTACCAGCATAATGGCCTCGGAAATAATCAAAGGCAAACTGAAAGACTCCGGCGGTAGGGTAATCGTGGGATCTATTAGTGGAAAAACGTACGAGATTAGAGCAGCTAATGACGGGAAATCATTTTTGTGCAATCAGCTACCACTTTCGCCTCCTTATCAATATCCCGTTTTTGATGTCATTGTCGATTTGCTCAAACGCCAGGGTGGGCGGGCGAAAAAGGGAAATGGACGCAACAACAAACTCGGGGAGGCTGGCTGTGAGGACACCACCGTTGTTGGAGCCATTGCAAAAAACTATGCCGGAAAAAATGACGGTAACTCTGTGTTTGATCCGGTATTTGTTCTTGTGGCTGTTCTTGACTGGGCAGATATTGCGCATAATTACCGCGGGTATATCGAGCTTACGCCTTCGTATACGGCGCTCTTAGCGGGTAAATGATATGCTATTCAAAAAGAAGAAACGGGCTCCTAGCAAGGAAAAGAAGCCGATAAGCAAACACAGAAAAGATGGGCAACATAAAAAACATCGCAGCTATTTAATGGAAGACCCATCAATAAAAAATGAAGCGCATTCTCGCTCAGAAGCCGAGGATATTTATGATGAAGATGATTTTGACGACGAATGCCGCGATTGAGCAATCGAAAGGGCTGTTGCTTACCTTGCCCAAAACATGTGCATAAATGAGTCCCGGGTGTTTGGGGCTGAGGGTATCATAGTCGAGCCCCAACTTTTTCAGTGGTTCCTGACGGAGGCTGGTAATAAAAACATCGGCCTCAGAAATCAGCTTATGTACGATTTCCTGGCCGGCGTGGGTTTTGATGTTTACGGGAATCATGCGCTTGATCGCGTTTGCAATGTGAAACGTGGGATTTTCGTCGTCGTCTGTTGGCGACAGCAAATTCATGCCGCGCGGACGCAGGGTGTCGCCGTTGTAGTTCTCGATTTTGACGACATCAGCCCCCAATCGCCGAGTGTGCGCGAGGTGGTCGGTCCTGCGATCATAATGGACATGTCTACAACTTTCAGACCTTCCATGATTTTCGTTGCCATTTTAATACCTCCGTTTTATTATTTGCCCGGATTCCAAGCGGCGTAAAACCGCTTTTCATCATCTCGGCCGTACCGCTCAAGCCCGGGCTTATTCATAAATCCAAAGGAGAAGGCGTATCCACCCGAATTCTTAAAAATCTCCCTAAAGATGAGGAACGGAACTTGTGCAAAGTCCTTTTCAGACAAACAAAGAACTAGGGGGTCAAAAACGTATGTTTTTGACCCCCTAGTTCTTTGTTATAAAATCGCTCATGGCGACTGAGCCACTCCCCATGGTTTATGCAATGCGGTTGTCAGCGACTTTCGTCGGATTTTGAGTGCTATCACAGATAAAATCGAAGGTGGAAAGGTCGAGCATTTCTCGGCTTTCATTTTTGGTGTTGTCGGGAAGGTTCGGGTCGATTATAGCGATGCGTTTTGTAATCCCCGGGAAGTTGTTGATCGAGGGTGTGATAAAGGCGCCGGCAGTTCCTACGCCGGATTTTCCTTCCTGATTAGGAGGGCAAACTGCAACAGCTATCGTATTTACCGAGAACTCTTTGCAGACCGCTGTGATGGCCTTTGCTGCCGGAGACATAAGAAATTCTACTTTGTCTCCCCTTTCATAGGTTTGAATGAGGGCCTCGGTGAAGAAAGACAGGACGCGGAAAGAGCCGCTGTTTTTAATCTCATCCAAAATCTTGCAGGGCCTTTTTCCGTTGGCTGCGAGGATGGTGACATTTTCAAGTTCATCCTGGCGATCTGCCAATGCACTTAAAAACTCTTCTGAAATGCTGTTTGTGTTGCCTACCCAGACGGTGTCGCCGGACTTTATTTCTGCTGCTGCGGCTTTCATGGATCCTAAGCTTTTGCTATCTTTCAGGTTCTTCATAACACTACCTCCAAAAATATTGTTGTTTGGTTGGCTTTCTTCTTTCTGTGCACATCATACAACATATATAGTCTTGTGTATAATATTTTGTTCATTATATCCATATAATTTGTAAGAAAATTTCGTTATACTTGTTAGAAATGATAAACCTATCAATAAATAATTATGTTGATTTGACCAAAAGGGCGCTAGTTTTTACTGCAAATTGTCCAAAACACAGAGGGATCTTGTGACTTATCCGGCACTCCGCCTCTTTTTGTGAATAAGATGTCACAAATATAAAGCTTTTTCGGAAGGAGCTTAAAATGGAAATTCGTGATTTGCAGTATTTTTGCTTAACGGCAGAGCTGGAGCACGTTACAAAAGCAGCAGATAAACTAGGTGTAGCGCAACCGTTTCTGACAAAAATAATAAGGCAAATAGAAAACGAGCTTGGTGTTTCGCTGTTCGACAACATTGGACGAAAAATAAAGCTCAACGAATATGGTGAAGTCTTCTATTCACACGCTAAGAAGATCTTGACGCAGCTCGACAATCTGCGAAATGATATGGACGAATTAATCGAACGCCATGCTCGTACAATAACAATCATGACAAATACCGAATCCCATTATCCGGAAATTGTTATGGCATATCAGAAGTTTAATCCCAATTACAGCCTGGCGATTTCCTCTGCATCTCGGGATGAAGTTCTCGAGGCCTTAAAAACCGGCGAGGCGGACTTTGGTCTTTGTTCCCCTCCATTAATTGATGATCCAAGCAAAGGAATCCGTACTGAAGTCGTTTTTTGCGAGCACAGCTGTGTCCTGCTGCCTCCCGGTCATCCCATGCTGGGGAAAAAGGCGCTTGGATTCGGGGATATGGACGGAGAAACACTTGTCACTACCTCAAAAGAGTCCGCACTTCGGATCAATCTTGATAGCTTAATGGAAAAATACGATTATCATCCGCAGATTGCCTGCGAGTCAAACGACATCAATCTGATTGTCCGCGCGGTCAAAAGTGGTTTGGGTTTTGCGATTTTACCTCGATCAATCGTATTCAGCAATCCTTCAATCATGAAATACTGTGTCGAGTCCTCCTTGCCCGATACTTTTGGGGAAATTGGCTTAAGCTACAGCACCTCCGAAGATGATGTGCGAGATGCGTCTCAATTTGTTTCTTTCGTAAAGAACTTCACAGAAAAATACAAAGAGAAGTATTACTCAAAGAATATTTCAGAATTACGTTTAGAGAATGAAAATTGACGCCAAAAAGCGGTAAAAGGATCTCCGCTTCTATGGCGACATATAGTAATTTTTGTAAAAACGATCAATTTTAGGAGGTGCATTTTGAAGAGGACCATCTGTGTTGTTCTAGTCATTTTACTTTTCCTTACCACCGTTATGCCGGCCCAGGCGGCGCCATCCCAACCAAGCGCATGGGCGGTGGAGCGCGTAGCCCAAGCCCGGGATAGGGGGCTTGTCCCCGATGCGCTGCTTTCCAATTACCAGGCTCCGATCACAAGGCAGGAGTTCGCCATGCTGGTAGCGAAAGCGTATACAGGGCTAAGCGGAAAAACTGTCGTGCCTTCAAGTTCCGATCCTTTCACCGATACGCTCAACCGGGACGTCCTCATTGCCTATACGCTAGGGGTTGTAAACGGTATAGGCGGCGGGCTCTTCGCGCCGCAGAAGAACATCACTCGACAGGAGATCTGCGTCATGCTGACGCGCATGGTCAAAGCCCTGAACGCTGATGCGGACACCACGCCGCCGAGCGGGTTAATGTTCATGGACGACGAAAACATCGGTTCTTGGGCTATGGATCATGTGAAATATCTCTTCTCCCGGGGTATAATCGGCGGCATCGGAGGGCAGATGATAGACCCCCTGAACAGCGCCACGAGAGAACAGGCCTTTTTGTTGGTTCTGAACCTGGCTGATCGGTACCCGAAGTTCGAGCTGCACGACGAAGCCATAGCGGCTTTCTATCTTCCCGCCAACGGCGAAATATTCATAAAGGTAAATCATATCGCAGACAGATCGGACAGGCTCATCGTTACCTATGACCTGATCGAGAAAGCATGTTTGACAAGTGCTGAGTTTGCGTCCCTTAAAGCGGGGAAGCCTGTCAAGAAATACGGAGAGACCTTCACTTACGGCAGCTATCACGACAAATACTCTTACTATTCCGCGGGGAAATGGGTAAACGTAGATAAGATGGTAGACGTGATCTATTCGGACGCCAACGATATATACTCCTGGAGCATTGAGGGAGACAAAGTGAGCCTGTGGGATTACTTTTACGATCCCCCCGTTTTCAAAACGGTGCAAGAGGAACTGAAAGGAACCGTACCCAAAGAAGCGAAGATCGGGCTCCTCCGCTATACTGATGATGGCTGGCAGACGGAATATATCGCCGATTTTTCCACGATGCTGCGGGAAGAAACGCTGGCAAATTACAGACGCTTCTCCGTAACGATCAAAAATAGACAATGGACCGAGCTTGAGCAGATGTATCAGTCTTAGCACATCCCTGTCATGGCTAGACAGAAAACTCATTTTTTTCAGGAGACTTTTCCCTGTCGCTCATGAGCTCGCCATAATAAAAGGACCTGTCTATGGTATCATAGACAAGTCCTAATATGGCAAAGGCTGATAATTTTGATACGATGAACACCCCTGTCAATAAACC
>CAYXNK010000067.1:0-11549 GCA_964466395.1 uncultured Oscillospiraceae bacterium | reverse complement strand
CGCTCAATCTCAAAGCAGCGGGGCGCGGAAATATCCTCCAAATTCACGCCGCCAAAGCTGCCCAGCAGGAGAGAAATCGTGTTGACAATCTCGTCTGTGTCTTTGGTTCTCAGGCAGAGGGGAACCCCATCCACTCCGCCGAAAGCCTTGAGCAGGGCGCACTTGCCCTCCTTCACCGGCATGGCCGCCTCGGGGCCGATATCGCCCAGGCCCAGAACCGCCGTACCGTCTGTACTGACCGCCACAAGGTTTCCCCGTCCGGTCAGGGCAAAGCTCTCCTCGGGGTTTTCTTGGATCACCTCGCAGGGTCTTGCAACCCCCGGCGTATAGGCAATGCTCAAATCGTCCCGGGTCTTAATTTCCATCTTTACGGCATAGTCAATCTTGCCGCCCCACTCGTAGTGCTTTTCCAGTGACCGTTCCATATAATTCATGGCAGTGTGCTCCTTTGTTTCTTTACTGCCATAAATTATATATGCTTTTCACGAAAATCTCAAGTCAAATCTATCGCTTTATCCAAAAACCTTAGCCTCCCAGCACAGCTCCCGGGTAATAGTGCGCCAGGATTTCAGGGTATTGGAAGCCATTTTTTGCCATCACATTGGCGCCGTATTGGCTCAATCCCAGACCGTGACCGTAGCCTGTCACAGTAAACAGGAAGCTGCCATTTTCAAAGCTCAAATTGAAAGACGTGCTCCGCAGGGAAAAGAGCTTGCGCAGCTCAGACCCCGTGAGAGACTGCCCGGCTATGCTCATCTTCCGCACCCTGCCGCTCTCGTCGTGCTCTGTCTCCGTCACCCAGTCAGCGGGATTCTCCGGAAACACCGCCTGTGGCCGAAGCAGAAGCACCGTCTCCCGGAAGTTTTCCGTGGACACCTCAACGGTTGTCACAAAGTTCGGCACATCGGACTCTGTCTCTGGGCTGTTCACGCTTTTTAAGTATGGCACCTCGCCCCAAAGCTCCCGGCCGTCCTCGGTTTTTCCCGCCGATGAGGAATGAAAGGAGGCTAAAATGGGCAAGGCTTCATAGCGCAAAATCTCCCCGTCCGTATCCTTCGCCGCCGCCTCAAACAGCGCCCTCTTGGCCTCGTAGTCCTCGCCCCAGAGACCCCGGAGCTTAGATGCATCGTGATAGGCCATGCAGCAGCCGGACTTGGTGCAGACATTTGCCTCCGGGTGCTTGGGATTTGTGTGCGCCGCACAATAGACGATATAGGTGCGGGCGGCAACCGCCTGTGCCTTCAAGGCCTCCTCGGCAAAGCTCGCGGGAACCTCCGCCGCAAGCACAAGCGGAAGATATTCCTCCATTGTCAAGGTTTTAACCTCCTCTCCATCCAGCACCGTAAAGCTCCGCCGGCTGTCCAGCGTTTTTTCCGGGATTGGGCTGGGTGAAGGCAACGCGGCAGGCGCCTCCGAGGGCGTGGGCGTGGGCGAGGGCTCGTCCGCCAGGTATTCACTGCCCATGCCCTCCTCCACAAAGAGCACCGGCATCACAATCGCTGCCATAATCAGCAAAATCGAAGCCCAGATGATTTTTTTCATATTCGCAGTTCTCCTTTGCAGTCCGTTTGAATTGATAGCCCCCCAGGGCGAAAAATCGCCGGCAGAGGGCAGGCTTTCGGGCTTTCCTGACAGCCCGGGCTTGACGACCTTAATAAATCAGTATAAAATGAATTCGCCGTATTTCGGTTCCATAATAATTATATTTTGACTGGAATGATAATATGCGAAAAAAATCCCTTCAACTCTGTGGCTTCACCCTGGCCACAGGCATCTTTGGCGCCTTTCTCCGCTGGCTGCAGAACCTGCGTGCCTTTGAAAAGGATACAGGCCTCCAGATTGTGAATTCCCCTCTGAGCATTGCCATGGCAATTTATCTGGCTCTTGCTGCCCTGCTTCTGCTTTTCTTTGTGCGACGGCTCCGTGGCTACGGTTTTTCCGGCGCTTACCCCGCTGTCTATGCCACAGCGCCCCCCCTTCTACCTCTGCTTTCCCTGGCTGTGGGGCTTTTAGTTGGCGCGGGCGGTCTCATGATGCTGCTGCACGCCGTCCTCAGCTCCCGCAAGATTTTTGACCTCCTTCTGGGTCTTTTGTCCCTGCTCTACGCCCTGTCCGCCTGGCTGTTTCTCCGAGGTACGGCCTCAAAAACTGTACCGAAGAACGCCGCCTTTTCTGCCACAGCCCTAGTGTTCTGTGTCTGTTTCTGGCTCATCGTAGCCTATAAGCACAGCTCGGCAGACCCCGTGCTCTGGCATTTTGCCCCGCGGCTTTTGGCCATTTCCGCCGCCATTCTGGCGCTGTATTACGCAGCGGGCTTTGTCTATCGCCGACCCGCTCCCCTCTCAGCCCTCTATTTCTCCCTGCTCACCGCCCTTTTGGCCCTTGTGGTGCTGGCAGATGACTACCCCATCGGCGAGCAACTCATCACAGCGGGAACCGCCCTGTTCGCCCTCTGTCTCTCCTATGCTCAGCTTGCCGGTGCACAAGCGCCAAGCCAACCGGAATAATCAATCAAAGCAGGGCGGACCGTCCATATTGACTGTCCGCCCTGCTTTTCCACCCTTTTCCATCCTTCGAAAAAAATTTGCGATTCTTTTTTATTGCCTCCCCTTGGCAGAACAGATATAATACTGGCAGCACCCCGGAGAAAGGAGGCGCGTCTGTTTATGCCGGAGGATTTCCAAAAACCGCTCACACCCAAGTCCCGCCGTTTATCCCTCGTGGTTTTCTCTCTGTTTTTCTCCTGGCAGCTGGCCTTCCCCTTTGAGGGGCAGATTTTTTACGCCTTGGCGGAAACCTACGAAGCAGAGCCGCACGCCATAGTCTTTGGGGCAATCGGCGCCACCTGTGCCGGTCTTTTTCTGTGCGGCTTTCTGGTGAAAACAATGCAGGCGGCGAAGCGCCTGATTTTAGGCTCTATCCTGTTCTGCCTCCTGGCGTCGAGCGCATTTTTTGCGCCGCCGAACGTCCTCTGGCTGCCCGCACTTGTTTCGTGCTCCTTTCTGGCGGGCTGCTGTGTGGCAGCCTGGGGCTTTTACCTAAAAAGCGCCACGCCGAAAAACCAGCGGATTAAAACCACTGCCGACTGGCTAATCTGGTCAAATCTTCTGATGATTCTTCTGAACATGACAGCCATTCATGGTTCTCCACACACCGGCCTGCGACTCTCCTTGCTGATGCTGGCCGCCGCCTTCCTCTTCGCCCTCCGGTTGCCCGGAGAAACAGGGAATGCAGCCTCCACCGCTGCCCCACCCCGGGAAAAGGCGGTGAGCATCGCAAAGCCCTTGGCCTTTCTCTGCCTGTTCATTGTGGTCATCACCATCAATTCCGGCCTGATGTACCAGGTGCAGAGTCCCGCCTTCTCCCACCTGAAGGGTCTGACCAGCTGGTACTGGTCTCTGCCCTATATCGCTGCCCTGTTCATCATGCGCAACCTGCCCCGAAACGTAAACAGAAGCTATATCCTCTATGTTGCTATTGCCATGATTGGCTTTTCCTTCATCGGCTTTATGGCCTTTGACCGCTCCGTCCCCAGCTACCTTGTTGTCAACACCCTAATGCTGGGCGCCTGCGGTGTATACGACTTGTTCTGGTGGAGCATCCTGGGCGAAATGCTGGAGTACCATAAAAATCCAGCGCGCGTACTCGGTACGGGCTTGGCTGCCAACGTGCTGGGCGTGCTGCTGGGCGGACTGATTGGAAGCACCCTGACCACCTCCGGCCTGCCCGATTCCCACAGCACCCTTCTGGCGCTGGGCATTGTATGTATCACCCTGGTGTTGCTCCCCCCTCTCCACAGCCGGCTCACCCTGCTGCTCAAGGATCACGCCTATCTGACGGCGGTTACAGAGCTGCCTGCCCAGGAGCAAAAACGGCTGATTTTTGACCTGGCCGTGGCGGAAAAGCTCACCGAACGGGAAGGGGAAATCACCGCCCTGCTGCTGACGGGCAAGACCTATCGGCTGATTGCCGAAGAGCTGTTTGTGACTGAAAACACCGTGAAAACCCATGTTAAAAACATTTATGCCAAGATCGGCGTGCAAAGCCGAGCTGAGCTGATGGCGCTGCTCCTGGAGATACGGCCTTCTGACGCTGAAACCGGAGCCCCCAGATAAGCAGCGGCTTTCAAAGCCTCTCACCTGAAAGGGTGAGGGGCTTTTTGTGCAATTTCACCCGATTTGGTGACGCAAGCCCCCCCTGCCCGCGATAGAATTGAAAGAAACATCAAGTGGGGAGGGAACCTATGGATTGCAAGCACTGCGGAAGCACCCTGTCAGAGAACACCCATTTTTGCCCCGGCTGCGGCATTCAAGCAGCCAATGCGCCGGACAGCCGCCTGCACGGCTACTCTCCGCGCATCCACGACCCGGCCTTCGCCCGGTATCTCAAGAACACCAGCCGCTGGTCAGCCATCTTTTCCCTGATTTTGGCTGTTGCCGCCGTCCTCGGCTTCTACATCTACGGCGAAACCAGCCGCGAGATGGAAAATCCGCAGGCGCTGTTCATTGGCCTTGGCATCGGTGGAATGTTTCTCGCTGTCGCCCTCTATACTGTCCTTGCCAGGAAGGCAAGTAAAACCTGGGACGGTGTTGTGATTCACAAAACCGTCAAGAAAAAAAGCCGCCGCCAGAACACCAATAGCGATGATTATTTTATCAATTATTACACCGAATACGCCGTTATTATCCGAGACAACCGGGGCAAAAAGCACCGGCTGACTGCCGAGGACGACGACACTTGGTATCACTATTTTAAAATCGGTGACCAGGTGCGCCATCATGCAGGCCTGAACTCCTACGAGAAATACGACAAGTGTGGAGACAGCATCATTTTCTGCAACGCCTGCGCCACGCTCTGCGATATCAGCGATGAGTTCTGCTGGCGCTGCAAATGCCCACTGCTCAAGTAAAAACCGCCCTCTGGCAACGCAGAACCCAACAGTTGTTTTAATTGGGGAAAGGAACGCAGCGTATGAAAAAGCTTTTATTTGGATTTTTAGCAGTCTGTCTTATCATTTCCCAACTCGGCACAAGCCCTGTTTTTGCAAATAACGAGGAACAGATCAGCCTTTCGACGCAGACGCCGGAGGATATCGCATGGTACGGGGATACCAAAAGCGTTGTGATAAGCTATGAGAAATAACAGCCTCTGTTGGGGAATCAGTGTGCCCATATTCAGAAATTCGCTTATTTTAAGGCAGCTTGGCCTTGCCGTTGGCCTCCCCTTCGGCCTTATCGCCCTAATCATCGGGCTTACCTCGGGTAACAGGGTCTATACGCTGTACGCCCTTGGCCTGATTGCCGCGCTGCTGATTTTGAGCTGGCTTTTTATCCTTGTGGTTTATCGAGGTAAATACGAGGTGGACTTTGCGCTAGACGATAACGGCGTACTCTGCCAAACCCAAGCAAAGCAGGCACAAAAAAGCCGCGCCGTAAACGTATCGGCAAGCCTGCTCGGCCTGCTCACCGGAGTACCTGCCGCCGCTGGCGCTGGCATGCTGGCACAGTCGCGTCAGCAGGTTTTTCTCCCTTGGAGTCGTGTCACACGGGTTACCTACAAACCCAAAAGTCACACCATCCTGCTGCGCGGTGGCTGGACGGAGCAGCTTGCCTTATTCTGTACGGACGAAAATTACAGACAGGTGGAAGCTTTTGTCTGCGCACACATTCCACTTTTTTAAGGCCCGGTTCCGAATAATAATGACAAGTACAGCCTTTTGAAAAGCAAAGCTGAAGCGTTCCGGCGGGAACGCTTCAGCTTTTTCTTTTTAATTTCGTATTTAGTCTGTGCTTATGTGTTTTCTAAAGACCGTGCGCAATCCTTGCATATATTTTTTCCCTTAAAAACAAATACATCCTTGGCATTGTCGCAAAAAATGCAGGCCGGCTCATACTTGCGCAGAATAATCGTGCCGTCGTCCACATATATCTCCAAAGAGTCCTTCTCGGCAATATCCAGTGTCCGACGAAGTTCAATGGGTAAGACGATCCGCCCAAGCTCATCCACTTTTCTCACAATTCCTGTCGATTTCATTCCGCTGCCTCCCGACGTTGCTATATTGTCAAAGTTTTCATAATAGTTTTCAATTAGAATTATATATATTATACATAGATTGTCAAATAGTTTTTTCAAATTCTATACGTTTTTCACATCTTTTGTTAATTATCACAATAATTTGTAGGGAGGTTGAACCTTCGTGCTACTCAATTATATCCTTGCGCTGATGCTGATTTTCTCCTTTGTTTTTGCCGCCTTGAATGGACGGCTGCCCCAGCTCTCCGCCGCCGCCATTGAGGGAGCCGGACAGGCCGTCACCCTCTCCCTCTCCCTCTGCGGAATGATCTGCCTCTGGTCGGGAGTTATGGAGCTGATGAGCCGCTCGGGGCTTTCTCAAAAGCTCTCCCGCCTCCTGCGTCCTCTTCTGCTCCGGCTGTTTCCCTCCGCCGCCCGGGATTCCGAAATTCTGGACGCCCTCTCTGCCAACGTCTCGGCGAACCTCCTAGGTCTGGGCAATGCCGCCACCCCCGCCGGCATCACCGCGGCAAAGGGTCTCAATCGGCTCTCCGGGCAAAGAAGCGCCTCCAACGAGCTCTGCCTCCTCGTTGTGATGAACACGGCCTCTATCCAGCTGCTGCCCACCACAGTCGCCGCTCTGCGCGCCTCCTTTGGCGCAGAAGCGCCCTTTGACATTTTGCCGGCGGTTTGGCTTAGCTCCCTATTCTCCGTCACGGCAGGGATTACGGCGGCCAAGCTCTTCCAGCGGTTTTCAAGGCCATGAAGCTCATCGGTGAGCTGGCTATTCCGCTAATTATCGGCTTTGTGGTGCTCTATTCCCTAACAAAGGGCACAGATGTGTTCTCCGGCCTCACGGCAGGGGCAGCCGCGGGACTGCGCACCGTTGGGGGAATTTTACCTGCTTTGGTCGTGCTCCTCCCCTGCATTGCCATGCTGAGAGCCAGTGGTGCAATAGAAGCACTCTGTGCCTTTCTGCGCCCTTTTTTAGAGAGGCTGGGCATTCCCGCCGAGACCGTCCCTCTGATGCTCCTGCGGCCTCTGAGCGGCAGCGGTGCGCTTGCTGTTGGCAGTGATATTATGCAGAATGCGGGGGCTGATTCGCTGGTTGGGCGGTGCGCTGCTGTAATGCTTGGGTCCACGGAAACGACCTTCTATGTGATTGCTGTGTATTTTGGGGCGGCGGGGATTAAAAATAGCAGACATGCGATTCCTGCTGCGCTGGTAGCGGATTTGGTTGGGTTTTTGGCGGCGGCGTTTTTTTCCAGGGTTTTTTGGGGGTAAAGGCAGTCGTATTATTGATACAATTTTCTTCTAATTTAGTGCAAGCAGGCTTGCGAGCTCCTACCCCATTTCTTTTTGATTTCGTCAATGGTCTCGCCGTCCCGGGCAGCCTCCGTCTTTCGTCCCTCATTCCCTTAGCTTCTGCATCGTTGCAACGAGTAGTCTGCGTTACATTGTAAGCAGACGGAGCGAGCCAAGCGAGCGTTCTATTCAAAGCGTCTTTTTCTCTTTGGAACTCAAAAAGACCGTTTCTCCTTTTGGACGCAATCCAAAAAGAGAAACGGCCTTTTTAATCCGTGCGGGCATAGCCCGCACCTACATTTTTAAAAACCGAACCTTTACATCCGCTCCGGCGCCGTAACCCCAACAATCGCCAAGGCATTTGCAATCACCCGCCCTGTGCAAGCACAGAGCACCAGCCTCGCGTCCCGCACGGCAGGCTCCGCATCCTTAATCCGGCAGCTGTTATAGAACCTGTGGAACCGTGCCGCCAGCTCGGTCACATAGCGGTTAATCCGGGAGGGGTCATAATCCCGCGCCGCCAGGTGAATCTCCTCGGTAAAGGAGGCCAACTCCTTAATCAGTTCCCGCTCCTGCTCAGCCGTGAGCAAGGACAGGTCAGGCGCCAAATCCTCGGAAACCGTATGTCCCTCCTCCGCCATAGCCGAAAGAAGGCTGCAAATTCTCGCGTGAGCATACTGCACATAATACACCGGATTCTCGCTGTCCTGACGAATGGCCAGGTCTAAGTCAAACTCCAAATGTGTGTCCGGCTTCGCGTTAAAGAAGAACCGGCAGGCATCCTCGCCAATCTCGTCCAAAAGATCGTTTAGGGTCAAGGCCTTTCCCGTCCGCTTGGAGACCTTTACCACCTCATCGCCACGCACCAGCCGCACCATCTGCATAATCAAAAAGTCCAGCTTTTTGTTCTGCAATCCCAGGGGCGGCGCTGTCATCGAAGCGGCAAACCGGATGGCGTGGCCATGGTGATCCGCACCCCAAACATCAATCACCCGGTCAAAGCCACGCTCAATGAACTTGTTGCGGTGATAGGCAATGTCCACGGCATAATAGGTGTAAAAACCGTTGGCACGGCACAAAACCTCGTCCTTGTCAGCGCCCAGCTCGGTGTTCTTCAGCCAGACGGCTCCGTCCTTCTCATAGGTATAGCCAGCATCGGACAGGAGCTTCACCGTCTCCTCCACATAGCCGCTTTCATGCAGGCTGCTCTCTAAAAACCACTGGTCAAAATGAATGCGGTAGCGCTCTAAGTGCTCCTTCATCAAGCTGATGTTGTAGGGCAGGCCAAACTCCACAAAGACACGGCAGCGCGTGTCTGAATCTGCGTCCTTATATTTGTCCCCATCCCGTTCAAAAATCATCTGTGCCAGCCTGCGGATGTCGTCTCCGTGGTAGCCGCTTTCGGGAAATTCCACGGCGTCCTCGCCCAAAATCAGCTGAAGATACCGCGCCTCAATGGACTTTCCAAACAAGTCCACCTGATTGCCCGCGTCGTTCACATAGAACTCCCGCCAAACATCATAGCCCGCCCTATCCAAGACAGCGGCCAGAGCATCGCCCAAAACGCCGCCGCGGGCGTTGCCGATGGTCATGGGGCCTGTGGGATTTGCCGAGACAAACTCCACCATGACCTTTTCTCCCTTGCCCTCGTCGGAGCGGCCAAAGGCCTTGCCCTCTCTGCGGATGGTCTGGAGGACGCTTTTGTACCAGGCGTCCGAAAGGGTAAAATTCAAAAAACCAGGGCCTGCAATTTCAGCCTTGTTAAAATAGCTGCCCACAAGGTCGAGATGGGCGATGAAAATTTCCGCAATCTTCCGGGGCGGCAGCTTCAGCGCCTTGGCGCCCGCCATGGCGTGGTTTGCTGCGTAGTCGCCGTTGGAGACGTCCTTGGGAATCTCCACCTTGCCCTGGGGAAAGCTGTCTGCCGGCAGTGCTCCCGCCGACACGGCGCGGTCATAGGCGGCCTTTAGCAGCGCGTCAATGGCAATTTTTGCTTCTTCAATCAGGTTAGACATGTCTTTATTCCCTCTGCTCGCTTACTTTGATTTTGAACATATTGTGGCCCACAACCGAGTGCTGAAAGTCCACAATATAGTCAATCTCCATATCTCCTCCGCTTTCATCAAAGGAAACGGAAATGTTTGTTGTGTCAACGCCCATGGTGGCAGAGCCATAGGGGGTCTCATACAGGAAGTTGTGCTTTTTCCCCTTCTCAAAAAACATCCGGCTGTTTAGCCTACCCTCTCTAGTCATAATCACGCCCATGGGGCTGATGGCAAAGGATGTCTTTGTGCCCGCAAGCCCTGTGAGCTCGCTCTCCATGTAAGATAAAAGTCCCTCGCCGTTTTCGAAGGCGTAGACGCCCTCAGTCTCCAGCTCAATCACATTGTCCTCGCCGCTGGGGTCGTTCTGGGTACCCCGAATAAAAATAATGACGTCTTTCATTTCCATGCTCTGTTTTCCCCCTTTCCAAAGGTGGATTTAAACCCGCTATCTGCCATAAATAGCATACCAGGCTAATCTTATTATAGCTGTTAGAACGGCTATTATATTATAATTTTGTCCCTTTGTCAAAGGGTTCAATCCCTGACAGACTACCCGAAATGTCCCGCTGCAGCATGAGCTGTGCCGTCCGGGCAAAGGACGCTGTTTCCCCTGTTGTATAGTATTCCGTCAGCCCGGATTTAGCACTCCTGCGGCAGTTTTCCTGCGAAAGCCAGGCAGCAAGCTCCCGGGCGGCAGCCGCTCCGGCGCTCACAAGCTCCACCCCGCTGCCCATATAATCACGAATTACGTCAGACAGAAGCGGATAGTGGGTACAGCCCAAAATCACTGTGTCCACCCCGGCATTCTTGAGAGGGGGGAGATATTCCAAAACTGCCTCCCGCACCCGGGGGTCATTTTTATCAAAGATGCCCTGCTCCACCATGGAGGCAAACTTGGGACAGGCCATCACCGTAAGGGCAATCCCCTGCCCGCATTCCGCCATCAGGGTCTGATAGCGCCCTGCGTCCACGCTGGCGCGGGTGGCAAGCAGGCCGACCTTCTTGTTCCGCGTCACCGCCGCCGCCTCCCGAACCCCGGGCTCCACAACGCCAAGAACTGGCACGGAGCTCTCCTGCCGCAGTCTATCCAAGGCGTTGGAGGTGGCAGTTCCGCAGGCCACAAAAACCGCCTTTACATTCCGCTCTAATAAAAAGCCCAGGTCAGCCAGAGACAGGGCAATAATCTTCTCTCTTCCCTTTTCTCCGTAGGGCATATTGTAGGAGTCTCCGAGATAAATAATATGTTCCTTCGGCAGAAGCCGGGAAAGCTCCTCTGCCGCCGTTAATCCGCCCAACCCTGAGTCAAAAACGCCTATGGCTCTGTTATCCATTTTTTTCTGCTCCCAAATGATATCCATCGGCAAAGCGTTGTCTGCCATCATCTTATCATATCGCAAATCCACCCTTATTTCAAGGAAAACGCCGGAAAAAGTGGTGGATAAAAGGACTGGTATTTTAAAAAGGACTGTGGTAAGATAACCACGAAGCAATCTTTAGATTGTGTTGACACTAGATGGAAGTGTTTGTAAAAGTCTGTCGTTTGCATATCATAAGACCCCTCGCCGCCCCGGTTGCGGCACGGACACTGTCGTTATGAGGAACCCAGAAGCTCTATGGTTCTTTTGTGTCATCGGCGAATAGAATATACTAGCACCGCTTCGGTTGTCGAGCGGAGCGACCAGAAATATAATCCGGATTCGGTCTTTTTCGCCACCTGTTCAAGGCATACGTTTTCCGGAAAGGAGGCCGTTATATGGATATCCAACTGTCTGCAAAAGAGTTCCGGCACCTGCTGGATTTGGTCTATATCGGAAACTGGGTTCTCAATTCTACAAGAGGAAACGACCGCTTTGCGGCCTATGATGAGGTTCAGGAAAAAATTTTTGCCTATGCCGCTCAAAATGGCATGGAGGAACTGACTCAGAGCTACATGGGGCACATTTTCCCTTCCCGCGACTACGAGGATGGTGGTATCCACGATGCGATTGCCGACTATGAGGATGCCGTGTTCTTCGACATCCTGGCCGAGGAGCTGGCCCGGCGGGACATGACCGATGAGCAGTTAAACCCCAACGATTTAAGCGAGCTCACCGCCCGGATGGACAGCTATATGTCCGAATTCGAAGTAAACGGCATTGAAAACATCTCCCTGGATCTCTGAATGCCTCTGCTCTTAAAAAGAATGAA
>CAYXNK010000066.1:0-11556 GCA_964466395.1 uncultured Oscillospiraceae bacterium | reverse complement strand
AGCTTGCTGCGGGGCTGGAAAACTTCCAAACTGGTAACCGTTGTAAAATAATTGATTTTATATTCTTAATTACCTTTGTAGTGTAGATGGAATTAAGACATGCAAACCATTGTGTCTACAAAATAAGATATCATATGGTTTTTTGTGTAAAATATCGTAAAAGGCTTCTTTTAGATATATAGCTTGTGAACTTTTTGAAAAATATATGCTTTGAAATTAGTGAAAGATATTGTTTTGAATTTGATGCAATTGGTAGTGATGGTGATCATGTACATCTTTTTGTTGGAGCTGAGCCAAAACATTCTCCTTCAAAGGTTATGCAAACTATAAAGAGCATTACAGCAAGACAAATCTTTAAAGAATATCCTGAAATCAAAAAACAGTTATGGGGTAGCGAATTCTGGAGTGCTGGAGGCTACATTGGAACTGTAGGAGACGGAACAACTTCCGATGTTATCAAAAACTATGTTCAAAATTAGGGAAACCAGGAAGAAAAAGAAGCATATCAACAAATGAAAATATTCGATTTTTAATAACTATTAAAACCAGAGCGCTGGCGCGGAACATACCCATTGCTTGGAGGCTCCGACAATTATTGATAGTAATGAAAAAGTGCTAAAAAGAAAGTAAATAAGACCTTCAAATAAAAAAGAAGGAATTTTTTATTACAAAAGGTAATTGTCGGACAACTTCTAAAGGATGAGGTATTCGTGACCCTCTGCACTCTCGTAGTAATAAAAAATCTACTCATTATAATTGGTCAGGTATGCCTATATGCTTACGATAGGATGCATCAATATATGTAATTTTTAAATTAGTTCATCCTCAAATCTATAATTGACAATTCACGTCAAAATATTCCTAGTAAAATTTTGATTTCGAAAATAGTAAAATAACAACGTCCAAAATTTATTATTATTTTAATAGCCAACAGAATAAGACTGAATAATTAGATAATAGAGGATTAATATGACAACTGGCTGGTTTGTTACTTCTAATGATATCAAACATTGGACTGAGACAAATAAACATCAATCTGAAGACTTACTGCCAAAACTGGTTAGTAAGTTGATTCGTGCAAGTTGCAAACCGTATCATCTCCATTTTCCATCCGGCGATAGTGTCAATACTGGTGGATGGGATGGCACTCTTAATGTAAGTGAATGGAATGAATTTGTTCCTCTTGGATTTTCAGTTTGGGAATTTGGAACTGAGAAAAGCAGCAATAAAAAATTTGAAGAAGATTATATAAAAAGAACTGAGAACCCAAACGAAATTAACATTTCTGAAACTACCTTCGTTTTTGTAACTTCGAGGGCTTGGACAGGCAAAGACAAAAAATGTGCAGAAAAAAATGATGAAAATACTTGGAAACAAGTAAAAGGAATCAATGCAGATGATTTGGAAAACTGGCTTCATCAGTGTCCAGCTGTTCATCGATGGTTTGCAAGTCTTATTGGAAAACGAACAGAAGATGTATGGGACATTGAGCAAGCTTGGAAGTCTTGGATACATATGACTTCTACTCCAGCAAATTGCGAGCTTGTACTAAATGAGCGTGCTAGCCAGTCAGAAAAGCTATCTAAAGAATTGAAAGATAATCCAACAATTATTCGAGTTAAATCGAATTCTGAAATTGAAGCTTATGCCTTCATACTTGCGACCTTAATGCGAGATGAAAAGCTAGCACCCAGAGTACTAATTGTTAGAGATAGAAGCTCATGGGACATCTTGCTGGATACTCAGAATGCGTTAATACTAATACCTCGTGGGTTTACTCCCGAAAATATCGGTTACGCCAAACAAAAAGGCCACTATGTTATCATTCCTGGAGGCTTAAATAGCACAGAAAATAGTGCCCAGTGTGATATTCTTTTAAATAAGATGTCTCGAGATTCTCGAATAAGTGCTTTGCAATCAATGGGAATTGGCAAGGATAAAGCAGAGCAAATATATAATGATACTCATGGTGACTTAGGGTCAATTAGGCGGCACAAAATACTTGGTTCTCAAGAAGATGTTACTCCAGAGTGGATGAATAATTTTGATGCAAACATAGTAGTTGCTGTTCTGATGGCAACTAAATGGGACAATAGAAATAAAAAGGATAAAGAGGCTTTATCAAGACTGGCTGGGGTTCCTTATGAAAAATTTGAAAATAAATTGTTTGAGCTTGCTTCAGTAGTAGATGCACCCATACGTCTTATCGAAAACACTTGGCAGGTTATTTCTAAACGTAATCTGTGGTCGTTAACTAGTTCTAAAATTAATCGGCAAAGCATAGAGCGTCTAGATCATGTTATTCTGGATGTTCTTGGTGAATCAGATCCATCGTATGACCTAGTACCAGAAGAAAGATGGTTAGCAAATATCAAAGGTGCAATACCAGAACACTCTTCTATGTTAAAATCTGGGCTCGCTGACACTTTGGCATTGCTGGCTACATTTGGAGATCAAGAATGCCACAATCTGGGAGAAATTAAACTGGAGCATAGAGTAAAGTATTGGGTTAGAGAGCTATTGGAAAAAGATCTATCTGCTCGAGGGTGGTATTCTTTTGGAGAAACTCTAAAGTTTTTATCAGAAGCTTCTCCTGAGAGTTTTTTAAATGTACTTGAAAGCAGCATGAAGGGGCATAATCCATTAATTAGTCCTCTATTCGCAGAAGATGGAGGATTTAATGGGTATTCTCATGTCAATTATTTGCTTTCAGCTCTTGAGACAATATCTTGGAAATTGGATTATTTACCATTAGTCTCACGTGCTCTATGTAGACTCTCAGAAATTGATATTGGAAGAAGATATGCTAATCGCCCTTTGAATTCTTTAAAAGAGATTTATCTTGGGTGGATAAATAACACTTGTGCTACTCATACAGAGCGTTTGCAAATTATTGATTCTAATTTAATAAAATTTTATCCTAAAGTTTCGTGGGAGCTGTTAAACTTACTTTTGTCCGAAATCCGCCACGGCACTTCTACACCTATTAGTAGGCCAATTTATCGTGATTGGGCAGACAATATCAAAAAAGAAGTAATGAGGAAAGACTATTATCAGTATACTGAAGGCATAGCAAGTAGACTTGTCAATTTAGTAAACAAAGATCCCGAATCAAGATGGCCTGATTTAATTGAAAATATGACTCAATTGCCGAAAAAGCAGTTTAATGAAGTAGTTGAAGAACTCCTTTCAGTAAAAGTAAATAATCTAAGTAATGAATTAAGGTTAGAGGCTGCAAATAGACTTAGAGCTATTATATCTCAGCATAGAGAGTTTGAACAGAGAGAATGGGCATTACCTAAGGATATTGTTGATAAGCTTGAAGAGGTTTACAATTTTATTTTACCAGATGTTCCGCTGTTAAAAGGAAAATATCTTTTTGATGAATATAATCCTAAGTTAATTAATCCTATAATTAAACATGAGATAAAACTTCAGGAAATTGACAAAGTTATATCACATCACCGGGAAAATGCTTTACTAGATATATATAATACAGCTGGAGCTTATGGAATTAAGCAATTGGTTGTTAGCTGTAAATTCCCAGATTTAATAGGAAAAATAATAGCTAATTCAGAACTAAGGAGTAGTTTTGAATCAGAAATAATGGATTGGCTAGAAGGGGAAGATTCCTTAATAGATGCTTCTCAATCTTTTATTTTTTCATGTTCAATCATTGATAAGAAATGGGTAGAGAAAGTCTTTAATCAATCAAAAAATTGGAATGAAGACAAAAAAGTTAATTTCTTATTAGGTCTACCTTTTGGAGAAGATGCATTTAATGCTCTTTCGCAGCTAGATAGAAGCATAGATGAGAAATATTGGAAAAAGATCAAACGTTATAATTTAGCCGATAGGGACATAGAAAAAATTAATTGGGTATTAGAAAAGTTATTACTATATGAAAGGCCTTTAGCTGCACTTGATGTAGCCTCTCGTATTTCATATAGCTCTAGTTCTAATGTAATGTTGGATTGCAGATTGCTTGTTGATACTCTCCGAAAAATAGCTTTAAATCTTTTAGATTATGAAATAACGAACAATGATCAAACTCGACATCGTATATATAAGACAATTGAATATATACAGAAACAGAGACAGCTATCAGAAGAAGATATTCGCCAAATAGAATGGATTTATTTACCAATTCTAAGATTTAGTTCTATCAAACCTAAATGTCTGGAAAAAGAAATCTTAAGTAATCCTGAATTTTTCTCACAAATTGTTTCTTTTGTCTTTAAAGGTAAAAAGGATAAAGAAGATACTGATGAGAAACTTAAACAATTATTAGCAGAACATGGATTGATACTGCTTAATCTAATTTCAACAATTCCTGGGCAAAATGAAGATTGTACTGTTGACGCAGAAAAGCTCCGAGAATGGGTTCATAAAGCTAGAGAGTATCTAGAGACAATGGGAAGAATGGAAATTGGTGATTATCAAATTGGAAAAGTTCTTTCTAACTCTCCATTAGGAACAGACAATATATGGCCTCATGAATCTGTCAGAGACTTAATAGAAGAGTTGCAGAACTCTGACATTGAAGAGGGATTAGAAGTCGAAAAAAAGAATTCAAGAGAAGCTACTACAAGGTTCATATTTGACGGAGGCACACAAGAAAGAGAACTTGCTGCAAAATATGATGACCAAGTCAAATTAATTAGATTGAAATGGCCCAGAACA
This sequence comes from uncultured Oscillospiraceae bacterium, assembly GCA_964466395.1. GTDB lineage: Bacteria > Bacillota > Clostridia > Oscillospirales > Oscillospiraceae > UBA2658. Next base: position 6,873 of record CAYXNK010000066.1, on the reverse strand, counting down.
TCTGAAATTCTGCGGAATTTGAGACGAGATTATGAACTTGATGCTTCCTAGCATGATTCCAGGGCTGATTTAATAAACTAATAAATCAACATATATTTATAGAGCTTTTCAATAAAGCCAAATACTACTTTTTTGGGTTTTAATTTTTAGTAGCTAATAGAATCAGAATAAGTAAATCAGTGCTAAGACTTACATATTATAGACCAAAAAGACTTCTATTAACCTTGTTGCAAAATTTTAAACTGGATCTTGAGTATTTGTATTAACCTTAGTTCAGGAGGCATGAAAAATTAGTATCTTGATGGTTGAGTTTCTTATAAAAAAGAAAAGCACTCCCAGCCTAGACCTCTGGTATTTTGTGATTAGAAGAACAGCTATATAACTGCTTTCTGAGTTCATAAGAAAACAAAAAATTAGACTAGTAGGTATAGGATTTTCAAGACTAAGGGAAAGAGACACGAGACAGATTCTGCTCACGGATTTGTTAAAGAATAATAAAAACATTTCAGAAGGTTTAAGAATCGATGAAATATCGACTGATCTAGAATACTTATCCACAAAAATATCTATATGATAAGCAACATTGGATAGGTTCCATCCATCCTATTAAAAAGCACAAATGACAAGCGAAAAGGTTCAACGATGTGGGTAAAATATTACGTGCGATGGAGTGAACTCGGCCCCGCTCTATTGTACAAAGGTGAGCAACTTCATAAAGCAGGGCATTTACACACGAATGAATGGCAGGGCGAAGCACGCATCCAGTTGCATATAAGCAATGCGTAGCAGAGTAGAAAAACGAGTCAGAACAAAAGAGTCGTGGTGCAGAAACTTCGCAGAAAAGCAAAACGTTTCTACCTTTTTGGATAAATCATTAAGATTTACCCCGAATATATACTGCTCGAAAGTCATTGGCATTTGTGCGCGTAGGTCCGGTCACAACTAACCCATTACATCGCTTAAAAAAACTGTATGAGTCGTTATCACTCGCATATCTCATTAGCGTCCTGTCAAAAGTCTTGGCTTCCTCATACATATGCGGGAGCATAATTGCGCCAGCATTATTTTCTGTACCGTCTGTGCCGTCTGTGCCACATGAAATCGCATACACATATGGGTTGCCTTTCATCGCCATCAGGAAATAAAGAAGGAACTCGCTATTGCGCCCGCCTTTGCCTTTCCCTTTTACGGTTACTGTCGTTTCACCGCCCGACAAAAGCACACATGGAGTGGAAAAAGGTTGATTGAAATTGATAACCTGTTTGGTTATTCCCGCCATGACCAAAGCTACATCGTGCGCTTCGCCCTCGATGGCGTTACCGAGAATATGTGGAGTGACCCTTTGGAGTCTCGCATAGGCAGCTGCGGCCTCAAGAGCATCTTGTGGCGTTGCAATCAAAATATTGGTGACGCGCTTAAAAATCGGATCTCCGGGCTTGACAGTTTCCTCTCTCGCTTCCTTTAGAAAATCTAAAATGGGGGGCGGCGTCAAGATATTATAACGTTCTAAAATTTCAAGTGCGTCAGCGAAAGTTGTCGGGTCGCCGACCGTAGGTCCTGAAGCGATCACTGAGAGGTCATCACCGGGGACATCTGAAATAATGAGCGAAACGACGCGCGCACCATTCGCAGCGCGTGCCAAACGCCCACCCGAGATCGCTGACAAGTGTTTCCGAACACAGTTGATCTCATGAATAGTCGCTCCCACTTTCAACAGAGTCTCGTTAACTTTTTGCAAATCACTCAGTTCAATACCGGGAGCAGGCAGCGTAAGCAACGCAGAACCGCCACCGGAAAAAAGACACAAGAGCAGATCGTTAGGTTCAAGTCTGCTCGCCAGGTTGAGAATCTCCTCTGCTGCTTTTTGCCCATCTTCTCCAGGCACAGGATGATCAGCTTCGACAACTTTAATCTTTTTCAATGACATTCCATGCCCATAGCGCGTAACAACTATTCCGGCGTCTATCGTCCCCGCATAGTGGGCTTCGACAGCTTGAGCCATGGCAGCTGCTGCTTTACCGGCACCAACAACGATGGTACGACCTTTTGGAGGCTCAGGTAGATGCGCTGGAACTACTTTTTCGCCTCGAATAGCATTAAGACAAGATTCGTATAAATATAACAGAAAATCCTTCGGGGATTGGTACATTATTCCTCCTATATTTTTCGATAGCTTTTGTGCCTATGGAAAAGCAAGTAAGTAACAATTAGTAATATGCTGAAAAGTTGCCTAGCCAGATCTTGAAAAACATGTCTCCCACAAATGGTATTTCTACATTTAAAGCAAATCTGAGAATATCAATACTTTTAGCTTCGTTCAAAATGTTGAAGACTCTTTAAGGTTTCTTTGGTTTATATCTACTTGAAATTTAAGATATCTATCGAGTTGTTCGAACCAAAGGGCTCTGATCGACAAGTTTGATGGATTTAGATGATCGCTCTTTGCTCAAAACACCAGTCTTTCAAACTTATATCATTCATAAAGGGCTTCTTTTGTAAATAGCAAAACTTTGAAAGACCTATAGAAGGTTCTGTGAAGTCCTTGTCGGCTGATATTTTAGAAGTTTTATATCATAAGTTGTCGTGTTCTCGATAAGGGCACCATTAATGTAGCGAACTTTGACTTCATAGTACCCTTTTATTAAAATCAATCATAATGAGCTTGAATTCATTGTTTATCGTTTCTGTTTTTTGTTTATAGGACTAGCTACCCAAAAACCCTGATCTTTGTCAAAACGACGTAAAAAAATATTTGTACACCCCTTAGAAGGATAATGTTTTACAAAATTGTAATAGTCTTCTCGGTTTGGATAGTCATAATATGTGCCTGCAATTATTTCAATATGTTTGGGTTTTTTTTTGGGTTTTTTTATTATCATGGGGGGATAACCTTCATGTCCATGTAGAAAAAAATCAAACTCTTCGATTTTAGTTTGAGCCCATTTAGCTTCGTGTTGATTAAGCCAATCAAGAGGATGATGAATAAGAGAAATCTTAAATTCAACTTCGTTTAATTTTTTTAGAGCATCATCTATTTGATAACTTCCAAGCCATAACTTGCCTTTTTCATCTCCTTTCAATGATGACCAAGCAGAGTTTAATCCTGCAATTCCAATCTTGAATCCATTTATCTCCTTTATTTGAGAATAAATCAACATTTCCGGATCTTCAAGAAGATGAGTAAAACCAGAAATTTTCAAAAACTCTTTGTATTCTTTGAAACGTTCAATGCATTTTTCCCGGAGTTCTCCTTTTTTCTCTTTAAGGTCCTGAGATATAATATGATCAGGTCTTGGATCATCATTGTACTTTTCGAAATATTCAGCCAGTTCTCTCATGTGCTGAACCCTGTTGATATCATGATTTCCTGGAACAATAAAGACATTTTCTTTCTGAATTTTAAATAAATTGCGAATCTGTTCTGTAAAATTACTTGCTTCTTGAAAGTGTATCTCAAAATTTCCTTCATCACCAAATATTATGTCACCTGTATAGAAAATAAAATCAGGACATAAATCGTGGTCTTTTTTCATTTTCTCCAAATCTTCATAAAATTTAGTAAGTATGACTGAACTCTCTACGAATTTATCCTTCAAATCCCATCCGTATTTAGGATGCCCAAAAAGAGTGTCAGAGACATGTAGCCAAGTAATAGCCTTTTCTGTGTTGGTGGTTTCTTTCTGAAATATAGCTACATTTTCTCCCGGATGCAGTAAGTTAACGATTTTAGTACGATCACGAGGAGGAGATTGAATATAAATATTTATAGTATCGCCCCTCACGCCGATACCACCAATATGTTCTACATTGAAGATTATAATATTTTCAATTTCCTTTGCAAAATTTGGATCTTCTGCTAATAATTTTAGAATTTTCTTCTGAAGTTCTTCCTTTGCTTTTGGGTCTTCGGAGTTTTTAGAAACATTTATAAGTGCTTTTTCTAGAGACTCACTCATTTTAGGGCTTATTTTACAAAAAAGAGTTTTTGCTATTCTCCCAGTTTCATTGCCTAATATTTTAATGCATTCTTCTAAAATCATATCTTCACTTTTATTCTTTGCAAGTTGTCCCCCTGCGTAAATGATAGACAGGGCTGGACTAATGGTATTTGTTACTTGTGTAGCGAGATTAGCGAGATGAGTGAAAGCGATTGAATCCATAAAATTCCTCAGATTTCTTTTGTTATTGAGATATGTAAATAAATTTTATTATTTAGAATGATTAGATCGAATATTTTCATGTTTATTTTCACATGTTGAATTTTTGTCGTCCTGCTTTATACGGTTGATGTTTTATACTGCCTGAATGTAAGCAGTTCTTTTGAACTCCACTTTAACTGAGTGATTCCTGCTTCTCTCGCAGATATATTTAACGTTTAACACCCATTTTATCCTAATATGTTAATCCCCCATGTTATTCGACCTAAAAGACTATCCCAGTTTAAACTTCGGACATCTTCATAATTAAAAGGACAGCTATGCAGCTACTCACAGAGTTTATGGGAAGTCAAAAAATAAGACTTGTGGGTGTTCGTTTCAAGACTTAGGGAAATAGATGATAGACAGATGCTTGTTTTATCCTGAAATTATTTCGCTTTTGAGTTTTTAATAGATTCTATATAAACAAATTTTATAAAATTCAAAACTACGACTTTTTTTCACCATCAAGAGATATTAAGAAAACTACCTATGTGTTCGTTATAGAATCTTTGAATTTGTTATTGGGTTTATCGAAGGAAACAAGTATATTTCTATGATCTATGGGACAATGGAGAAAAAACACATAGGAATTGTGAGAAAATTTGCCCGGATAAGGCTATTTTCATTATAAAAATCGAACAATAGAACAGGAATTATACTTTAACCGGAGTTTATACTTTCTTATTAAAAGTGATATCATTCGGCTTACTTTTCATAGGGTCTAACTAATTTTAATTATTTGCCACCACATCTGACTCATAATATATAACAAATAAAAATATCGATAGGATTATTTATGGCAAAATTAATAATAGAATAATTCAAAAAATTTATATGTATATAGGGTCTAATAAATATCATGCATTTTAAGATCAAAACTATAAAAGGCAATAAATATCTTTATGTCATCAAGAATGAATGGATCGATGGAAAAGTCGTTCAAACAATTCAAAAATACGTTGGAACCGCGGACCATGTTTATGAGCTCATAACAAAAAACACTGAAAAAAAGGTAGCTTCCTACTCTTTTGGTAAACCAGCTGCCTTACTCAAGGCAGCTGAAGAAGTGGGGCTAATCAAAAGTCTGAACAAACACATTGATCGGAAAAACATAAAAGGTCTCACACCAGCAGAATATCTTCTCCTAATCATCATCGGTAGATCCGAACATTCCTTAAGCAGAAATGTTCTTGATGAATATTTTAAAGAAAGTTCACTTCAATTTTTCATGAAGCCAAAGTACAAACTCTCAAGTCAAAATTTCCTGAACTACATGGAAAAATTGGATGAAGAAACAATCCGCAAAATCGAACTTGACATCTCTCAAACATTGATCAAAAAAGGAATCAAGCCAACGAAGCTAACATTTGATACAACTAACTTTTACACTCACATCGAGCATGGGGAGGATCTTCCAAAAAAAGGTTTTTCCAAAGATAAACGATATGATAAGAACCTCATAGGTGTTGGTTTGACAACTTCAAACGAAAACATTCCTTTTCAAACAATTACGTATCCTGCAAACGTTCCCGATGTAACTTTGTTCTCCGATCTGATTGACAGTATTTGTAAACGTATAGAAGAGATAGGGATTCCTCTTAAGGAAATAACAATTGTTTTTGATCGAGGAATGAACTCTACAGATAACATAGAACACGTTTTGGATAAAATGCACGTTGTTGGGGCTTTACCTTCTTCGATGTGCAAAGATTTATTCCATGTTCCTTTGTCCGATTTTGAAGAAGAATGGGAGAATGGAAAAAAGAATATCATCAAAGCTCATCGCGTAAACGGAAACTGGTATGGTAAAGGGTTTACTGGAGTCATAAAATACACTGAAATTACTAGTCGAAAACAGATGCATGAGTGGGAAATTAAAAAATCTGATATCCTGGAGAAGATTGAAGAAATAGGCTCAAAACTTAACCGTAAAGGAAAAGGCAGAAAAATGACCGCAAAAGGTCTCATGAATCGTGTTGTTGATGCAATTCCAAAGCAATATAGAGGTTTCTTTGATTATAATGTCGTTGAAAAAAAGGGAGAGTTACAACTTAATTTCAGTTTAAATGATGATCAGGAAAAAGAGTTTCTTTTAGGGATGGGAAAGACTGTTGTGTTTACTGATAAGGAAAATCTTGCAACAAAAGAAATTGTGGACATGTACGATTCCCGAAACATGATTGAAGAGGATATAAAGTGGCTGAAAGACAAGTTACTGATACCGGTAAAGCCTGTGTATGTCAGAAAGGATATGAAGATCAGAGCCCATGTGTTTCTCTGTGTAATGGGGTTACTGCTACACAATTATTTGCTTCATTTGATCGATGACCAGGAGCTAACAATTCAAAAGCTGGCCGAGAATCTTGAAAAGATAAGAATGGGATTAGTATACAATGGAAAAGGAGGGGAAAACGCAGAGTTTGTCGTAGAGGAAATGAACAAAGAAACTGCGGAGATATTTACAAAACTTCAACTTGGGGAGTATATCCCAAGTTGAAGTCGTCAACTTAATTAATTTTTTGTTAGACTGTGAATAATCATAGCCAAGAGCCTTTCTTTTTTAATATCTTAGAAACTCCGGTCAGATGCAGGAACTCCACCTCTCCTGTTTCAGTATCTAAAACAGCACAGCTCGCCCCTGTATCTCCGTCTCTTGGCTGTCCTGCTGAACCCG
>CAYXNK010000065.1:8200-11681 GCA_964466395.1 uncultured Oscillospiraceae bacterium | reverse complement strand
ATGTCAAGCCCAAGACAAATTTCTTTTTGTCTCGGGCTTGACATTTGGGTGGTGCGGATGAAGGGACTTGAACCCCCACGGTTGCCCACTAGATCCTAAGTCTAGCGCGTCTGCCAGTTCCGCCACGCCCGCAAAGTGGTGCTCTGAAATGTTAGCACACACTTGCGAAAAAGTCAATCGGACTTATCGAAAAAAGGGCGACTCAGACGGTTTGAGCCATATTTTGAGGTAAAATTAAGGAAAATTTAGATTTAGAGGCCTATACGCTATAAACATCGGAGGAAATCATCCGAAAGATATTGTAATAAGTACGTTACAATCAACTACGCATTGCACCCCCCGTGCCACAGCAAAACGAGGTGCATCTGGAGGTATCACCTTGAAAAACGCAGAAGCAGATACAGATAACATCCCTGTTAAATTGGGAGAGCAAACCATCGACGCAATCCAAAGAGAATACAACCGCATCGATCGCAACTGGCTGGCTCTCCACTACAAAACCACAGTCGGCCTCTTGCTTCTGGCCTTTATCGTGGAGGGTATTATGGGGCACATCCTGATTCGCATGAATATGCTGAATATTCCGACGGAACGCTACCTTCTAAAGTACCTTGTTGTGCCCAGCAGCTTTAATTTTTTCTGCGTTCTTATTCTGAGCCTGATTGTAAGGGCTCCCCGTGTCAGCTATGATTTGAAGAAATATGCAAACTCTCTGTGCTTTGTGCTGATTTCATTTTCGCTGTACACCATACATAGCCAATACACCGCCTCCATCTATATTTTCGCAATCGGAATTATGCTGACAACCCTGTACGCCAGCTACCCCTTGACCGGCGTTACAGCGCTGCTCAGTATTTTTACGATTTTTATTTCAGACCTTTTCATCGTCTGGGATCCCGAAAAAATTAATCCCTTTGACAATCCGCACACCCTGAGCAACTACATCATTTCTATCATCGTGATTATTGCTTTTACTTTTGCCTGCATGGTTGTCATTCGATTTGAGAAAAAAAAGAATCACGCAAGCATTCAGATTGAGGCGGAGCGCCAGGTGTTGCAGCGCAGGCTCAGGCTGGATGAGATGACCGGACTTTATAACCGAAGCTCAATGCACCTTGCACTGACCAAAATGCAGCAACAGCCCTCGGGTCATAGCTATATCCTTGCCATCTCCGATATCGATTACTTCAAGCGGGTGAACGACAACTGGGGTCACCATGTTGGGGACGACTGCCTCATCGAATTTGCCCGGATACTAACCATCGTTTCCGGGCCCTATACCCCCTATCGTTACGGTGGAGATGAGTTTTGCCTGTTTTTTATCGACACAGACATGGAGACTGCGGTAAATGCCTGCAAACAGATTCAAAAAAAGCTAGAAAACCTCCGATTTGAAAACTATCCGACCCTGCATTTGACAGTGAGCTTCGGCCTTGCGTCCCTTTCTGAGGGAATGGACGCCGCCCGCTTATTTACCCACGCCGACCACGCCCTTTATGAGGCAAAAAAGAGCCGGAACACCATCCACGTTTTTGAGCAGGAGCCCAACGCATAGAGTCGTTTCAGGCCAGACTTTAGCTTAGGCAGCAGTGCGCTAAAAATACGTCTTGATTTGGCGATTAAAGCCGATTCAAGACGTATTTTTTTACGTTGCAAGCTTCGCGTTTTTAAACCATGTCATGCTGCGCTCCTATTAAGGTTTAATAACGCCTGTATTACTCGAACTCGTGGAGATTCAATGCAGCATAATCGGAAACGATAATTCCGGCGTCGACCAGCAGCACGACAGAATCCGTCAGCTTTCCGATGCCATAGACAAAGCGGCTTCCGCTTCCCTGCCTGACCGGTAGCGGGTCAATAGATTCTGCGGGGATGGTCAGAACCTCCTCCACACGGTCAACAATCAGTCCGGCTACCACACCCTCAATATCGACAACCACAACACAGGTTCTATCGTCATAGGGGATTGCAGGCTTTCCAAATCTCAGTCTGACGTCTATGAGAGGAATAATTCTGCCGCGGAGATTGATAATACCCTTAATATACGCCGGAAGCTCTGCCACCTCCGTGTATTTTTGCATTCCAACGATTTCTCTGACATTTTTAATGGCAATTCCGTAAATTTCGCTGCCGCCTGAATAGGTCAGATACATATCCTTCAATGAGTCCTGTTCCATTACAACGGCCTGTCCCTCAACCTGTTCCATCATTTCTCACGCTCCCTCTTTTTGCCATCACTAAGATTGTTGCCACAGTCCCGCATTGCTGTGAAAAAACTTTTAAATCTACTCGTATATTTTATCGAACTTTTTCACCGATTCTTTATGGGAAAAGAAAAACTTGTAATATTATGTAATTTTAAAGGGGACACCGCCCCGCAGCGTCCCCTTCTTACCGAAAGCGGTCTTCGTCTAACCTGAACAGCTCCCCCGCTCTGCTTCCCGGCTCTCGTAATTCCGCCTGTTATGTACAACAGCCAGGGAGCCGGGCTTAAATAGCTCGGCAAGCTGGTTATAATGCTTTGCCTTTTCCAGGTTACCCAGCCGCTCCTGGCAGGCAGCGCATTCCAGGCTGGGGATATAACCCCAAAAGTCACCCTGATGGGCGCCCCTATCCTCCCGCGGCCGCTCCAGCTTTAAGGCCAGGTCGAACCAGAATGCAGCTTTCAAGAAGTCCTCCTGCCCCTTATAATAATATCCGATTAGGCAGCAGCTCTCCGCCCGCGGTGTGTCAAAGGAGAAGCTGCGGAGCATTGCCATCAGTGACTTTTGGTTTTCGTTTTCTGCCTGATAACACTTTGAAAGCTCAAAGCAGGCGCGAATTTTGTCCTCCACACAGCCCTCTTCCTCATCCAGAAAGCGCTCGAACCATTGGATTGACTCGAAAAAACACCCCTGCTCCTTGAGCTCCCTCGCGTAGTAATACAGTCCACGGGGAGAGAGCGGCCTCCCTTTTTCCAGATAGCTCTCATAGATTTTGATGTTCCGTCGGCTGAAAACTGTATGCTGCTTTACGTGGCTGATGCTGATGTCCGAATTCACAAACTTTCCTGCAATTTCAAGGTATTCGTGCACCGGCTCACGCCAACGAAAGTCACAGGCTCTCTTGGTCAGGCGCCCCCGTGAACAGGAAAACAGCAGCCTTCCCTGCTCGTCTTCCCCCGGATTATACCGCATCATCACAGCGTCAACGTCCGGCAGCAGACGTTCTTTCAGCGCCCTGAATTTTATGGCCTCCTGGGGTAGCAGAATTTCGTCGGCGTCCATCCAGAGAATGTAGTCCATTGTCGCCTGGTCAAAGGAAAAATTTCTGGCGGCGGAAAAATCGTCCACCCATTCAAAATCATAGAGCTTTTCCGTAAATTTTCGGGCAACCTCTTTTGTGCGGTCGGTTGAGCCTGTGTCCACGATGATGATTTCGTCCACAAGCCCGTATACGGAAGCAAGACATTGCTCAAGTCGGCTCTCTTCATTTTTAACAA
>CAYXNK010000065.1:0-8190 GCA_964466395.1 uncultured Oscillospiraceae bacterium | reverse complement strand
AAAGACTGACGCAAATCACATGCTCCCTCCTTTCCCCTGCCATTTTCTGATTCTTTATAGAATATGTGGATTTTTCAAACATTGTTCCTTCTTTCGGCGCCAAAAAGGCCCCCACAGCCGAAGCCGCAGAGGTCTTGGTTTCTGTACATCTTAACTTGATCTGTCTTTTGACTTGAAAATTAGAGCAACCAAGAGCCCGAAGAAAACAGCCGCACCCAGACCACCCGCCGCCGCTGTAAAGCCTCCGGTAAAGGCGCCGTGCAGCGCTTTTTCCGCAACTGCCTCCTTCACGCCTTTGGCAAGGATGTTCCCGAACCCGGTCAGGGGAACGGTCGCTCCCGCTCCGGCCCAGTTCACCAGTGGCTGATACAGCCCCACCGCGCCCAAGACAACGCCCGCAACCACAAAAAGCGTCAGAATCTTTGCCGGGGTGATGCTGGTTTTATCGATTAAAATCTGGCCGATGGCACAGAGCAGTCCGCCAACCAAAAAGGCCTTTGCATATTCCCAGAAGATTGCCATAGTCTCCGCCCCCTTCCTTAGTTTTCTCCGCCTGCAGGCGGGTTTTTGATGTTTTCAATGGCCACAGCATGGCAGATACCCAGAATGCTCTCCCCTTGCAGTGTGGTCGTGGGTGACATCAGCGCACCTGTTGCACAAAACAGCAGCCGGCGCAGCTCCCCTGACCGCAGCTTGGGCAGCAGATGCCCCGTCAGAACCGAGGCGCTGCAGCCGCAACCCGAGCCGCCGCCATGGATATCCTGACGCTCTCTATCATAGATCATCATTCCGCAGTCATTTAGTACCGCAGAGAACTCAAAGTCGTTTTTTTGCCCCATATCCAAAAGAATTTCATGCCCGATAAAGCCCAAATCTCCGGTTACAATCATGTCGTAGTAGTTCGGCTCACGCCCCGTATCCTCAAGATGGGTGCAAATGGTTTCAAGCGCGGCAGGCGCCATGGCGCTACCCATGTTTGCGGGGTCTAAGATGCCCGCATCAACAATTTTTCCCGTGGTGATATGGGTTACAAACGGCCCATCTCCCCCGCTGGTGACCAAAACAGATCCCGCAGCCGTCGCCGTCCACTGGGCGGTGGGGGCGCGCTGTCCGCCATAGGGCAGGGGCAGGCGGAACTGCCGCTCTGCTGAGCAGAAGTGTGAGCTTGTCATGGCGCAGATGGTGTCGGCAAAGCCGCCGTCCACGGTCATTGCTGCCAGAGACAGAGACTCCGCCATAGTGGAGCAGGCGCCGAAGAGGCCGAAGAAGGGAATGCCGCTGTTGCGCAGGGCAAATTCTGAGGCGACGCACTGGTTTAAGAGATCTCCCGCAAAAATGTACTGAAGCTGGCTCTCCTCTAGATTTGCCTTGGTAAGTAGCAGATCAAAGCATTTTTTGAGCATGGCGCTCTCTGCGCTCTCCCAGCTTTTCGCACCGAAATATGAGTCCTCGCTGACAAAATCAAAGCTTCCGGCCAAGGGACCTTCGCCCTCCTTGGGCCCCACAACCGAAGCAAAATAGGCAATACTTGGCGAACTGTCAAGCCTTACCGTCTGCTTCCCCACACGTTTTGTACTCATCGTCTGCCCTCCATAATGAATTCGGAGGATATTTTCTCCCAAAACACTTCATTTATGCTTTATATAATCCAATCGTTATCATTACACAGTCGCCGTTTGACAAGACTCGGTTTTTATATGTGTTCCTGCGGCAAATGGAGTTTCTATCACATCATCAAGTGCAAAACTAAAGAAGAGCGGAGGGTAAATTCCCTTCGCTCTTCTTTAGTTTTACAGGCCGGGGCCTACTTCTTTAGTTCCTTTAAATCCAGCGGACGCAATGTGTCGCCGTCAAGCAGCTTGAAGGTAATGGCTCCGGAGGGACACTTGCCGGCGCAGGCCTCGCAGCCCTTGCACAGACTCTCATCCACGTGAACCTCGCCGTCGTCCGTCTGGGAGATGGCGAGGAAGTTACAACTCGTGACGCAAGCGCCGCATTTTTCGCATTTTTCGGTGTCTATCTGGGCAAGGTAGCCGCTACCGGCGAACATTGGGGCGTTAATGTAGTTTTGCGCAACCAGTGCTGTGCAGCAGCAGGAGCAGCAGTTGCAGATGTGGTACATGCGTCCGGCGGCGGCGTCCTTAAAGAAGCCGGCGTGAACGTCCCCGCGCTCATGGGCGGCGCGCAAAATCTCCAGCGCCTCCGCTTGGGTAATTCGGCGCGGGTGCATTTCGGGAACCCTTGATGTGACCCAATCGACCCAGGGGTCGCCGATGAGAATGCACACGTCCCGCGGACAGCAGCCCTTTTCGCCCCGCAGCGTGCGGCAAACGCAGTCAATCACCGCAATGTTTTCGGGATTTTCAAACAGGATTCTCCTCGCCTGCTCATAGGGCATGATGCTTTTCGGCAGGTCTCCCAAGTCCAAGTCCCCTTCAAGCGTAAAGAACTGCTCGGCGTCCTCAAGACGCAGAACCTTGGCGTGATATACATTTGTGTCGGGATCTGCCGCGACGGCACCCGTGTGGTTCACAACGGTTTTGACCATCTCGTCAACCTCGTCGTATATCTCCCCGACCGGCCTTATATTGTCAATCGGTTCGGCAAGAAATCTGTTTAACCCGTCTCTCATGTGCCATATGTACAGGGGGATATACTTGAAATACAGCTGCGCGTGAAGAAGCTGTGCCATGCCTGCTTCACCGTTAGGATAAGCCTTTGATAGCGCCCTCTGGGAGGCCTTCTTTTCATCTGCCATATGATCAGCTCCTATCTTATCTTTCACAATATTGACCGTTTGGTCAACTAAAATATAACACCCCCACAATTTCTTGTCAAGATATATCTTACCAATTGGTCAATATAAATGCAGCCTGCATTGACAAACGGCAAAAAGCGTGTAATAATCCATCTATCCAACGAAGCGCCAGGCTCTGCCGCCCAGCCACGATGGAGACAAGACGATTACAGGGAGGACAATATGCCGCTTATTGTTGATAGAGACGCTGTGCGCATGGACATCCTGATGGCTTTGCAAGGCTGTATCGAGGAAAAGCCGCTCACCAATATTACCCTTCGCGACATTGCACAGAAGGCGGGCATGCCCCACTCGAAGCTGCTCTATTACTTCAAAAACAAGGAAGAGCTGATTCTCTCCTATGTCAGATATACGCAGGACTACATGTCTGAAAAATGCGTGGAATGGTTCATGGAAAACCCGCGGGAAAACTATGACTCCAACGGTGCTTATATGAACGCCTTCATGCGCTACGTGGCCGAGGGCAAGGTCGGTGAGAACCGCCCCAACGCCACGACCCAGACCTACGTTCTCGCCCATTACAGCGGAGACGTTGCAAAGCTCGTTCGAGAGGAGTTTCGTGTCTGGCGCATAACCATGGAGGCCTGCCTCCGCATTGTTTACGGCGACGCGGTCGGCGCCAATGAGGCTGAGGCCATGATGATTGTCATCGCCGGCACCTTTATCTGCAACTACAATAACGCCCTCACCGGAGCCATAAACGGCAATATCCTTGGCTATATCGGAAATCTTGTCAACGCCGAATAAAAACGCGCAAACGCCCGCAGCTCATATAAACTGCGGGCGTTTTTTTGCGGGCGCTTCGGAAGACCTTCGCTCTTTTGTTGTCTATGCTTTTTTTCCTGCCTGTTTGATGCTCAGGGAGATGCGTTTTTTTTCCACGTCCACAGCCAGTACCAGTGTGTCCACGACATCGCCGACAGTCAAGACCTCGGAGGGGTGGCGGATGAATTTGTTGCAGATCTCGGAGATGTGCACCAACCCGTCCTGGTGCACGCTGATGTCCACAAAGGCGCCAAAGTCCACCACATTCCGCACGGTACCCCGAAGCTCCATGCCGGGCTTTAAGTCCTTCATGTCCATCACGTCCGAGCGCAAAAGGGGCTGGGGCAATTCGTCTCTGGGATCGCGGCCGGGCTTGAGCAGCTCAGAAGCAATGTCCGTCACCGTGGGCACGCCGATGCCCAGCTCCGCTGCCACCTTTTCCGGCGTCAGGGCTTCCATCCTCGCCCGCAGCTCCGTTGCCTTTCCGCCTGCCGCATCGGCCAGAGAGTAGTCGCAGAGCTTTAAAAGCTTCTGCGCCACCGTATAGGACTCCGGGTGAACGCCGGTGTTGTCCAGCACGTTTTCACTCTCGGGAATCCGCAAAAAGCCCGCGCAGAGCTCAAAGGCCTTGGGACCGATTTTCGGCACCTTGAGCAGGGTTTTGCGGGACTTGAAAGCCCCGTTTTCCTCCCGGAAGGCAACGATGTTTTTCGCTGTCGTAGCGTTTAAGCCCGAAACCCGTGCGAGCAAGGAAGGTGAGGCGGTGTTTAAATCCACGCCCACTGCGTTTACGCAGTCCTCGACCACGCCGCCCAGGCTTTCGTCCAGCCGCGCCTGGGGCATGTCGTGCTGGTACTGCCCCACGCCGATGGATTTGGGGTCAATCTTTACAAGCTCTGCCAGAGGGTCTTGCAGCCGCCGGGCAATGGAAGCGGCAGAGCGCAGGGAGACGTCAAAATTCGGAAATTCCTCCGCGCCCAGCTTGGAGGCCGAATAGACCGAGGCACCCGCCTCATTGACCACCATATAGGCCACATCCGGCATGTCCGCCAGCAGCTCTGTCACAAATATTTCAGACTCCTTGGAGGCCGTTCCGTTGCCGATGGCAATGGCGGTTACCCCGTGGGTTTTGATCATGCGGGTCAACGCTTTTTTCGCTTCCTCCGTCTTGTTATGAGGCGGGGTCGGATAGACCACACCGGTCTCCAGCACCTTGCCGGTTCCATCCACCACGGCAATTTTACAGCCGGTGCGATAGGCCGGGTCAAAGCCCAAAGTCACCCGGTTTTTTAGGGGCGGCTGCATTAGCAGGGGCTTGAGGTTCAAGGAGAAGTTCCGAATGGCCTGTTCTGAAGCCGAATCCGTCAAATCTGTCCGGATCTCCCGCTCAATGGAGGGGAAAATTAGCCGCTTATAGGCATCCTCTGCCGCCTCTGCCACAAAGGCTGTGGAGATGCTGCCGGGACGAACGCAGCCCTTCTTCACCGCCTCCAGCGCCAAAATCTCATCTAATTCCAATCCAACCTTGAGAAAGCCCTCCTTCTCACCCCGGTTGACGGCCAGAACTCGGTGGCTCTGCATTTTCCCCATGGGCTCCCGGAAATCGTAGTACAGCCGGTAGACGGAGTCCTCCTCCTTGGCGGCCTTGGAGACGATAAAGCCCTGCTTGGTAACGAGGTTTTTCAGGCGCTTACGGATTTCTGCGTCGTCGGAAATCTCCTCTGCAATGATATCCGAGGCGCCGGAAAGCGCTTCCTCAACGCTTGCCACGCCCTTCTCCTCGTCCAGATAGGCCATCGCTAAGTCTGCGGGGCTGCCAGCTTTCAGGTCTTGGGCAAAGAGCACGGCAGCCAGGGGCTCCAGACCCTTTTCCCGGGCGATGGTTGCCCTTGTTCTGCGCTTTTGCTTATAAGGTCTGTAAATGTCCTCCAGCTCCGCCAGGGTTACAGCGACCTCAACGGCGCGACTAATTTCCTCTGTGAGCTTGCCCTGGGATTCGATGGAGGCGAGAACCTCCTCCCGACGCTTGTCCAGACCCTGTAGGTATTTGAGTCTGTCGGCAATCTCACGGATAAGCTGGTCGTCCATAGAGCCGTGAAGCTCCTTACGATATCTTGCGATAAAGGGCACGGTGCTGCCCTCCTCCAAAAGCGCTGCAATGTTTTTTATATGCTCCAGCTTCTGTGAAAACTCCTTGGCCAAAATGCTGATAATTTTTTCCATAGATACCTCCAAATCAATGCTGCACCTAGCAGTTTAATCCATCTTTACCCTTTCTTCAAGGAAAACTTCTCTTCCGGGTGGTTTAATCCCCTTGTCTGTCACATAGGATGTACTAAACAAATTCGGGGAGGTATGCCTATGGCAAACAGCAACATAAAGCTCCAGCGATGGCTGAGATTTCACAAGAGGGAAACCGCGGCAATCCTTGCCCTCTGCCTGCTTTTTGGTCTGCCCTGGCTCATCAACAGCTCCGCCATTGTTGGCGTTTCCGCCGCAACAAGGCAGTTGCCCATATACTCTGTGGAGCGGGACAACAAATGCGTGAGCCTAACTTTTGATGCAGCCTGGGGCAACGAGGACACGGAGGAACTCATTGAAATTCTCGGCAAATACAAGATTCGCGCAACCTTCTTTGTGGTTGGCGATTGGGTGGTGAAATATCCGGAATCCGTCAAAGCGCTCTTTGACGCAGGTCACGAGGTGATGAGCCACTCCGATGACCACGCCCACTTCAACAAGCTGAGCAGCAGCGAGATTGTTGATAACTTAAACCGCTGCAATGAGAAGATTGCTGCTGTCACCTGTGTGACACCAACTCTTTTTCGCTGCCCCTACGGGGAATATGACGACCATGTAATCAATGCCGTGAACTCTATCGGTATGACCGCTATCCAGTGGGATGTGGAATCACGGGAACGGGCTTCAAGAGCTTGACAGCCCGGGCTTTGCGCGATTTACAAAAAACTTTTTGCAGCTTGAGGGCTGCTTTTTTCTTTGCTCTTGGATGCATATGATCGGATGTTCGGGGGAAGGCTAAATGCACAAAAAAATCACGGATTTTTGCACAGCTCTCCAAAACAAAACAGTTTGATTAAAATTGGCTTGAATTTATGCGCCGGTCTGTGTAAAATGATAGGTAAAGGGACTGGAAACGTTTCCAGTCCTGCTAAAGTTCCAAAAACTTGAGGAGGTACCATAATGAAAAAGCTATTGTCCCTGACTCTTGCTGCCTTGATGGCAATCACTTTGTTCGCCGGCTGCGCAAAGCCGACCACCCCCGCCCCCGGCAACGAAACGCCTTCTGCCGAGCCCGACAAAACCGCTTCGGGCAAGGTCTATTATCTCAACTTCAAGCCCGAGCAGGATGCCGACTGGCAGGAGCTTGCCAAGGCATACACAGCAGAAACCGGCGTTGAGGTAACCGTAAAAACTGCCGCCTCCGGCCAGTATGAAACCACGCTGAAGTCCGATATGTCTAAGTCCAACGCTCCGACCCTTTTCCAGGTGAACGGCCCTGTTGGCCTGGCCTCCTGGAAAAACTACTGCTATGATCTGACGGGCTCCAAGCTTGCGGGCGAACTGACCTCTTCTGAATTTGCCCTGATGGACGGCAGCACAATGGCAGGTATTGCCTATGTTATCGAGAGCTACGGCATCATCTATAACAAGGAGCTTTTGACAGAGGCAGGCTACTCCGCCGAAGACATTAAGGGCTTTGCCGATTTGCAGAAGGTCGCAGAGGACATTACCGCCCGCCGTGCCGAGCTGGGCTTCTCCGCCTTTGCCTCCGCCGGAATGGACGGCTCCTCTGACTGGCGTTTTAAGACGCACCTTGCAAACCTGCCCATCTACTATGAGTACAAGGCAGACGGCATTGACGCCACCCCTGCAATCAAGGGCAGCTTCCTGGATAACTACAGAGCCATCTGGGATCTCTACATCAACAACTCCACCACAGCGCCCACCCTTCTCTCCACCAAGACCGGTGATGACGCCACTGCGGAATTTGTAACCGGCCAGGCCGTGTTCTATCAGAATGGCACCTGGGCATTTAATGACGTTTCTGAACTGGGCGTGGATAAGCTGGGCATGCTGCCCATCTATATCGGCGCAACCGGCGAGGAGAACCAGGGTCTCTGCACCGGCACCGAGAACTACTGGTGCGTGAACAAGGAAGCCTCCGCTGAGGACATCCAGGCCACCCTGGACTTCCTGTACTGGTGTGTCACCTCCGAGACTGGTGTGAAGGCCATGTGTGAGACCATGGGCTTTGTCATCCCCTTCAAGGCAAACCTTGAATCCACGAATCCTCTCGTGAACATTGCAAACGAGTATGTGGCCGATGGCTACACCCCCGTGTCCTGGAACTTCCCCACCATGCCCTCCGAACAGTGGAAAAACGGCGTTGGTTCCGCACTGACCAGCTATGCGGCTGACCAGAATGACGCCAACTGGGCAAAAGTCGTAACAGCCTTTGTAGATGGCTGGGCAACCGAGTATACAGCATCCAACGGCTAAAATTATAACTCCCAATACAGCGGGCGGGCCTTGCCCGCCCGCTGTTCCATACTCCCGGCCTTTCGTTCACTTGTTTTTTTATCAGC
>CAYXNK010000064.1:0-11716 GCA_964466395.1 uncultured Oscillospiraceae bacterium | reverse complement strand
GCCGGCCTCGGCCTTTGTGGTGGTGCCGGAGCAGAGCTTCCATGACACCGCCCGCTTTTTATTCAACCAATTCGTGCTGATTGCACTGTTTTTAATTCCCGTGGGCGGCCTTTTGGCCTTCTTTGTGGCAAAGCTGTTTTCAAAGCCCATTCGCCACATCCAGCAGGCAACCCTGGCCTTGACGGAGGGGAGGTTGGACACCCGGGTATCGGTGAAAAGCCGGGACGAAATTGGACTTTTAAGCTGCTATATCAATGACCTTGCCGCCCAGCTGGGCAGGGTGGAGGATTTGCGTCAGGAGTTGATTGCAAACGTCTCGCATGAGCTGCGCACGCCCCTCTCGCTGATTCAGGGCTATGCAGAGATTCTAATGGACGTCTCCTACGGCGAGGACAACAAAAAAGAGCGGGAGCACGTTCAAATTATTCTCGACGAGGTTAGCCGCTTGAAGGTTCTGGCAGGGGACATTTTGGATTATTCCCAGATGCGAACGGGGATCGTCCGCTTGGACAAAACAGACTTCGACTTTTCCGCACTGCTGGAGGAAATTTGCTATCGGTACCAGGTTTTTCCCGGCCAAGTACACAGGGAGACCGTGACAGAGATTGAAAAGGACTGTGTGATTTTTGCTGACGAGGGGCGGATGATTCAGGTGGTGCACAACGTCATCAACAACGCCTACAACTATGTCAGCCCCGGCGGCTCCATCGGGATTCGACTGTTTCGGCAGGAGGGGGAAGTCTGGCTGGAAGTAGAAAACACCGTCACCCACCCCCTGGACGAGGAGGAGCTTGCCCAGGTCTTTGAGCGGTATTACAGAAAGCAGGATAACCGCCGGGCGGGAACCGGCCTGGGTCTCGCCATTGTCAAGGGGATTTTGGACGCTCATAGCGTTCCCTTTTCGATTTTCAACACAAAAACCGGAGGCGGATCCGTCTGCTTCCGAATGTGCATAGAGCCGCTCGGCATTGGAGAGGCCGCAGATTAGGGCAGTCCCGGATATCGAAAGAAAGATAAGCGGCGCGGGCATTCCGCGCCGATGGAGTGGATTATTTCATATGGCAACAGTGAAAACCCAGCCCGGGCAGGGCAGCGCTAGGCTCAAGGTGCTAGTGGCTACGGCGACCTTTGGCACCATCGGGATCTTTGTAAAAAACATCCCCCTGCCCTCGGCGGAGCTTGCGGCTTATAGGGCGGTGATTGCCACCGTATTTTTGTTTGTACTAATTTTTCTGCAGAAAAGAACCGCGGCCTTTTCCCAGGCGAGAGGGAAGCTGCCGCTCCTGTTTCTGTCGGGGCTTGCCATTGGTGTTAATTGGATTCTGCTTTTTGAGGCCTTTCGTTACACCAGCGTCGCAATTGCAACCCTCAGCTATTACTTTGCGCCCACTGTCGTGGTGATTGCCAGCGCGCTCTTGTTCCGGGAAAAGCCCGGCCTCCGGCAGACTCTCTGCTTTTTTGGCTCCACGGCGGGGCTGGTGCTGGTCATAAACGTCAGCGGGGGATCGCCCGCCGGCTTCACGGGCGTTCTCTACGGCCTTGGTGCCGCCCTGCTCTATGCCACAGTTGTGCTGTTGAACAAGGCGACAGGCGAAATTGACGCGCTAATACGCAGCTGCATCCAGTTTGCTTCCGCCTCTGTGGTGCTCTTGCCCTATGTCTTTCTGACCGCGGGATTTCATTTTACGGCCCTGACCGAAACGGTGCTGTTAAGCGTGGCCTTGGTCGGTGTGGTGCATACGGGACTGATGTTCTACCTGTATTTTTCCGGCCTCTCCCTGCTTTTGGGACAGCAGGCGGCAATTCTGAGCTACGTGGATCCCTTAGTTGCCGTTTTACTCTCGATGCTCTGGCTCAAGGAGCCGATTTCCGGCCTTCAGCTGGTGGGCGGCGGGATGATTCTGGCATTTACACTGCTCAGCGAGCTTCGGCTCGGAGGCAGAAAAAGGCGAGAAGTCTCTGAGAAAAAAGTGTAAATACCCGGGCGTTTTAGAAGCTTTGACAGAAGGGGAGGCAGAGCTTTGTTGGAAATGCTGAATTGTATTCTTTTGTTGTCTTTTGGCACAAAAATGCAGAAAAGATGCTATCATGATAATAATAGGGAAACTTTGCACTTCCCTTTGTGCGGCGCTTCCCTAGCACCTTAATGGGTACAAAAGGGGTGCGAAAAGATGAAGAATATAAAGCTCTACCTGCGCAAAGGCCGCGGCAGCCGGCTGCGGTGCGTCGCTGCTCCTCCGAGCTTTTTTGCCGGCTTCACGTTTGGGAACCCGGCATTTCTTCATCATGTATTTCCCTGAAAACAACACAACAGGATGAGTAAATGAAAAGAAGCTTATTAATTGTTTTGGCCCTGATTCTGCTCCTGTCCGCCTGCGGCAAGACAAAAAAGACTTTACCTGTGGGAACCGAGGCGCAGGCCGTCGAAGCCTCAGCCGAGCCAGAAAAAACCCAAAGCCCCCAGCTAACGTATGCGGGGCTGATTTCCAGCTGCGACTACAGCACAATGGCTGTGAAATCAAACGGAGAGCTTTACGGCTGGGGAGACGACGTGTTGGTTCAAAAGGGCTGGAAGGCCTATCAAGATGGCAGCGTACGCTATGCCTGGGCGGAGAAAGTGGTCTCTGTCTCCTGCACCCGCTGGTCTTTTGTTTATATCGATGCAAAGGGTGGACTTTGGGGTGTGAACTGGCCGCCCTGGGGCTACCTTGAAAAACCGACATCTGTCATGTCTGAAAAAGTGAAGCTGATGGATAGAGTTCAGCTGGCAGCGCTTGACGCCACCTGCATTCTCGCTCTGGATGAGGATGGGGTTCTCTGGACATGGGGGATCGACCAAAAGATTTTGCCTGTGACTCGGGGGATGTCCCCCGAGGGTGAGGCGCTCTCGGCGGAGACGCCGAAAAAGTGCATGGACGGCGTTCGTTTTGCAACGGCCAGGGACGGCGCATATTATGCCCTGCGTGAGGATGGAAGCCTGTGGGGTTGGGGCAATGTCGGCATTGCCGATGAAAACGGAAGCCTACAGCGTGCTGCGCCCCAGCTGATTTTGGATGGGGTAGCACAGGTCTCGGGCGGTCGGCAGAGCCTGGCCGTTAAGGAGGATGGCAGTCTCTGGGCTTGGGGTGCGCCCGAGATAATCGGCACCAACCAGAATTCGTTTTCCTATTTCAAGGGCGGAGCGCCTCAAAAAATCATGGATGAGGTCTCCTATGCCGATGCGGCCTTTGGCCAGTTTGCAGCAGTCATGACAGACGGCACTCTTTGGGTCTGGGGTAGCAACCGAAACGGCGCCCTGGGCGACGGAACCGATGCATATCGGACAGAGGCCTTCCACGTGATGGACGAGGTGGAGTTTGTCTCCTGTGGCAACGGAAACATTTATGCCGTGGATGATAGCGGCGGCCTCTGGGAACTGGGAACAGACCAGAACAAGGTCTTTAAGCTGAACGCCAACGGCGACACAGAGGGACTCAAGAAAAGTCGCCTGCCTCATAAGCTGATGGACGGCATTCCATGCAAGAACAAGGCGGCTGTCCCAACCAAATAAAAATGACCATGCGAGCTTTTGCGCATTGGCGTCCCGGGCTTTTGGCATGGGTGGCGCAGCGCAGAGGCTCTTGTGCGGTAAATATCATGGAGGCTTCATGTTAAAAAACTGGAAGAGTAGATTCTTATTGCTATCAGTTGGTCAGGCGGTTTCAATGCTCTCTAGCTCGATTCTTCAAATAGCGATTATCTGGCATTTGACCGAGCGAACCGGCTCTGCGGCCATTGTCACCCTGTCTACGCTGTCGGGCTACCTGCCCCGGGCTGTACTGGGTTTGTTTACCGGGGCGGTGATTGATCGATTTGACCGGAAGAAAATTATAATCCTGTCCGATTTGGGCATCGCCCTAGCCGCTCTACTTCTAGCGGTTGTGGCAAGCCAGGGAGAAATTCCCATTTGGCTCATCTTTTTCATTCTCTGCCTGCGCTCGGTGGGCGCCGCCTTTCACAGCCCGTCCCTCAACGCGATTGTTCCGACGATTGTGCCCAAGGAAGAGCTGGCGCGCTGCGCGGGAATAACCCAAAGCTTCGAATCCGTCTCCTTAATCCTCAGCCCCGCCCTTGCAGCCCTGCTCTATGGGGTTTGGAACTTGAGCGCCATCGTCTTTTTGGATGTGGTTGGTGCGGCAACAGCCATCGGCGTCCTGCTGTTTCTGCACATTCCCAGGTATGAGGGGCACAGCCAGGGGGAACGGCTCCACATTTGGAGAGATACCAAGGAGGGACTGTCTGTTCTCCGCCAGAAAAAAGGGATGATGGTCATCCTGATTATCAGCACGATTTACGCATTTATTTATTTTCCAATCGGCTCCATGTACCCTCTAATTACAATGACCTACTTCGGTGGCTCCGTGGCAGATTCCAGCATTGTTGAGATTGCTTTTTCCGGTGGCATGCTTCTTGGCGGCTTGTTTTTGGGCTTTCTCGGAAACAGAATCCGCAAAATCTACGCCATCACGGCCTCCATTGGCATCTATGGCCTTGGAGTCATGCTGGCGGGCTTGCTTCCGCCGGAGGGGTTGTGGCCCTTCATCTGCCTTTCAGGGCTGATGGGATTGACCCTACCGTTTTTCTATGGGCTGCGAACGGCCATTTTTCAAAGCAGTGTGCCTAAGGAATATCTGGGACGTGTGCTCTCTCTGCTCTACAGCGTCAGCCTGTTTGCAGCGCCTTTGGGACTGCTTCTGGGCGGCAGCTTTTCTGAGGCTTTCGGCGTGAATTACTGCTTTTTTGTCTGCGGCGTTTTGGCAATCTGCCTTTCGCTGACCATGCTGCTGATGCCTTCAGTCCGCAATATCAGGGCTTGAGAAAGCCAAAGGACGGCCCATAAGAAATAAAGAAAAAGCGAGATGAACTAAGTTTGTCTCGCTTTATTTGGTACGTAAAACAAACAGAAAGAATAGATTGTCACCCAAATTTGTGCGGTTGAGCACAGAAACGAGAAAAAATGGAAGATATTGTCCGGAAATTGCACAATAAAATATATTTCGATTATTCTAATGGTTTTGGCGCACAATATGCACGAGGTGCAAAAAAATGGAATCAATTTGGAGCAAGACAACACGCCTGAACGCCTTTCCGGGCCTGACAGGCGATATTAAAACAGAGGCTGTGGTCATTGGCGGCGGCATGGCAGGACTTCTGATCGCGTTTTTTCTGCAGGGGTGCGGGGTGGAAACCGTGGTTCTGGAGGCTGAAACAATTGGAAGCGGCCAGACGAGGAATACGACGGCAAAGCTCAGTTCTCAGCACAATCTTATCTATGGGCGGCTGATTTCGGACTTTGGTACGGAAAAGGCGGCGCAATATGCCCGCGCCAATGAGGAGGCCATTAGGGCGTACCGGCGGATTATCTCAGAAAGGCAGATAGACTGCGAGCTGGAGGATTTTCCATCCTATTTGTATTCTACAAATCCCTTGGATATTGCAGCTCTGGAGAAAGAAGCGAGAGCTGCAAAGCACCTAGGAATTTCCGCAGAATTCACAGTGCAGACCAGTTTGCCCTTTCCGATTGCCGGTGCTGTGAAATTTCAAAATCAGGCGCAGTTTCACCCTTTAAAATTCATAAAAGTCATATCTGATGAGCTTAAAATCTTCGAAAACAGCCGGGCTGTGCACCTGGAGGGAAATCGAATTTTTACAGAGGGCGGCAGCGTAACGGCAAAGCACATCGTGTTTGCTTGCCATTATCCCTTTGTGAATTTTCCCGGCTTATACTTTGCCCGGATGCACCAGGAACGCAGCTATGTCCTTACGTTAGACGGGGCGCAGCAGCTGGACGGTCTCTATCTCGGTATTGACGCAGAGGGTCTCTCCTTCCGCAATTACCGAAACCTTCTGCTGTTTGGGGGCGGGGGGCACCGCACAGGCGAAAACAGCCTTGGCGGGAAATATGACCTTCTGCGGGAGAGGGCGGCAGAGATCTATCCCCAAAGCCGGGAGCTGACCCATTGGTCTGCGCAGGACTGCGTGAGCCTGGACGGCCTGCCTTATATCGGGCACTTTTCCACCTCGGAGCCGAATTGGTATGTGGCCACGGGCTTTGCCAAGTGGGGCATGACCAGCAGCATGGTCGCGGCAAGGCTCATCTCCGACGAGATTACGGGAAGGAAAAATCCGGATGCCGAGGTTTTCTCACCCCAGAGATTTAACGCCGCGGCATCGGTAGACACCCTGCTTACCGACAGTGGAAAGGCAATAAAAGGTCTGTTTAAGCAGACCTTTGCCCTGCCGGAGGCGGAAGTCATCGCCATAGATAAGGGCGAGGCGGGAGTCATCGACTGCGGCGGAGAGAAAGCGGGCGCCTACAGGGACGAGACGGGGGAGGTCTTTGCCTTTTCTACGCGCTGTCCGCATCTGGGTTGTCAGCTCTCCTTTAACCCCGATGAAAAAAGCTGGGATTGCCCCTGCCACGGCTCCCGCTTTGACTGCCTGGGAAGGCTTTTGGATGGCCCTGCACAGATTGGACTGGAGGAGGTGTGAAATGCGCTTTTATCATGGCAGCAGAAAACCGGGATATTTCGAGGGCTGGTATCTCAAGCAGCAGAGCGCGGACAAAACCCTTGCACTCATCCCCGCGTTTCATAGAGATGTGGATGGGTGCGCCTTGTCCTCCCTTCAAATTGTGACGAAGGAGGGCACATACCACGCGGACTTTTGCGCATGCATTTTATGCAAGGCGGGACTGCTTTTTTGTACGCATTGGCGACTGTGTTTTTTAGAGACATGGCTGTATAATCAATACAAAAGAAGAGAGCTTTCAAGCGGAGGGGACGCTTCACTTCGGCTGCTTTCTCCAAACGCCCTATGATATTATGGGGCCGTTCCGCCATGTGTCCCTGATGCTCTCCGTTGCGTGCCCCAAAAAAAGGGAGCATGGCGGGAACCATCCAGGAGTACCCCGTCTGCCGCGTTTGATATAACTGCTTTTTGCATGACCGGCAGCTGTTTGACTTTGAAAGCGGCCAGGCCAGCTATGAAAACCATTGGACGTGATTATATCGCAGGTAGCTACTCCTGCAAAAAAACATTTTGAAGAAAGGAGAAATGATGAAAACCACCCCTTTCGAGATGGTTTTCATTATACGTGAGGATATGAACCGTTTGAGCGCTGAGAAATCACCCTATCTTCTGCAGCACGCGACAAACCCCGTGGATTGGTATCCTTGGGGCGAGGAGGCCTTTGCCCGGGCGAAGAGCGAAGATAAACCAATCTTCCTTTCCATCGGCTACAGCACTTGTCACTGGTGCCATGTGATGGCGCGGGAGTCCTTTGCCGATGCCGATGTGGCGGAGCTTCTCAATCAGAAGTTTATCAGCATTAAGCTTGACCGGGAGGAGAGACCCGATGTGGACGCCGTATATATGGCTGCCTGCCAGGCCTTGACCGGCGCGGGCGGGTGGCCATTGACGGTGATTATGACACCGGAGCAAAAACCATTTTGGGTGGGAACCTATCTCCCCCGTGATGCGCGCTATGGGCACATTGGCCTGATGGAGCTTTTGGATTCCGTTGCCTACCAATGGGGAAGCAGCAGGGAGAGGCTTCTGCGCACCGGAAATGAGATTACGGACTTTCTGCAGTCCAGGCATACAACGGGGAGCAAGGATGGCCCGCAAAAGGAGCTGATTCACAGGGCGGTGGACAGTCTTGGCAAGGTGTTTGACCGGCGCCGGGGTGGCTTTGGCTCCGCGCCCAAGTTTCCGATTCCCCACAACTATTTGTTCTTGCTGCAATATTCGGCGCTGGAAAAGGGGGAGCTTGCCCGGGAGATGACGGAGCGCAGCTTAACCCAGATGTTCCGCGGCGGAATTTTTGACCACATCGGCGGCGGGTTTTCCCGCTATTCCACCGATGAGAGGTGGCTTGCGCCCCATTTTGAAAAGATGCTCTATGACAACGCCCTTCTGGTTTTGGCATATCTGGAGGCCTACAGGCTGACAAAGCGCCCTCTTTACCGACGCGTTGTGACACGCACCTTAGACTATGTTCTCCGGGAACTGACAGACCCTTTGGGCGGATTTTACTGCGGACAGGACGCGGACAGCGAGGGCGTGGAGGGGAAATATTACGTATTTACGCCCGAGGAGATTCACAAGGTTCTCGGCGAGGAGGGGGGGCGCTTCTGCGAACGTTTTGACATCACGGAAAAGGGGAACTTTGAAGGCAGGAGCATCCCGAACCTCCTGAGCTGCCTGGATTTTGAGACCGAGGAACCCTGGCTGTCAGCGGCCTTCGAAAAGCTCTATGTCTACCGACTTTCACGCACGAGCCTACACCGGGACGACAAGGTGCTCTGCTCCTGGAACGGCCTGATGCTGGCCGCCATGGCAAAGGCCGGAAGGCTTTTGAACGAGGAGAAATACCTACAGGCTGCAAAAAAAGCCCAGGGCTTCATCCAGGACAATATGCTGGACGAAACAGGCGGGCTTTGGCTGCGCTGGCGGGAGGGTGAGGCGGCGCACAAAGGACAGCTGGACGATTACGCCTTCTATGCATTCGGCCTGCTTACCCTTTACGAGACCACGCTTGAAGTCTTCTATCTCAGGGAGGCAGTCCGCCTTGCCCAGCGGATGAAGGAACAATTCTTTGATTCCCAGAACGGCGGATTTTACATCTACAGCCGGGATGGCGAGCGGCTCATCAGCCGTCCCAAGGAGGTCTATGACGGTGCGCTGCCCTCGGGAAACTCTGTTGCCGCTCTGGTTTTGCTGCAGCTTTTTTCCCTGACCGGAGAACCGGCCTGGCAGGAAGCGGGGGAGCGGCAGCTGCGTTTTCTCGCGGGGGCAATGCAAAACTATCCCGCAGGTTACAGCATGGCGCAGCTGGCTCTGATGAGGGCGCTTTATCCCTCTGCTGAGTTGGTAATCGCAAGCGCAGCGCCGGAGGCGCCCGAGGCGCTTTTTAACCTGCTGGTGGAAAAGGCGCCGCCGCACTTGGCTGTCCTCCTGAAAACCCGGGAGAACGCACAGGCGCTGGCGGAGCTCGCTCCCTTTACCGCCGAATTCCGCCTGCCGCAATCACAGAGCGTATTTTACCTCTGCCGGAACGGAGCCTGTTCCTCGCCGGTGGAGGGGCTGACGGAGCTGGAAAAGTTAATTAAAATTTACGAATAATTTCTAATACGTTAAGGTTTTTTAAAAAAATAACGATAATAGGGATGCAGTATTTTTATGTCCTTCTTATTATTTTATCAAGCGCACATATAAGAGGAAAGAGGAGCCCAATGCAAGATATCTGGAATGTTCAGCTCTGCCTGTTTTCACTGATTATCCTAGTCATTATATATACCAATAGCCGCCGTAAAAAGGGGGAGTATTACCCAGATCAAAGACTGTATCACTGGCTGCTTGTCACGGTTATGGCTCTGCTTGTGCTGGACTTCGCGTCTCTGATGGCCGATGGAAAAGCTGGCTGGCTTGCGTATTATGTAAACCTTATATCCTCTACGGGCACCTTTTTGATTCAGACGTTTCCCTGCTTTTTCTGGTGTCTGTATACCCGCTATCAACTGACGATGGACATGGAAAAGGTCGAAGAACGCATGATGTTCCTGCTTTTCCCAACCATAGTAAATGTTGTTCTTGTGTTTGCAAATATCTGGTTTCCCCTTTATTTTTTTATTGACGAGCGGAACTACTACCACAGGGCAGACTCCTATTACATTGCCTTTGCCCTGACCTTTTTTCATTACATCTACACGATTCTTTACATCTTCGCCAAACGCAGACAGTGCGAGAGGTGGGTGTTCCTGTCCCTGCTTTTGTTTGCACTACCCCCATTTATCGGCAGTATACTTCAAATGGTAAAAGGCTATATGCTTATCTGGCCGGGAGCTGTGATCTCTCTGTTGCTCATTTATTTGAATATCCAGAGAACCGAGCTGTTCACAGACTACCTCACTGGCCTTCATAACCGGCGCTTTTTGGACATTTACCTGACCCAGTATCTCAAGGGACAGCTCAAGGCCACAAGCATTGGCGTCCTGATGCTGGACGTTGACAGGTTCAAGCACATCAACGACAAACATGGCCACGCTGTGGGAGATCAGGCGCTAATTGAGGCGGCAAATGTGATTACCAAGAGCCTGGAAAGAAAGGGCTTTGCGGCTCGCTATGGCGGCGATGAATATGTCGTGGTGGTTCCGGGGGCGAGCCTTGATGCCATGGAAACCCTCTCCCAAAGCATTGAGGAAAACGCACGCCAGTATTACTCAGACGAGGAAAAGCCCTACTATGTCAGCATGAGCGCGGGCTATGCGGTTTTTGTCTGCGATGGAACGATTACGACAAAAGAGGTCTTTGAACAGATTGACCGCCAGATGTACCTAAACAAGCGCCGCTGCACCTGCCCGCTTCCCTCGGGAAGCGAAAGCTGAGGTAGCATAAGATAAAACAACGCAAAAGACCCGCTCCCGGCGAAGCTCGGTGGGAGCGGGTCTTTTGCGGGCTATGACAGGAAGCCGTCCGGCTGCAGCAGAAGCGCCTTTAATGTGGCCGCCACCTGCTCGGAGGAGCCAACAGAGGGGAGCCGGAGCTGGGCATGCCGCTGGTACAGGGGCGCCCTGGCCTCATAGATTTCCGAAATCGTCATGGGCTGAGGCGTTGCGACCCCACGCTCCGCAAGGCTGCCGGAAAGTCGGCGCTCCAATTCGTCCGCTGGAGCGTCCAGCCAGACGAGCAGGCCGTTTTCTCCCAGGTTCTCCATGGCCTTCGTCGAAAAGACCATGCTGCCGCCGGTGGAGATGACCGTGCCGATGCAGGCTAAGTCTCTGCCCACCGCGCCCTCCAGCTTGAGAAAGCCCTCATAGCCCTCCTCCGCAATAATTTGGGAGAGGGGACGCTTTTCGTGGACGGAGAGCAGAATGTCCGTATCCACAAAGTCATAGCCCAAAAGCTTTGCTAAAATAACGCCGACCGTACTTTTGCCCGAGGCCGGCATACCGATTAGTACAATGTTTTTCAAACCATCACCTCAAAAAAACCTGGACTGTCCCCCAAGAGGGCAATCGCAGAGCTATTTTAGCACAAAGTCATCCCCCTTTCCAGTGCAAAGCGATGCAGATGCAAAAAATCGGGTTTTGAAGGGCTTAAAAAGGAAAAACTTCTGTTACATTTCATATATTTTAATGACAGACGGCACTTTTTTTGCTATGATGAGCAAGAAGCTTGGCATAAACTTTCTTTGTGGAAGTTCGAGCTACACATTAAAAAAAGATTGATGCCGCCGTCAAAAACGTTTGGACGGCTGGCGAAAGGAGTTTGTCATGGGTCTGTTAAAAGCCGGTGTGGGAGCGCTTGCAGGGGTGCTTGCCGACCAGTGGAGAGAATATTTTTATTGTGAGTCTCTGGATCAGGAGATTCTGATGCGCCGAGGGGAAAAACGCAGCTCTCACCGCAGCTCCAACAAAAAAGGCGACGAAAACATTATTTCAAACGGTTCGATTATCGCGGTTAACGACGGTCAGTGCATGATTATCGTGGAGCAGGGCAAGGTGGTTGACCTCTGCGCCGTGCCAGGAGAATATGTCTATGACACCTCCACGGAGCCGAGCATCTTTACGGGGAGCTTGGGCGCGTCCATTTCCCAGTCCTTTAAGACCATAGGTAAGCGCTTTACCTTTGGCGGCGACACGGCAAAGGATCAGCGGGTTTATTACTTCAACAC
>CAYXNK010000063.1:0-12056 GCA_964466395.1 uncultured Oscillospiraceae bacterium | reverse complement strand
CGGTTGCTTAACTAAAATTATTGTCTAACTTTTTGGGGTCAATTCAATCTCCGCCCCGGCTCTTTACCGGCTCTTTATGAATAGAACAGGTGGTTACCAATCGTGCAGATGTACGCCCGATTCTCCATAATCCAGAAGTTGCTGGCCTTCACGGGATTCAGGAAATAAAGGCTGTCTCCGACAACGGAGGCGCCGTCCAAACAGAGCTTTGCAGCGAGAATGCTCTCGGCTGAGGGATCTGTATCAATTGCGCCGTTTGCAGTGGGCTGAAACTGCACGCCGAACTTGTTGTCAAAGATGACCCCATAAATGCTGTCGGGGAAGCTGGTGCTGGAGACCCGGTTTTGAATGACGTTCCCCACGGCAATTTTCCCAGACAGAGACTCCCCGCCACTTTCGGCGTGAATAATGCGCGCAAGCCAATAAAGGTCGTCGCTGTCATAGAAGCTATCGGCGGGAACGATGGCACCGCTGCCCGTTGTGACAGCAGCTCTTTGGACGTTGTTGTCCCAACTGACGCTGGCGCCAAAGGCCTTGGCAAGGGCGCGAACCGGCACAAGGGTGGAGCCGTTTACAAGCTTTATGCCCTCGGGAGCATAGAGCATCCGCCCGTTAGCCTCAAGATAGCTGTTGCCGGGGCGGGCAACGATGCTCAGTGCAGGGGTTTGAACCAGAGCCTGCCCGCCCTCCCAACGCACTTGGGCGCCGGGGGAGAGCGCCTGACTCGTCGCCCGAATCGGCACATAGGTGGTGGATTGGTAGAGCACCACGTTTTCTGTCATCGCCCCGCCGTCCACCAGCAGCGAAACGGCAGCCGCTGCGGGCGCCACTGAGAGGGTAAAAACCAGGGCAAAGATCACTGCCAGAATTCTTTTTTTCATCAGAGAAGCCTCCTTGCTTTTTTTGAAATTGTAACTATTTGTAACAACTAAAGCAAGGAGCAAAGTTTTCCAGTGAGAAGAAAGGGTTTTTTGTGCCGGAGCCCGGGGCTAAATCAGTTTCGATTGCTTGAGCAGCCGCTCTGCCATAACCGCAACCTCTGCCCGGCTGACATAGGACTGGGGCGCAAGAAGTTTTCCCTCCTTGCCGTTGACGATTCCGGACTTAATGCAGCTGGCTGTCCCCGCTCTTGCATAGGCTGAAATGGAGCTGTTATCGGTAAATTTAGATAGGACAGTGGTAATCTCCTTGTCCGTTAGGCTTATGCCGAGCTTTGTCACATTCATTGCCCGAGACAGAATGGCCATGGCCTGCTCGCGTGTGATGTAGTCCTTGGGGGCGAAGGTGCCGTTGCTGTGGCCGGAAATCAGCTTGTAATCGGCCGCCGTGCTCACGGAGCGGTAAAACCAGTCGGCTGTCAATACATCCGAAAAGCTGCTCTTGCCCGGATTCTGACCCAGACCTAGGGCCCTGACCAAAATTGCCGCAAATTCGGCTCGCGTAATGCTCCTGTCCGGCTCATAGCGGGCGCTGTCCCCAGAAACCACCAGGCGTGCGCCCATATTGTTGACGGAATCCTTCGCCCAATGGCCGTCCATGTCCGAAAAGCTCCGGGGGTTATAAATCACGGCATAGGTGCTGTTGGTCATGCTTTTGATTTTTGCGTAATACCTGCCGCCACTGGAGACGGCTGTTGTGGGAACATGACTGAAGCTGCCATCGGGATTTACGGAAACGCCTGTTGTAAGCTTTCCGGAGCCGATGGCCGGGGGAATGGCGATAGAGCGCTCCACATAGTCGTTAAAACTGGTGATTTCAAGACTTCTCCAGCCATTGGAGCATTGAATTACAAAGCTCGTGGGATCGCCCAGAAGTTGCTGGCCGTTTCGTCTGATCTCGGCTTCAATGCTGTTGAGGGTGCTGGTTGAGGGCGCTCCAATGCTGATGCGGATGGTAATGCTCTGCAAATTGAAATTTGCACCAAGCTGGGTGTTGAGTTCACCGACATTTAGGAGTTCGGCGGTCAGAGCATAGTTGGAGGTGGCTGTTTTCAGCTCAAAGGAGGCGTCCCGCTGTTCCAAATCCCGAAGGGTCTGTCCGTTAAATTCGGCAACGAGGCTGTCGGCGGCGGAGGCGGCCTGAAAGACAAGCTTTGGCTTTGTGCTACCGGCCTCCAGCGCCTTGAGCATCTTTGCCTGATCAAGCTTAATCGTCGTCACCGTTTCCCCATAACTAGTCTGGGTGTTGACACTGCCAATATCCGACGATTTGCTGCCCAGGGTTACAGAGGCGTTGGAGAAGCCGGTGTCCGAAACCGTCAGACTGAGGGTTCTTTCAAGACCCTGGCTGAAAGAAAAGATGAGGTTTGTACTACCTGTCCCCAGGGTGGCCAAGTATTCTTTTTTGAGAACCAGGGCG
Source organism: uncultured Oscillospiraceae bacterium (assembly GCA_964466395.1). GTDB lineage: Bacteria > Bacillota > Clostridia > Oscillospirales > Oscillospiraceae > UBA2658. The sequence continues at coordinate 9,698 of CAYXNK010000063.1, read as the reverse complement.
CTGCCGGAGAGGGTATAATCGCTGTCTTTTACCAAGGTGTAGTAGCCGCTTCTCACAGAAACCAGGCTGTTGTCGTTGAGGGTTAATGTGACGGGAATGTCCTTATAGCCGGGGGCCCCGGAAAACCTGTCAAAGGAGGCGGTGACGGGGGCGATAACGGCGCTGCGCCCCGGTGTTGTAAATAGAGCGCTCTCAACGGTCTTGCCGCTACAGTCGAATTGGATTCTTCCGGTGACGGAGCTGTTTCCCGAGCAAGTCAGGTTCGTAAAGCTTGCAAGGCCGCGATTTGCTGCAACAGAGGCCGTGCCGCCCAGCGTCCAGGTTCCGCTTCCCACAACCGCCGCTGCCTTGACATTTGCGGAGGCGGAGGGGCCGTTTGTGCAGACGTTGCCATAGAGGTCTTTCAGCCGCAGCACCGGCTGGGGAGAAAAGAGCGCGCCGGTCTCTGATCCGGGGGAGGGCTGAGTAACAAGCTCCAGGCTCTGGACAGCGCCGGCCAGAAGGGTCTGAGAAACCGTGGAATCGGAATAGCCCGTAGCGCGGACGACAACAGTCCCCGTGGCGGCGGTGCGCAGATAATTGTTGCCTGCCGAAACGGAGGGGTGCAGGACAATCTTACCGTCCTTCACCGTAAATTGGCCGGAAGCCAGTGCGTAACCATTGAAGCTTACCTCTGTAATTTTGGTGGAGAAATCCGCGTTGCTTGCAAAGGTGATTTCAATGTCGTTGTCCACGTCGTTGTTTGTTGTGTCCGCTGTCAGGGTAATGGCGGTTTTGTCTAGTACCGTGATGGTGAATGCCTTTTCAAAGGCACCGTCACTGTTGACGGCGCGTATCCGGATATTATAGCTTCCTGCCGAGAGCGGGCCTTTTACGTAGAGCGCATCGAGCAAATCTCCACGAAGCTCAAAGCTGTTGTTGTGATTGGCTCCCACTCCGGAAGTCAGAGCATAGGAAATGCTGCCTGTGCCCTTTGCAGAGAGCTTGTCGACCAAAAGGCCGCTAGGGCCAATGTCCGCTGCATTGACAGAGGAGTTGGGCAGGGAAATGTCGGTGGGCCCACCCGACTTGTTGACGGTTACGCTAAAGGTGCGTGTTGCCGTCTCCAGGCCGTCACTGACCTGGATTTGAAAGCTGTCTTTGCCGCTAAAGCCTGTGTTAGGGGTATAGAGGGCTTCTCCATCCGGAGTGATTTTTTCGCTCCCGCTGGCGGCTGTGGCGGAAAAAAAGCTCAAGCTGCCGTTTTGGGGGGCGGAGGCCTGGGACCATGTAAGGGTTTGCCCGCTGTCCGTATCACTCACGCGGAGAGAGTCATTCAGTTTCAAAGAGGTGTTCTGTGCCACGTCAAGGCTTGCCGTGCCCCCCCATACGAAACTCGGTGCTGTATTGAGGGAGGCTGTGAAGCTTTGGAGGCCGATTGCAGTGAGAGAGCCGGCTTCGGCAGTAATTTTAAAGGAGTCAATTCCCATAAAACCGGGCTTGCCGGTGTTGTCAAAAACCACAGCGCCGCCGCTGTTGCTCACGCTTATTACGTTACTGATTGCGGACTCCGCAGCGAGCTCACCGTTTCGATAGCCGAGAAGGTGCACCGTCGCGTTCCCTGTGTATCCGTCCAAAAAGGTGGAAACAGAGGTGAGGGAAAATGGCTTTCCGCTACTGGAGGTCACTTCCAAAGCAGTCAGCTTTACCTTGCCCTGGTGAGAATATCCGACCAGCCCCCGACCAATGTTCGAGACATCCGCGATTTTGATGCCACAGTCCAGGGTGTTGTCGGCGGAAAAAAGCGTAAAATCAAAGCCATCAACACCATCATCGGAAGCTTCCAAGCCCTGATATGCAGTTTGTAGGACAGACCCCGTCAGGGAGCGGATAGATTGATTATTAAAGTTAATCTCTCCCGCGGTGATGGCCTCCGCGGGCAAAGCCGCTGTCGGCAAAAGACCGAGCGCTAGCACTAGGGGCAGAAGAAGGCTTAGGGCTTTTTTTCCATATCTGCGCATGACAAGTTCCTCCTCAGAGATGTAGCAATTTTTATATCTAAGCATACTTTTTTAGTCTTTTTATGTGAGGAAAACCCCTTCAACACCGGGGATTTTTTATTTTATTATATCGCCTTTAATGCAGCCCTGCAAGGGAGAATCTGCCGGTTTTGCCCATTTCATGCAGGAACCTGTAAAAAGCCGCCTCTCGGCCTGCAGACGCGCGGTGTGCATATTCAAGCCTTCCAAGCAAATACTTTTTATGGAGGTGAAGCCCTTGCATCATGGAAACCGCGCCAAAAGCCCCTATACAGACCCGGAAATGAAGCAGTATTTCGCTGCGCTGCCCATATTTATCCAGGAATCTATCCTGCAAAGCAGCCTGAAATTTGAAGATCTCTCCCATCTCCAGAACTTTGTTGACAACATGAATCGGGATAAATAAAGCGAAAGCGGGGCATAAAAAGCCTCGCTTTTTAAATATCAATATTATTCATAACCGGATTGTTTTCAAAATGTTATTTTATTTATCTGCGACTTATGATAAACTTAGGTCAAATATTTTCTGTCAGATAGGAGCGATAAGTGTGAGCATTTCTGATTATTCCAGCGTAACCCCGATGATTGAAAAACTGGCAGGCTTCTGTCGAGAGAATAACCGCATTGACCTGGGGGACTATGCCCGGTATGAGGTCAAGCGCGGCCTGCGCGACGTCAACGGCGAGGGTGTCAGAGCGGGATTGACCGAGATTTCGGAAATCCGCTCCTTTGAAAAAGTCAACGGAGAGAAGCTTCCGATTGAAGGTGAGCTGTATTACCGCGGCTACAAGATTGAAGATTTGGTCGATGGGTTTTTGGCGAGCGGGGAGTTTGGTTTTGAGGAAACGTCCTACCTGCTAATGTTCGGAAAGTTGCCCACAGTGGTGGAGCTTAACGAATTTAAAGACCAGCTGGCTTTCCGCCGCAGCCTGCCCTCCAACTTTGTTCGGGATGTAATTCTCAAGGCGCCCAGCAGCGACATGATGAACACCCTGTCCCGCAGCGTTCTGACCATGGCCAGCTATGATGAGCGACCCGATGACATCAGCCTGCCCAATGTGGTGCGCCAGTGCATGAACATGATTGCGATTTTCCCGCTTTTGGCGGTCTATGGCTATCAGGGCTATACATATAAGTCCGGTAAGAGCCTCTGCATCCACGCGCCACAGCAGGACCTTTCCACGGCGGAGAACATCCTCCACCTGCTGCGCGCCGATTCCCAATACACCCCGCTGGAGGCGCGGATTTTGGACCTTTGCCTGGTGCTCCACGCCGAGCACGGCGGCGGCAACAACTCCACCTTCACCACCCATGTGGTCACCAGCAGCGGAACAGACACCTACAGCTGCATGGCGGCCGCCCTCGCCAGCCTCAAGGGGCCGCGCCACGGCGGTGCAAACCACAAGGTCGTCCAGATGTTTGAGGACATGGAAAAAACCCTCAGCGACTGGGCGGATGAGGACGCCATCAAAAACTACCTGCAGTGCCTGCTGCGCAAGCAATGCTTCGACAAAAGCGGCCTGATTTACGGCATGGGGCACGCGGTTTATTCCATTAGCGATCCCCGCGCCCACATCCTAAAACAGTTTGTCGCGCGGCTCTGCGCGGAAAAGGGCTTGGACAAGGAATATGAGCTCTATACCACTGTGGAACGACTGGCCCCCCAGGTCATTGCCGAGGAGCGCAAAATCTATAAAGGCGTGAGTGCCAATGTGGACTTTTACAGCGGCTTTGTATATCGGATGCTGGGCCTGCCCATGGAGCTGTACACGCCAATGTTTGCCGTCGCGCGGGTCGCGGGCTGGAGCGCCCACCGCATGGAGGAAATTGTAAATATGGGCAAAATCATAAGACCAGCCTATGTTGCGGTTCAGCCCCATAGGGAGTATATCTCCAAGGACAAACGATAAGAAAAAGCAGTTGAGGCACTTAGCGCTGCCCCAACTGCTTTATAAAAGACCATTCTATGAACCGAGGGATCACTTGATCGCCAATCCTCGCTCCACCATGGCTGAGGCCGGGGTACCTGCGGAGTTGATCTCCGCTATAAATCCTGTAGATCGGCGGCGGGGATGTCGTTTTCCAGATTGTCTCGGGCGAGGTCTGTATCGATTATGGGGTAGATGTCCTCCGGAATCGGACGGTCAATATCGCCGTCTCTGACGATTTGTTCTTGAATTGGTTTTTCCTTGGGATCCAAAAAAATCACCTCAAAACTAGGTTTTCCGAGAGCCGCGGGATTATGCAAAGCTGGCAGCGTGGCCTGGAATATAAAAAGTAGCTCGCCTGAAAGGTGAGCTACTTTTTATATTCCCCGGGCTTGTGACGATTGCCAGATTGCTTTTTATTGTTGCGTCCTTCCCCATCAAGGGCACTTTCTGCAAACGTAGGGCCGCCCTTGGCCTTCTGTTTGCGGACTTCCTTGGGATCGAGCTGGCTGTCCTTTGGCATAAAATCACCTCGCGAATAGTATGTCCAAAAAGATGCAAAGCATTACGCCCGATAAAATTAAAAAACCGCTCCTGTTTAGGAGCGGTAGGCTGTTGTGCTTAGGCAATGTGAACGTTGACAGCGCGCAGCTTGCTGGGGTTCTTGGGATCAGCCTCGGTGTCATAGGTCACCTTCTGGCCTTCGTTCAGGCTCTTGTAGCCATCACCCTGAATTGCGGAGAAGTGCACAAACACATCTTCGCCGCCCATGTCGTTAGAAATAAAGCCGAAACCCTTCTCACCATTGAACCATTTAACAGTACCGTTATTCATTAACCGTACCTCCTTTAAGATGTTATTTCGGCCATATAGAACAGAAATCACAGGCAGATGTCAAACGAACTGACAAATACCTGTGAAATAAATAGTCATACATTCGAAATACTCTTCTAGTATACACCCATATACAAAAGAATGCAAGCATATTTTTTATAAAATTTAATTTCCTAAATGAGATTCGGGAAAATCCATATACAAAAACTACTGATGATCATCCAACTACTAATAAAATATTAAATCGTGAAAGCAATCAACGATTAGAGGGGCAACTTGCTGTTGATACTCGTGGCAGATATTTAAGATGATGATTTTGTCATGTTTTATACGTTGACATAATTCTGCAGCAAGCGCTCAAACGCCGTCTCGAACCGAGCGTCATCGTCCTTTGTGCGTTTGGCCGGACCCTTTGTGCGGCCGCCGCTCCGGCGTATCTTTTGCCCCATGTGCCGTTCCATCAGCAGCTGATCTATGTTTTCTCCCGTGAAGATCAGGCCGTTTTGATTGATGGCCTTTGCCCCCTTGCCGATGACCATGGCAGCCAAGCCAAAATCCTGCGTCACCACAATATCCTTTGGGGTCAGCAACCCCATCAATGCGTAATCTGCGCTGTCGGCCTGCTTGTCAACGGTGATGACGGTGCTGTAGCCGTCGTTTAATTCATGGGAAGTATCCATCAGCATGGTGACGGGGATATCATGCAGTTTTGCCAGCCGAACGATGATTTGCTTGACCGGGCAGGCGTCGGCATCAACTAAGATTCGCATGTGTTAAACCTTCTTTTTGTGAAATGTTGACGGTATGAATCGGTACGCTTCTTTTTTATCCATCTTGGCAATATCCCGCGAGGGTATTTGCAATGGGCGCAGCGAACCTCTAAGATATGGCAGCCCCTGACCTTTTTGCAGCTCTGGTTCTTAAGGCAATACACAGCACTTCCCTTTGTGCGATTTTGCCTTAAATCGTTCCATTTTCCCCCTCACAAGACTGCCGATTCAATTTTTCTTCATAAACACAACAGGCCTGAAGATGGTCGTTCACCATGCCGACGGCCTGCATAAACGAGTAAATGATAGTCGAGCCGACGAACTTGAAGCCCATCTTTTTCAAGTCTTTGCTAATCCTATCGGAAACCGGCGTAGTTACCGGCACATCCTCGAATTTTTCCCAAGCGCCTATCACAGGGGTATCATCCACATAGCTCCATATAAACTGATCAAAGCTGCCATGCTGCTCCACAATTTTCAGAAACAGCTTGGCATTGATTATAGCCGCGTTGATTTTTAAGCGGTTTCGTATGATTCCCGAGTTTGCCATGAGCGCCTTTATTTTCGTATCACCGTAAAGAGCGACCTTGTTGGGATCAAACCCGTCAAAGGCCTCCCTATATGCCTCTCTTTTTTTGAGCACCGTGATCCAGGAAAGCCCTGCCTGAGCACCCTCTAAAATCAGCATCTCAAACAGCTTGCGGTCATCGTGTACAGGCCGTCCCCATTCGTTGTCGTGATAATCAATGTATATGGGGGCATTTCCACCAAAGCATCTGATTTTTTCGCTCATCCTATTGTGCCATCCTCTTCAATCTTTACCAACTCTGCATCGGCGTGCTCCTCCATATAACGGACGATTTCGTCCAGCGACCGTCTCGCGTGGGCGGCATCTCCGGATACTACAGCGACGCCAAGGGTCAGTGTCTGGTGTACATCCTGCGTATCAACCTCTGAAACCGATGCGTTAAAGCGCTTTCGGGTCTTGTCCACAATGCTGCGGCAGACCTGCCGTTTGTCCTTTAAGGAAACGGCGGCGGGAATATAGAAGGTCAGTTTTACGGAAAGTGTAGTCATACGTTATCCACCGATTTCAAGTGTCGCTTTATCTTCTTCATCACCCAGTCGTAATGGCTGGATGTGGCTGAAATGCAATAGCTGCCAACATTTGTCGCTTGCGGTGGACAGGAGTTCTATTTTAGATGTCGCTCTTGGCATGGTAATGACCCCTTCGTTTCACAATATAGATTTTGCCCTCCATTGTATCTTAACGGACATTCACAATATGTACAAATATTTTTTTCTTGTGTCAACGCTATCTAATGAGCATGAAGCGAGCCTTACGGCCTATGAGGGTTGTTATTTCTTGTGACTTTTTAGATAATTGTAGATTAAAAGTCGATTTAATGCTAGAATAAAATCAGAAATGGCAAAGAAAGGGAATGATTGCATGAGCTATGTATATGTTGATTGGAAGACAATGGAGAGCTTTGTCAACGATGTGTTTCTGGGATATGGTATCCCTGCAGAAGACGCCCAAATCTGCACGGATGTCCTGCTCGAATCCGACAGACGCGGAATAGAGTCTCACGGAGTAAACCGTTTTAAGCCGATATATCTGGATCGGATCAAGGCCGGAATTCAAAAACCCGTTACAAAATTTGAGCTTGTTCGGCAGACGGATACCACTGCGGTTGTGGATGGGCATGATGGAATGGGACAGGTGATCGCATATCGCAGTATGCAGCTGGCGATTGAAAAAGCAAAAAAACACGGAATGGGAATGGTAGCGGTTCGCAATTCCACGCATTATGGGATTGCGGGATATTTTGCTTCCATGGCGACAGACGCCGGCTGCATAGGGATTACAGGCACCAACGCACGCCCCTCAATCGCGCCGACCTTCGGGGTCGAAAATATGCTGGGCACAAACCCGTTGACCTTCGGGCTGCCTACGGATGAGGATTTTCCGTTTTTGCTTGATTGCGCGACTTCAATCACGCAGCGCGGAAAAATCGAATACTATGCCCGTGTTGGAAAGGATACGCCTGCCGGTATGGTCATCGGGCGCGACGGCAGTGCGCTTACGGATTCGGAATCGATTCTGATCAGACTAACCGATGGTTCAGCCGCGCTTGCCCCGCTGGGCGGCATAGGCGATGAGCTCGCCGGCTTCAAGGGATACGGCTATGCAACAGTCGTCGAAATTTTGTCAGCGGCGCTTCAGGCGGGCAATTATCTCAAAATGCTGACCGGGATTCATGACGGGAAAAAAGGCCCGTATCATTTGGGGCATTTCTTTATTGCAATCGATACCGAGGCGTTTATGGGGCTGGAATCGTTCAAGAAAACCGCGGGAGATATCCTGAGGCAATTACGCGGCTCTCAGCTCGCTCCGGGCTATGATCGCATTTATACAGCCGGAGAAAAAGAGCACCTTGCATGGCTCGAGCGCAAGGACAAGGGCGTTCCGGTCAGCGAGGGCGTGCAGAAGGAACTGATTGCCGTACGCGATGAGCTGAAGCTCTATCAGTACCGCTTCCCGTTTGAAAGATAGCTACGCAATGGCTCGTTTTCCAAGGGACCCTGCTTGACGAGGGCTTAACATCGCCTTGCTCTTCCGCTCCCGGATGCTTTCCATTCTTGCGTTGAGGTTTACTGAGTGCTATAATCGAACAAAATGCAATTAGGAGGATTTTACATGGATGGTTTTTCTTTTCCTGAGAGCTTTTTCCTTGGTGCGGCCTCCGCAGCGACACAGGTGGACGGGGACTGCAAAAACAGCAACTGGTATGACTGGTATCAGAAAGGCCATATTAAGGATGGCTCTGACCCGGATGTTGCTACCATGCACCGCAAATTCCTCCGCGAGGACACGGAGCTGATGGCCGAAATGGGCGTCCGCCACTACCGCTTCGGCCTGGAGTGGGCGCGGATCGAACCGCGCGAGGGGGAGTTTTCTGACGAGGAGTTTGAGAAAATCCGTGAGGAGATTCTGTTGTTGCAGGGAAAGGGCATTTCTGTTCTTGTTACGATCCACCATTTTTCCAACCCGCTGTGGTTTGAGAAGAAGGGCGGCTTTTTGCGTCGGGATTTTCTTCAGATTTTTCTCCGTTTGACGGAGAAAGTGGTCGAAAAGCTGGGCGATCTCGTCAGCGAATACATCACCATCAATGAGCCGAACGTCTACGCAGTCAGCAGCTATCTGGGCGGCGGGTTTCCGCCCGGGGAAAACAGCTATACAAAAACACTCAAAATCATGAAGATAATGGGCGAGTGCCACCGCCGGGCTTATGAGAAAATTCACGCCCTGCGGGAGAAAATGGGCTTCAGCGACACGAAGGTCGGCTTTGCCCACCACATGCGTGCCTTCGCGCCCTATAACGCCAAGAATCCCTGGCATTGTCTGTGCGCGAGCCTCTCGGAATATCTGTTCCAAAGTAAAATTAATAAGACCTACCTACTCGGCGCGGCTAAAGACCCCGGTCGGTATGCCGATTTTCTCGGTGTGAACTATTATTCACGCACTGCCTCTAAAGGATTTGATGACAGTACCTTCCCGGGCGTTCCCGTAAACGATCTGGGGTGGGAAATTTATCCGCAAGGAATTATTGCGTGCTGCGCGCAGCTCCATGAAATCCTACCGGAGCTGCCAATTTACATCACGGAGAACGGCACGGCGGACAACACGGATGCCTTCCGCACCCGGTTTATTTACGAGCACGTCAAGGCTTTGTGCACAAGCGGCCTGCCCGTCACGCGCTATTACCACTGGTGCTTCGTGGACAACTTCGAATGGCTGGATGGCTTCACCGCACGCTTTGGCCTTGTGGAACTGAATCATGAGACGATGCAGCGTACGGTCAAAAACAGCGGGCTGTTCTATCAAAAAATGATTGAAAACAGAGGAGTGACGGCAGAAATGGCTGCCAAAGCCTTGAAGGAGGCGTATCCGATTGGCTGAAGCTAAGTGGTGGCAGGAGCGCGTCGTCTATCAGATTTATCCAATGAGCTTTTGCGATTCCAACGGGGACGGCATTGGGGACCTCCGGGGCATCCTCTCCAAGCTGGATTATCTCAAGGAACTTGGGGCGGGCATCCTGTGGCTGTCGCCGCTTTACCCCTCACCCAACAAGGATAACGGCTAT
>CAYXNK010000062.1:2594-12140 GCA_964466395.1 uncultured Oscillospiraceae bacterium | reverse complement strand
TGATTCACTTAGCATGTGTTTTTGCCCCGAAAGTTAGGACCGGTTCTCCGTTAGGGCAACATGTACTTCGCCGAATGCTTACTTTTATTTTAAGCATAGGGTATTAACCACCCCAAAAAGGTAAAAAAGAAAAAGCTGTGTTAAAGTGATAAAACTTTAACACAGCTTTTCTTTTATTGTCTATCCTTATATGATCCGGGACAGAAACGGAATAGAGGAACTGTCAATTTACCACCAGCTTCTGTGCATTAAGAATAATACTTCCAGAGTAGAGTTGTACCAGGTATAGTCCCTTCTTTAAATCAAGGCGTAGATTTGTTTCCCTTACTCCTGGATCAAGTTTTAACCGCACGAATATCTTACCGGTCAGGTTTGTTATCTGAAGGTAATCAGCATTGAATGTGGGCTCGTCAATTCTTACAGTAACTGTTTCCCTCGCCGGGTTCGGATATAATTTGACCGGCTGCTGCTCGTAAGCTATAGATCCTATAAACCGGTATCCGAATATTTTTAATTCCGAGATATAATTCCAATTGTCCTGGGCATTTCCATATCCTACTATCTTTACATACTTATACTCTTTGCCAGTCTTTGATGCAGGGAATTCGAAAACCTGGATATCACCTGAAAATGAGCATGAAGCAGTTTTTAGAAGTATCGGATCCCAGCTTTCTTTGTCATTTGATCCGAGTACATCGAAAACAGATTCTGCTCTTCTGCCGGGTTGGAAAGCTATTTTAACATGCTGAACATTAAAGTGATGTTTTAATTCAACTATCAGCCACTGTTCATCTCCTTCCGCTGCCCACATCGTACCAATGTTTCCATCCATAATATTATACGGATAATATGGTATATGGTAATTCCCGGCTTCAACATCAACAATTTCGGCTACCTCAAGCTCGGGTCTGTACGGAAGAATATCTATCGGGATGACTTTTGTTTCGGAAGTTTTTCCGTCATTTACGCTGAGACTGAATTCTAATTTCTGAACCGTACTGACAACTGGTCCAAGGTATTTAATTTTTGAACCGGTTGTTTTTGATACAGATATGTTCTCAGGGACACTCCAGGTAAATGTCAGATTATCTCTATTAGCGTCATATGTACCGCTTGCATCGATCTCATTTACAAAACCAGAATAGCTGCTTGGCAGAAAGTTAAGTAAGATAACCGGTGCGGAATTCCTTTCAAAAGCTACCGTAACTGAAAATGTACCATAAACACCTGAACCATCATTGGACATTGTTATTATTGTAGCAATACCATTATTTAAAGCGGTAACCAGCCCGGTCTGGCTAACAGATGCTTTATCAGACCCTGAGGAAACCGACCATGTAATCGATTTATTCGAAGCATTAACAGGTAAAACCTGTGCATTAAGTTGCAGTGTCCCATTTTCAGTGTTAATTGCAGTTGCTCCTCCGGCACCAGTAATTACAATACTGGTAACCTGTATTATCTGATTTGATATGGTTATGGTGATAGATCCGTTTATACCAGATCCGTCATTAGCAGTTGCCCTGATTGTGGCTGTTCCGTTATTTATTGCTGTTACCAGTCCGGCAGTGCTTACCGATACAAATTCAGAACCACTTACAACAGACCATGAAACAGTTTTATTTGTTGCGTTTGATGGTAGTATTGAAGCACTTAGCAGCAAGGTTCCGTTATCAGTATTTATTGTTGTAGCTCCTCCGGCTCCGGATACTGTTATGCTTGAAACCGGGATTATCTGACTGGAAATTGTTATTGTAAGTGTACCAAATACACCTGATCCGTCATTTGCTGTTGCTCTTGCAACCACAGTTCCGTTACTTATTGCAGTGACCAGGCCTGATGAATTTATGGAAGCCTTGTCTGAACCGCTGGTTATTGCCCAGGTAACTGTTTTATTCGAAGCATTTGCTGGAAGAACTGCAGCACTTAACTGGAGTGTTACCCCAAGTGAAGTGATAAGGGTGGTACCACCGGCTCCAGTAACTGTTATGCCTGTAACCCGAATAACCTGATTGGTTATTGTAATAGTAAGGTTCCCATAAATTCCGGATCCGTCATTGGCAGTTGCCCTTATTACAGCGGTGCCATTGTCAAGGGCAGTTACCAGCCCAGAAGCATTAACAGAAACCTTGTCTGCTCCGCTTGAGACTGACCATGCTATTGATTTATTAGTTGCATTGGCCGGAAGAACACTTGCAGATAACTGCAGGGTTCCGTTATCGGATGTAATGGTTGAGGAGCCTACTGCACCAGTTACTGTGATTCCTGTTACCTGGATTACCTGATTTGAGATGCTTATTGTTATGGAGCCAAATACACCCGATCCGTCATTGGCAGTTGCCCTGGCTACCATTGTACCGTTGTCGGTTGCTGTAATAAGGCCTGATGAGCTGAGTGTGGCTTTATCTGCCCCGCTTGTAATTGACCATGTGACTGTTTTGTTAGTTGCATCAGAAGGTAAAACATTAGTAATCAACTGAAGCGTTCCATTGTCAGTCGTTATTGTAGAGACACCCCCTGTACCTGTTACAGTGATACCTGTTAAAGGAATTACCTGGTTTGTAATAGTTATCGTAAGTGTTCCATAGACGCCGGATCCATCTGTTACTGAAGCTCTGGCAACCGCTGTCCCGTTGCGGAGGGCAGTTACCAAACCCGAAGAAGAGATGGATGCTTTATCCGATCCTGATGAAATCGACCATGTGATAGTCTTATTTGATGCATCAGGCGGAAGAACGGTTGCCGAAAGCTGAAGCGTTCCGTTATCTGTAGTGATGGTGCTTTGTCCTCCTGGCCCAGTCACTGTTATACCAGTAACATAAATGAAGCCCGGGACACTCTGTCCGTACTCGAAAGCCCCGATATCGGGAGCAGTCCCATTGTAGGGAAGTCCGACATTTATACCGGCGTTAATAAGCGGAGAACCAGTTGCCAGGTGTCCGAATGTGACATCTGGAAGTGATCCGTCAGCCTTCCTAGAAGCCGTGAGTTGATTAACATCAAGGCTCTGAAAATGACTGTCGGTCAGTTTGAATGCTTCTTCATATCCCGGATACCCATCGACCCAGTTCCAGGAATTATTGCTTTCCTCGTAATACATGTAAGCCTGTGAGACTGGTATACCAGTCTCATACGCTATATTATTCTTATATACAACCAGTGGATTTGGATAAGTGGCATTATTTGAGATGGAAAAACCAAATTGATTACCATAAGATAAATTATTGTAGAATCTTGCATTAGTTCGGTGAGAAGCATAAATCCGACAGCCCTGTTGTTTGCCGCAACACAGTTTGTCAAGACCCTCGATACGGGAGTGCTGTTATATACTGCTCCGGTTTTATATCCGTTACCATCGCCATCAAGTAACCCATTCTCGAAGGACCAGCAGTTTCTGAATTCAACATACACATCCCCGCTTGGATCAAATCCGTCGTCAGAACAATTCCATACCCTGCAACCTTCAAAAAATATAAATGAACCCGGTTCATTATGTGTCTTCCATCCATCAGCGGCACCTCCCAGAAAAGGATTACCCTGCGAGGTCCTTGGTAGACTGTCGCAGCAGTTATAAGCATCACAGTTAATGAAAAATGTCGAATCTCCTGGAAAGTTGGCGTGATCAGGATTTTCATACGGAGGATAACCGGGATACCTCCAGTTTCCGAAGAATCTGAAAGCATTTCCGTCAATATCATGGACTGTCACGTTTTCACATCTGAGATTAGAACATGCGTAAGCATATAAACCAAGACACTCAACATAATCCCGTGTCTGTTTTACATTCCGAACTGTAACACCCTTAATTTGGATATAGTCTGCAGAATTTAGATAAAATCCACTGTTGTAATTTCCAACCGGCATACAACGGATGAAATCAAATACTGGTTTTTCTCCTGGATAGTTTTCGTATTTAATAGGCGCTGTAGGAGTACCGTCAACTCCCTTTTCTTCTTCCGGATTCCAGTCGATTGAAACTGTCGGATAATAGATCCCTCCCCTGATATAGACTATGTCACTAGGTCTGGCAACATTAATAGCCTTCTGGAGAGACCCAAAAGGCTGTGAAATTGTACCTGGATTGCTGTCATTACCTGAAGTCGAGACATAATAGGTTGCCGCCGATCCTATTGAGCTTAATCCGCAAAATAAAAGCAGTAAATATTTTCTCATATGGAAAAACTCGCAAGAATGAAATTAAAATTTGACTAACATACCTATTTTAACGACGAAAATACATTTTTGTTACACCAATGGACACATTTTCTACTTTACGACCTTTTAGTAAAAATAAAAAAAACCACATCACCCATATAACAGCTTGGCAAGCAGACCCTTTATAACATCAACTGGCTTAATTAGAACGATTTGGATTGTCATTTTCTGAATAATTCCGTCCGCAAAACTAAATATTTTTCTTTAAATAATTGTATTTAAGACAGATATAAATATTTTTAAAACCATTAACTTATCAACAACAATTGTTAATATTTATTTTCCAATACTTTATGAACATAAAAAAAATGAAATTTGTTTAAAAAATTGATGGTGAAGGAATATAGTCACAATTACATTCATTTATAATATTCGTAATATTGTATCGTTAACTCATAAATAACTATGTCATGAAGAAACTGATCATATTCCTCATATCAATCCTCTGTATTAATTCATCGCTTTTTTCGCAATTATTAGGACATGGAACTCAACTTGATCCATATCGAGGAACAATTAACGGAATTGAAAACTGGGGCCCAGGGAATCCCGATTACCCGTACTCTAATAATGCAGTTTATGTTGGATCTGTTTCAGGTCCTACTCTAACGATAAATGCCGGCGGGTCATTAACCTTAGCTGCAGGATTGGAAATTAGAATGGTATTATCAAGTTCTTATTTCTACATATATGGAGAGTTTGTTATGCAACCTCAATCTGCGGCCACTATTAGAAGAGTTGTTAATAATGGCATTCTAAGGCTCAATGCTGATGCCTACGGAATGTCATCTCTTATTGTTACCCAATCATATACCGGAACCGGAGGCACAACAGAGGCACAATTGTATTTGACTGGTGGCACAGCTGGTGGCGATAACTATAGATGGCATTATGTTGCAAGTCCAGTTGACGGTGTCCCGGTAAGTGTTTTTACAAATAGTCCAACTGTATTCGATTTTGCACAATATGTCGAAGCAAGGGTGACAGGAGAAGATCAGGAGACTGGTTGGGTATGCTCTGATGGATACCTGTATACTGGTGACTGGGACTACGATTATAGTTTTAGTACGCTTGAGCGTGGAAAAGGATATAATTACTGGAGTTCCGAAAATACTATCAGAACCATTTCAGGAGGGTTATCCTTTAGTAGTTTAAGCATTCCACTTTCCAGAATCAATTATTCTTATCCTGAGTACCATGGATGGAACTTAGTCGGAAATCCTTACCCTTCCTGTATTGACTGGGACGTTGTTACAGAATCTGGAGGTATACCAAGCGGGATGGATAATGCAATTTATTTTACCATCAACAATGGATTTGCTTCATATGTAAACCTTGTCGGGACAGGTGGTGGTACCAATACAATTCCACCAACCCAAGGGTTTTTTGTCAAGGCTAATGAACCAAATCTGTTTTTAGATCTTATCATTGACCCTTATAGTGAAATTAGGGTTCATAATATTGACCAAATGAGGTATAAGGGAGAAGAAGGGTCAGACAAATCAGGCAAGGTACCTCTTGTCCGACTAAAGATGGAGAATGCTTCTGACAGTGATGATATGGTGGTACGTTTTGATCCTGAAGCAACTTCAGCGTTTGACAAGCTGTTTGATGCCTACAAATTCGGTAAAACAGCCAAACCAGTCAATGTATGGTCAAAATCAGGCGACCTGAATTATAGCATAAACGGGCTTGCATTCCCGGAAACATCTGTAGAAATTCCGGTCTGCTTAAATTTAAAAAGTGCAGGTATTTTTAAATTATCCTGTAATGAACTTAACAAGCTCGATGATTATTCAGTGACACTTAAAGACATCATCACTAATATAACTGTTGACATAAAAAAGGGGGATATTATGGTTTTCAACTCACGTGAAGGTACTTTCGAAGACAGATTTGTTCTGAAGATAGCAAAACTTACAACCAATGTTCCTGAATATCCCGAAAAAACAAAAGCTTTTAGCATATACTCATCAAATGGTCTCGTTAATATACTATCTCTCACGGATGAATACTCCGGTATACCTTCCTCAGTGACTATCTACGACCTGACAGGAAGAAAACTAATCCGGTTAAATAATGTCGAATGGAATAATTCCGGCGAACTGAGGCAGGTCCCGTTTGACTCCAGTGAAACCGGTTTTGTGATCATTGAGATACTTGCAGGGAATAAAAAATATGTTGAAAAGCTTAAACTTTAGCAAAGAAACAATACTATTATAAATTTAGATAGTAGGGTTAAAGTTCAATTGGACTATAATAATACTTAATGCCTCTTTATTCGTCAAATCAGACTAAGAGGCTTTTTGCAAATATTCCTGATGTTAATGAAAGGACTTGAAAGATCTTTTTTATGCAATCGCCATACCAGATTGTTAATGTCTTACCATAAATTTACCAATGCCTCTTTTCTTAGCATCATGGGAACTTATCTTAATAAGATACAGACCATTATTTAATTCATTAGTATTTATCCTGTATAAATATCCATCGTTCCCCGGAAAAATTCTTTGAGAATAAACAACTTGTCCGAATACATTTGTAATTGTCAACCGATCCGGCAGGAAATTGTTAACATTTGGTATCTCAACCATCAGGACTTCTTTAGATGGATTAGGATATGATGTGATCTTAATTTCGGTTGAAAGTTTATCAGAGCTTAAATCTGAGTTACCGGTTTTGAACGATTTTGAAAGAATAGTGCCATCATTACCAACAGCATAGATTGTATTACCTTTTATGAAAGCACAATTAAGTCTGATATCAACAGGTGATGTTTCTTTTGTCCACAGATTGTTTTCATACGTTAGAATAGTACCTCCGTAGCCAACAGATATTCCGTGTTGATCATCAGAAAAACAAATTGAATTGAGTGATGGAAGATCATTAAACTGGTCAAATGTCGTAAGATTATTACCCTCGAACAACATCAATGTTCCCGGACTGCCTACTGCCCACATTTTCTTTTTATTTTGGAATGCAATACTTTTTATTTCAATAAAATCAGGATCAAAATATTTTGTAAGAATATTTTCCGAATTACGCGAGAATCTCATAACAGGAACACTTATACACTCCTGTCCTCCTCCAATGAAAGTGCTTGTATTATCTGCCTGTACCGAAAACAGATTGCCCCTAATGTTCGATTTTACTGAGATCCATTTCCCATCTTCAAAAACAATGATTGTGCCGTTTGCCCCAACAGCTGTGCCATTTTCAGAATCTGAAAAGCTTACCGACAAAAGCTTTTCCTTTGTAGGGCTATGTACTTCTTCCCATACATTCCCATTGAAATTAAGTATGATACCGTCTTCTCCAACAGACCAAACATTATCCTGGCTTAACATGAAAACACAAAAAAGGTTTTTCTCGGTCACACTCTGTTCGGAGGTCCATCCGCTTCCGTTATAGAACAGCATGGTACCATTATCCCCAACGGCCCAGCCACTTTTCTCACTGGCAAAATGAATAGAATTTAGATTGTTGGTAGTATATGTGGTTTCTTTATTCCATTGTGCAAGGCAGATGGTTGACATCAAAATCCCAACAGCGAAAGGAAGATAGTATTTATTGTGTAACATTTTGTCTTTTTTAAGATTATTTTATAACACTTACTGTAACACTTCCTGAATTTATTGACGGTAGTTCAACCGACCTGGAGGTTATCTGATCACCTGAACCACTAAAAATATAACACCTGGTATCCATGTCGTTAGATCCTGTGATGGTTATATTGATCAGTGAACCTGAATCTTCAACATGAGAAATTGTCAGGTTTTTCCTTGCGCGGATATATTGTACCGCATGATCCATGGAAACATATTCCGGATTATACTCGGCAATACCTGTTGCAATTCCAGATATCATTGACCGAAATGTCTGCGTGTTCATTTCAAATTGGTCCTGGTGTGAAAAAAGTGTGGGTAAAACCATACTGTTTATCCCTCTCGTAATCTGTCTTACTCCCTGACCGACTGATTCTTGTACAGTCAGATTCTTTGGAACCCATTCGTAACCGGCATCGTCCCTTATCTCGGTTACACAAATAAACATAGTATTGCTGCCAACCTGAAGATTATCAGCATAATAATCTGGTATTACATCGGAAGAACGTCCCATATATCCGTCTGGTATCCTGTAAGGACCTATATCGAGCCAGAAACTTCCCCATCTCGTTCCGGGGGCCATGTGTGTCCCTAAGAACTCTATCCCCATATTGCGAACTGTGGGTACTGCAACAGGATCAATTTCGTAATAATGTGGAAGCAGATATTTCGACATCTTCAAGCCATTGGAAGTGTAGAAGCTCTGGGCTGCCACAGTATTGGCCACAGGATCAAAACCTGATTCGCTGTTGTGGTTGAAAAAAATCGAATTATCATAATCAAATGCATGAGGCGAAGCCGTTGCAAGATTATTGTCGAGATAATGCTTAATAGTTGGTATATACTGTGAAGGAATTGTAAAAGTGCCGCACCATGGAATTAGACCATAGTCATTGCAAATTTCTACCCACTCAAAATTGTTCTGAACTCCAGTTCCAAATCCATTAACATCATCCACTCTCATAGTAACAAAAGCAGGTAATCCCTTAATTACAAATGGTTTTCTGGCTGCCCAGATGATTCCTCTCCAGATAAGATCGTCCATTCCATAAACAGGACCTAGAATACTTTCCGAAGCCCAGTGGTAACCATTCCATTTTACTATCCTTCCTGAATTAAATGCCGATATTTCAAACAATGATACAGTATTGGAACCTTCTGTTAAAGTAGCAATATTAGTACCTGAAATAAGGGATGAACTCTGGCTGACACTCATACTTGTCCTGAGGGTGATGACATCATAATTATTGCTGTAAAGGTCTCCTGCAATGTTTATCGGTAGGTTATAAGCATCAACGGCATGATTCTTCGATATGTAATGAGTTGTATTATCGATATTTATTTTGTTGCTGTTTACAACCGGTAACGAAGCAGCAGTAGACAGAGTTCCGATTGTATAATTAAAAAGATTCGGATCAAAGCTATAGAGTCCGATACCAGAATTCAGAGCTGAATAAAGATCAGCAACTGGATAGATCGAAGGTGTTGTACCGCTGTAGACATTTCTATGACCGAAAATTACTACAGCGTAGCCAGAGAAGGCTGGATGATCAGTCGGCGTATTGCTGTTAAAAACATCGTATGGAATACCAAAATTATCAAGATATGGCTGTATGAAATCAGTAAATTCAGAATAATATGCTGATGATCCATTAACCAGAATAAGGGCCTTGCTGGTGCTGGTGGGCACGGGTGTCGATCTGAAGGCGCTCTCAGCGCGCTGCGC
>CAYXNK010000062.1:0-2584 GCA_964466395.1 uncultured Oscillospiraceae bacterium | reverse complement strand
CCAGAAACGTTAATGGTAATGACCGTTCCTAAACTCTGAGGATTACATCCGTTGGCGTCGGTCACAGAGGTCAGAGAATAAATATATGATCCGGCTGTGAGATTACCAGTGGAAATGCCTGCCCCGCTATGATATCCGGGTACAGGTTCCTGGGGAACACCGTTTCGGCTGTAGTTAATTGTAAATGGGGCTGTACCGCCCGTGAGCGTAACACTTATGTTTGAAGTGGTACCACTATAAATTGTAACATTATCATGCAACTGGGCAAGGTCAAATTCAGGGCTTACATTTATACATACTGATGGAGTGTATGCAATAAGATTTCCGCTGGTTACTGCACGCCGGTAATAAGTAGTACTTGTTAATGCCGGCGGAGAGAATGAGGGCGAAACAGCTCCTGTGATATTTGACCATGCTGAATTATCGGAAGAACCCTGCCACTGGTAAGTATAGATGCCATTACCGCCGGTTGGTATAGATGTCTCATTCAGAGGGTCTGGCACATTACCGAAGCATATTGACTGATTAGATCCGGCAACACCAGGCGAAAAAAGATTAAAAACAATATCCCTGAAATAACTGGTCCCTATGTAAGTATATCTTGGGACATCATTAATACTTGCAGTATATAATCCTCTAATGTATCTGATATAATTATTAACATCATTGGTTTGAAAGTATTCTCCGCTTTGAACATACTGATCATTATTATACGGTGTTGTTATACTTACGATATAATTATGTCCTGAAATAATCTGTATCGGGGTCGGTAGAGTATATTCACGCCACCCGGCATAATAATTAACAAAACTCCATGTATAAGGTCCGGCAATGGTTGTATACACATTCTCATCTACTTTTAACCATATTCTTACAGAATGGTCACCAATCTCCTGATCATTTGTATAAAGCCTAACCTTGGAGATAAAGCCGTCTGAAAGAACCTCAAATTCAGTTCCCAAATTCAGATTATCAGCTCCTCCACCAATTGGTATTTCATCAGTATATAACGTTATATCTCTGGTTGAAATCAAAACTGAATTTCCAGCAGCCGAACCGCAACCATCAATAGTATATCTTCTGAAATAAGTATTAAGGGATACAGACTGTGGTGAATATCCCGTAGAAGTAGCTCCAGAGATATTTGACCAAGACACACCGTCTATTGAACTTTGCCATTGGTATGAATAATTCCCGGAACCACCTGACGGTCCAGTAAGCTCAGTAAGCGGATCGGGAACATCTCCTGCAAATACAATTTGAGGTCTTCCAGTAGTACCCGGATTAAGATTTCCTCCCACGGATATACTAATCGAATTTGTGAATGCAACAGCAAAAGCTGCATCGGAAACCTTACACCTGAACCATGCGTTTCGCCCAAGGACAGGAGGCGAATAGGTAGTCCTTGTGGCATTTGTGATCCCTGATATATCAGCCCAGGTTGAACCATCATTTGACCGCTGCCAACGATAAGTATATGGCTGCGTCCCTCCTGATGGCTGCTGATTTGGAAGAAATGACAACATCGCGGGTGCGGTTCCGTAACAAATCGACTGATTGCTACCTATTTGCCCTGGATTTAGTTGGGCTGATAATTGGACTGCCATCAGAAATGCCCAAAATCCAATGATTATTTTTCGCATAATCAACGTTATTTAAACTAAATTAATGCTAATAAACTATTAATGCTATAAACCGATTAGCTTTGAATTCGCCATTACTAATTACAATATTAAGCAAATTAAAATTAACCACTTCAGCATTTTGACGATTGCTAAGTAATTGTTGATAAAAATATACTAGATATAATTCAGATTTAAAATAGAAAGTTATCCGAATATGTTTGTTTTTTGTTCACTTCATTTACTTCTTTTTTTTTAACATTGCAGGCACGACTTTGTTCATTAAAAATATGCCGATTAATCAGTTAATTCTAAGTCTGGTTATGGAAGTTATCTGCAAAAAAACAAAAGGGCAATTAATGTACGGACAAATTATTGATTGTTAATAAGATCTCTATTCTAAAGTAAAATATGAAAATAGACCTAATCGCCGGCGCCCGGCCAAATTTCATGAAAATTGCCCCGATCAAAGATGCCATAAAGAAGGCTGAGGGATTAGGCAAAAACATTTCTTACCGGCTTGTGCATACCGGTCAGCACTACGATGCAAATATGAGCGGCAGCTTCTTCGAACAGCTGGGTATCCCCCACCCCGATGTCAACTTCAATGCAGGCGGCGGATCACAGGCCGAACAGACTGCTGCTATAATGACGGCATACGAAAAACTACTGCGTACTGAAAAACCCGACCTCTGCATCGTTGTCGGCGATGTTACATCGACAATGGCATGCGCCATCCCGGCAAGAAAAATGATGGTCCCGGTTGCCCATGTAGAAGGTGGCATACGATCGGGCGACTGGTCAATGCCCGAAGAAATCAACCGTGTGGTGACCGACAGCATCACCAATTATTTCTTCACCACATCGAAAACCGCAACAGAAAACCTGATTCGAACCGGTTTCGATAAAAAGAATATCTTCTTTGTCGGAAACACAATGATCGACACTCTCCTGAAACACCG
>CAYXNK010000061.1:0-12198 GCA_964466395.1 uncultured Oscillospiraceae bacterium | reverse complement strand
ATATCTATTCTATGTTAAAGTCAAGTTGAAGAAAAGTGGCTTTCATCCCATAGGCTTGCCTATGGGTTTTCGCCACTAATTTATAACCCTCTTTTATTGGGTTATAGTCATATTTTTTTCATACGCTGTTTCCATTGATTTCTCCTTTTCTTATCGTACAAAATCTTTAATCATATCCCAATTTTCTTCGATATATAATTCATCAAATTCTGTTTCGTCCATTCCAAAATCTGCATCCCAACTATTAAGATCTTGTAATTTCTCATCTGTAATAAGGCAGCCTATATTATTGACTAGAACATGCTTTTGAATTCGAAATCCCGTTTCTGTATCACGCAGATCATAAACATACATACCTGCCTGTTTTATCTTTTCCTCTTGCTCTTTCGATGGACGACCACCTAATATACAATAGTTTATTTTCTTTGCATTTCCCATCACGATAACTCCTTTTCTGCTTTTCTTTAGCCCCACCACTCCTGCGGTTCTGGCGTAGGTACTATTTTTTTTGTTTGTTTGTATTGTTTTATTCTGGATAAATCTTAATAAGAAATTTTGTACATAAAATATCTCCTTTCTTAGATAATTCTGCCCCAAAACGCAATGTTCTGGGGCAAGTCTTTACAGTTTCCCGAGTATATAGAAAGTTTCCAGTTCGTCTAACTCTGCTTCGAGTTCGACTAACAGTTCCTCTCGGGTCTTTTTTTCTTCGTTCTGCGAATTTTGTGGTTGCATACGCACTCCTTTCCGCCCAAGATAAGGGCTATGTTCGCCTTTCTTCCTTGTTATTTTATTTATATATGAACATAAAAAGAGCGAGGCGATTGCCTTGCTCTGAATTATGATAATAGTTGTTATTATGTGTATATTTTTATAAGTACAGTATATCATACCTTATCTATAATTGCAACAACAAAAAATACCCCCAAAGCGCGAAGCCTTGGGGGTAAAATTGTGATTTTCTGTCCACTGTTAAATTATCTTGTCCAATGTTAAATTATATTTTTAGAAGCATCTGCATAAAGTCTTCTTCTGAAATAATGGGTACGCCGATTTTTTGCGCATTCATATTTTTTGATGAAGTACTTATCGCGTCGTTATTGATGAGATATGACGTCTTTGCAGATACCGAACCGCTTGTCTTTCCACCATTTGCTTCAATCACTTCTACAAGAGCATCTCTGTTCTCATAGTGATTAAGGCTGCCAGTGATAACAAAGGTTTTTCCGGCAAGTTTATCACCAGACTCTTTTTCTACGGTGAAATGTAAAAATCCCTTTACTCTCTCTACTTCAGAGTCTCCAAAACTCTGACCGGGACAATCTACATAAATAGAACATAGTTTTACATTTGCCCATTCTCTGATACTTTTTTCAATGATTTCTCCAATCCCCTCAATAGACTGGAAATCGTATTCTTCGTCCTCAAAACCGGTTTCTCCATTCATACCTATTGCAGCATCAAAAAATTTATTAACGTCTCCACCAAAGCGTTGACTTAACAACTTTGCCTGTCCTTTTCCTACATTCGGTATCCCAAGTGCATGAATGAACGGTACAAAAGATGTTTGTCTGCTCGCCTCGATAGCCGTCCTAAGTTTTTCTACTGACTTTTCTCCGAACCCTTCCATTTTTGCAAGTTCATCTCCATGCTCATCGCAGAGGGTGTAAATATCAGCAAAGCTTTTTAACCAACCAAGACATACAAATTTCTCGATTGTAGCTTCTGATAGACCTACGATATTCATGCAGTCTCTCTCACAGAAATGTACGAACCTTCCTATATGCTTTGCAGTACAATCCGGATTCTCGCAGTGTAGAGTCAGCGTGGAGGACCCATTTGCCACTGAGCGAACAATTTCTGTTTCGCCTCCGCATACTGGGCAAGTTTTTACTCCGTCAATATATCCCGGCAACACATGACCATGTCGTTCCATATCAAGATTTTCGTCTACCTGCGGAATGATTTTATTTGCTTTATAGACGGTAATTCTATCGCCTACCTGCAAATTTTTATCAAGGATATATGATACGTTGTGCAAACTTGCGCGACTTACCGTTGTTCCTTCCAGTTCCACTGGGTCGAAAATGGCTACCGGATTCAATAGACCAGTTCTACTTGCCGACCATTCGATTTCGCGAAGGACTGTTTCTGTAGTCTCATCTTCCCACTTAAAAGCGTATCCGACTAATTTATGTGGATTGTGCCCCGTCCCGGTCTGAAGCACTGCAAACTGAACGTCGTTTAGAGCAACAACGAGACCGTCTACGGGAATATCTTTTTCTGGGACTGCTTTTGTAAAATCATCCATGGTTGATATAAGATTAGAAACGTCCGCAAGAACATTTTCTACTACATTAAAGCCATACAGAAACAGCTGTTCCAAGCGAGCCTTAAAAGAAAAAGGCATATCGTCTGATTTACCAACCATATTGAAGGCATAAAAACATATTTCTCTCTGAGCCATCTCCCTACTATCTAACAGTGAAATTGTAGAATTTGCAAGGTTACGAGGATTTTTATACTGTTCTTCCGCAGAAAGCTGCGAATTGATGCGGTTAAATTCTGAATACGACATAATCGCCTCTCCTCTTACTATCAGTTTCCCTTTGTATGGAATTTCAAGTGGGATTCCTGTAATATAAGGAGCGTTATGCGAAATATCCTGTCCTACTTCTCCATTACCCCGTGTTGCTGCCGTAATGAGATAACCGTTATTGTAAGTTAGCTGAATAGTTGAACCATCCATTTTATACATAACAACAGCAAGATTGTCTCTCACTCCAAACACTTTCGGAAATTCCGAAATATCCTTTGTTTTATCAAGAGACAATGCCGGGAACTCATGTTTCACTTTCGGAAGTTTGTCCATTACCGTAAAGCCGGCTCTCTGAGTCGGGCTGTTTGGCAAAATAACACCCGTTTCCTTTTCCATTTTGACGAGTTTATCATACAACTCGTCATATTCTTTGTTGCTCATAATTTCTTTTCCACTGTTATAATACGCGTCAGCGGCTATATTTAGCATTTTTATAAGTTTTTCCATTTATTTTTCCTCTCTTTCTTCCCAATTACCCCACGCAGAAGCTACTTTTTCTGAATCTGGAAAAAGTTCTCCGTGAATTGCTTCATTGATTGCTTCTGAGTAAGCATATTGTAACAAGCCTTGCTCACTCAATTGTTTCAATGCATCACCAACTGCATGTCTGTCTCCGTAGACAAAGTCTACTTCTTCACCCGCTTTGCATTCCATATATGTTTCCGTGGATACTGTGAAATCAACTTTCGGGGTGCATCTCTGCACCTCTACATCTAACTTCTCTTTTAACTCATCAATGCTGATTTTCAATCTCTTGATGCCAAATTCCTGTAATCCCATAAATCCTCCTTTTCTACTCATTTGAGTAATGTGCCATATAAATAATTTTACCGGTTTCATCGTCAATTCTTTCAATGATAGCTTCTATACGCCCAGACAATTTGTTCCAGACGTATTTACCCATTGTAGGACTGTCAACGATGACACTATCACGGGACAGATTTCCGAGTGCCTGTATAAAAGCGCTTTTCTCATCCTTTGCTCGATACTGTTTGGTTTCCTTGTATTGATAGAAACCATTTGTTTCATACTTGCTGATATAATATGTATTCATCCGCAAACCTCCTTTTTTTATCTATGTAAATGCAAAAAAGAACATGGCTTACGCCCTGCTCTTCTGCAATTATATTTGTTATTTTATTTTCTGTTTATATGAAAATAGTATAACATACCCTGTCTATAAATTCAACTACATTTACGAGTGAAATGCTTCCGGCGCGATTCGAACGCGCAAGGACCGGTCCGTAGCCGATAGGTTTATCCGTTAGCCTACGGAAGCATATAAGAGAACGGTGGGATTCGAACCCACGGTCACGGAGTTGCAGTCCGCTTGCTTGAGCCACTTGCTACGTTCTCAAAACACCGACAATAGGACTTGAATAACAAATTGTCGCATTCTCGTGACTTTAGTCATGAGTTAGACGATTCCAAACACCTGTTTGCTTTCTTCTTTCTTATATGGTATAATATTACATATTAATAATTGAGGTACCATAATGAACAAAGCTTATAAATATCGCATTTATCCAACTAAATCACAAGAAGAACTACTTTTCAAAACCTTTGGTTGTGTACGGTTTGTATACAACCACTATCTCGTGTTACAGTCTGATAATTATAAAAATGGTGGTTCTTTTATGAATCACATTGCTATGAATAATGACTGCAATCGAATTCTAAAAAATGAGTGCCCTTGGCTTCGGGAAGTAGATAAATTTGCTTTAACCAATGGTATCTATGCGCTTGTTGCCGGTTATGATAAGTTTTTTCATAAACAATGCGGTTATCCCAAGTTTAAAAGTAAAAGTAAGAGTCGATTTTCTTATACTACCAATTATACGAACCATAACATAGAAATATTGGATAAATCAGTTAAGTTGCCAAAACTCGGCTTTGTTAAAGCCGTGATTCATCGTGTTGTACCGGATGATTATAAATTGAAATCGGTTACAGTTTCTATGGAACGTGATGGTAGTTTTTATTGCTCAGTACTTTACGAA
Source organism: uncultured Oscillospiraceae bacterium (assembly GCA_964466395.1). Lineage (GTDB taxonomy): Bacteria > Bacillota > Clostridia > Oscillospirales > Oscillospiraceae > UBA2658. The sequence goes on along the minus strand of CAYXNK010000061.1, from coordinate 7,599 downwards.
TATGAAGAGCAGGTTCTTCCCGGCAGCATTACAGCTCATATTGGCTTAGACTATAAATCCAATGGTCTTTATGTTGATTCCAACGGCAATGTTGCTGATATGCCACATTTTTATCGCAAAGCCGAACATCGACTTACAAGACAGCAGCGTAGACTGTCACGAACCAAAGGTTCTAAGAAAGGCGAAAAATCATCACAAAACCACTTAAAGCAAGCACGTAAGGTAGCAAAACTATCACGTCACGTTGCTAATCAACGCAAGGATTATTTGCACAAACTATCTAACGAGATAACCAATCGTTATGACTTGATCAGTGTAGAAAATCTCAACATGCGTGGTATGTCCGGCTCTTTGAGACTGGGTAAATCAACCCTCGACAATGGCTATGGAATGTTCCTTAATATGTTGGAATACAAACAATTTGGAAAAGGTCATTATCTTGTTAAAGTTGATAAAATGTATCCCTCTAGTCAATTATGTAGTCATTGCGGATACAAAAATCCAGTTACCAAAGACTTAAATATCCGAACGATTATCTGTCCCCAATGTGAAACTGTTTATGACCGAGATGTCAATGCAGCCACAAATATCGATCAGGAAGGCTATCGTATCTTTAAAGCCTCGTAAAATATAACACATAGTAGGCAAGGGACTTGCCGAACTTAACGCCTGTGGACATCGTGTAAGACTTTAGCAACATCAAAGCAGTGGTGGTTGAAACAGGAAGCCCGTTACTTTAGTGATGGGTAGTTCACCCTATACTTTCACGGGTCAGAACCGTGCGTCTTGCCAGTTAGACGATATCGGCATAGTATTCCCGACAGGATTCGAACCTGTATATAACGGATTAGAAATCCGCTGCGTATCCGTTACGCTACGGGAACAAAAACGCTGTGCATGAGATTTGAACTCATATGCCGACTTGACGACACTGGATTAGCAGTCCAGAGGGATACCAATTACCTTTATAACACAGCTTATTTTTCGTCCTGCGGGTTTCACAGGGCAAACAGGAAGGACAGGACTCGAACCCGTATAAGTGGTTTTGGAGACCACCAGCTTACCATTAGCTGACCGACCTATGGGGTGACTGACGGGATTTAAACCCGTATGATCCGGAGCCACAATCCGGTGCATAATCATTCTGCCACAGCCACAGTCCTAGTGCGCGGAATCGAACCGCGGACCTTCCGCATATCAGGCGGACGCTCTACCAACTGAGCTACACTAGGTTACGTTTAGAGTAGGATTTGAACAGTAAATTGTCGCATTCTCGTGACTTTAGTGATGGGTGGTTCACCCACGGAGCATTACCACTCTCCCGTTTTCGAAACGGGTGCTTTCGACCACTCAGCCATCCAAACATTTTTTCGTTACGGAAATTCCCGCAACGGAGCACACCCTAGAGGATTCGAACCTCCGCTATGAGAGTCAAAGTCTCATGTGCTGCCATTACACTAAGGGCATATACGCTGTGCATAGGATTCGAACCTACAAGTCCTTTCAGACCAACGATTTTCAAGACCGCTTCCTCACCACCCGGACACACAGCAAAATAAAAAATGAGCAGGTAATTCTTATTCCTAAGAACACCTGCTCGCATATCATTATGGATATCTCCAATGATTTTGAATTGATTGGACCTGTTTAATCTCCGAATTCTCTTTCTTTATGCTCGATATCAAATCCGTCTTGTCTTTCTGTTCTCGGAATCACACTATGAATTTTTTCAACGCAAATATGACTAGATTGACTACATCTAATCGACTGTGACCACTGTGAAATTCGGTTCATATTCATTGCGTTCATCATAGTGAACTCCTTTCTGTTATCTTACTTGCTAAGTATACCATAATCATAATTTCTTGTCAAATATCATCCGTGGGATGATTGACCTTTAGCCGGCTTTTCGCCACTTCCCATATGAAACGTGTTTGATATAACCCTCCCGCTTTAGTGCCTGCTGTGCACCTCTGACACGCTTTCTGAAACAGGGTGTGGCAGGGACATTCAGTCTTCTGGCGCAGTTGTCCTCAATGATAGCCGTCAGTTTCACCTCATCTGTTTTGAATTCTTGCTTTACTGCCTGCTTAATTGTCATCGCAAAATCCTCCTTTTGAATAATATTGTGATTTATCCGTTTCTGCCTCTGTTGCTATAGCCTCATTATACCATGAAATCGCCGGATTCCCAATGTACATCATCACTGAATTTGCCTTTTTTCGTAGGTTTTAGACCCATTGTCATTTGTTTTGATACCCATTGTTTTGATGATGAGAAGCATTTAGAAAAATCGTGTCTGTTTATGATTTTTCGGCTTTGTACGATTTGCACAAAAAACTGTTTTCTTCGGAATATATGCCTATACGAATACCTCGTGAGGGAATTGAACCCTGCATTTACTGTCTGAGAAACAGTCGTCACTACCATTAGACTAACGAGGCAAAAAATGCGCCGGGAAGGACTCGAACCTTCGGTGTTTCTTTGTGGGTGATTTACAGTCACCTGCCCTCGCCTCTAGGCGTACCGACGCTTATTAAGTTGTAGAAATAAATAATAATAGCCACCTTCCATATTTCCCACTTCCTTTCTTCATTTTTCACTATCCGGAGCCAGATTCGAACTGGCAGACACCATATTCTGAGTATGGTCGGTATTGCGTTCCCGCATCCGGACGTACCGAAGATGGGATTCGAACCCATATGAGACATACATTTTGAGTGTACCGCATATGCCAATTCTGCTACTCCGGCGTACTCACGGAGGGATTCGAACCCTCAAAACCTCGGTCCTTAGCCGAGTGCATATTCCGTTCTGCTACGTGAGCATGATGCGCTCGGGGAGATTTGAACTCCCAATCTCTATGCAGAGCCTAGATTTTTAAGACCTATGCGTATTCCATTCCGCCACGAGTGCCAATATTTAGTTGTTTTGCCTGCATCTGCAGGTTGAGTAATCGTAGTCGCAACATGGCGAAACTCCTTTCTTATAATAATTTGTAGCATTCTTGAACTTTCTGCTTAAATTTTTCCAATATTTTATCCAGTGTTAACAACTTCATCCCGTTTGCATCTACTGATACATTGTACATATATGGTCTATCCTCATAAAACACTTCTGAAACATGTAAATGCCCGTGTAAATTAATGATGCATTTATTTGGATTCGAATATAAGTCTGCCGTCAATGTCGGATAATGACTTAAATAGAAACTTCTGCTCTTATACTCAATCATTGTGGCATATACTACTTCTACTACATTTGGCAATGACCGATACATGGCAATTTTTGCAGATGTGTCGTGGTTTCCAGTGATGATATGTAGTCTTCCCGGAATAGACGATACTACTTCCTTTATCTTATCCAAGTCTTTTCCAAGAGCGATATCGCCTAATATGTATATGTCGTCATTTGCCTTTACTTCTGAAAACATAGACATCACAGCCACATCCATCTTTTCTACAGAAGAGAATCCTCTTGGATTATATATAAATCCTCGGTCATGAAATAGGTGTAGGTCACTTGTTAGATAAACCATAATACGTTCTCCTTTTCTTTTACATACTCCGTACGCCTTTTCAGTAGTTGATGCTTTTACGGGACTGTGACGAACACTATATCCTATGGCAACACTTGCCTTCCTCGCACGGAATATGTAAATAGCGGGTACCGGATTCGAACCGATGTACATAGGATATGAGCCTATCGTGGAGCCTCTCCAACGCAACCCGCGAATACCAACCAACGGAATCGAACCGATTGCTCCAGACTTATGAAGTCTGTACGCTGCCTTAGCGTGGTTGGAGTGCCGGAAGTAGGCTTCGAACCCACGACATCCTGCTTACAAGGCAGGCGCTCTTCCATCTGAGCTATTCCGGCATGTGGTATATAAAAGTCACTACTTCGCGTTGTAACGACTCCTGCGCATATACCAGACGCAAGCCCTTTCCGACCGGTGCGGTTAGTATCGAACTATTTCCCGAACGCACGATTTTCGGGCACTACCTACTTTCTCTTCATCGGCACCCTGTATTTGCCTCAGATGTCATCGGTAGCCTGATTAACAGGTGTGTTTTGTGACGTGCTACAAGGGAACTCCGAGATTCGAACTCGGAACCGTTCGGTTAACAGCCGAAAGCTCTGCCATTGAGCTAAGTACCCTAATGCTTGTTTTCGCAACCCGCCCCACGAATTCTCCTCGCAATTAAGATTGGTACTCACAAGAAATCGGAATGACACGATTCGAACGTGCATGACCTTGGTCCCAAACCAAGTGGGTAGCCTTTACCCTACATTCCGCTATAACGACTCCAGTCGGATTCGAACCGACGACCTCCGCCGTGACAGGGCGGCGCGCTACTCTTCTGTGCTATGAAGCCATATGGAACTGGTGGGATTCGAACCCACGACTTTTTGTATGCAAAACAAACACTCTCCCAACTGAGTTACAGCCCCAAATATTTAATTTAGTACGCCCGCAGGGAGTCGAACCCCGAATCTCTGCTTATAAGACAGACGCAACATACCGTATCAACCTCGGGCGCATAGTGTAATCATTCCCGATAATTGTATTCGTTTTTTCATTTGTTATTATCTCCTCTTCTATTTTATTCCAGAAGTATTACTTCTGAGAGCACGTGACCGGTTACGATCCGGCGAACCCAGTTTGGAAGACTGGTATGTTACCAACTACATCACACATGCATTATTTCGTTTCTGAGAAATCACCCGTATGGGAATCGAACCCACTATTGCTGCTTGAAAGGCAACCGACTTAGCCGATGGTCTAACGGGTGTTAATGGGATGTCATGGTGTCGAGCCATGTCCTGCGGATTTTCAGTCCGCCGCTTCTACCGAGTTAGCTTACATCCCTAACTAAACTCAATAATACAACTGTATTCCATATAGATCACTTCTTTCTTATAGATTTCTCGACTGTTGTCGGAAACAGACTATTGGATTTGAACCAATGACCTCCGCAGAACCATTATGCGGTGCGCTACCATCTGCGCTAAGTCTGTAGTGCAGCCTGCAGGTGTCGAACCTGCCACCTCTTGCTTGTAAGGCAAGCACTCTCCCGGATGAGCTAAAGCTGCGTTATACTCATACTGGGATTTGAACCCAGACCAGTCGGATTAAGAGTCCGCTATCGTACCATTCGACCACATGAGCACACCGTAACGAATATTGTCACGGGGATGCATCTGATGGGATTTGAACCCACATAGCCGAAGCCGCTCGATTAAAAGTCGAGTACCATACCATTAGGTGACAGATGCATATCTATTCTGTTTTCGTATTTTTGATTTCTGTTTTCGTTTCATTTTGCTCTCTCCTTTTCTAACAAAAAGAACCGTCTACTTTGCGTCTAGTAAACGGCTCCTTAATCATCATCGTGATTTATGTAGTCTGGACCTATTTAACCTTCGTCAATAAATCCTCCTACATGGAAACGTTTACCCCATATTTCTTCTTTTCCAACTATGACTGCATAATCATATCCGGCAAATGGGCGTTCTGAACTAAAGCATAACGGTGTTGTGCCTGTGAGGTTCAGATTATTCTGTTTGTTTGTCATAGTCTTCAACATGATTTTCGTTTCCTTTCGTTATATTTTGTCAACTTCTTGTATAATGGCTTATTAGATATTCCAGCCCGGATATGATACCCGAGCTGGTTGTGGGGTGGGTGCTCTCATCGAGCAAAGGTTAACTCTTTTGGAGATAACGCTCCGTTCTTGGTTATCGAACGGCTTACAATGATTGTTGCATCATTGTATATTTGTGCAGTTTAACCTACTTTCAGTAAACCTCTTACGGCGTAGCTTATCTCGCTTTGAGTGCGAGTACGATGTAAGAATATAATTACTTTATCTCCGCTATTTATTTCGGAGAATACTACCGCCAAGTCGGTCACATGATAGTCTTACTTCCCGTTGTTTTTACGGAACGTGCGCTGACTTTTTATGACTTGGGTATAATATACCATAATTATAATTATTTGTCAAATCAAAAAGAAACCGTGAATAATCGACTCTTTTGGTTCTGTTGATATTGCATTTCTTTGGGATTCATCAAAAGTGATGATGTATTCATATTGCTTCCTCCTCTTCTAATATCCCGGTTTTCTTACATAATCATCCTCTTTTCGTGAAACCATTATTGCATCTGCAAAATCCATGTATTTTAACACCATTTTTAGAACATATGCCCTGTGCGTAGGATGCACAGTTTTCGCAGATGGCAATATCATATTGGATTGCCTGTCTCATACATGCTGTCAAATAATCGCTGATACTGTGATAAAATAGATTGTTGACCATAATAGTCGCTTCTTCTATATCTGCGGGCGTTTCTACCTTGCGTGAAAGCAGTTGCGTTTCTATGAAAGTACGTGCAAATTTTGTAAGGTTCTGAACTGGATATCTCTTAGCGTATTCATTCAGAAGTGCTTCATCCATTTGCCCTATTCTCTCTCCAAGTACACGCACTGGAATCATTTTGTGCTTTGGTAATGCTCTTACCGGAGTTTCAGCAATGATATCTTTCATGAATGCCTCGAATTTCTCCTTTGCATTGTCTTCCGGGGATAGGTATTTCATGAATCTTCTTACATGGTCTTCGATAGAACCAAGAATATGTTTCGTATACTCTTTTACAATTTTCTGGTCTAACCCATCTATAAATTCGAGCAATTCTTTTCTCGTCATATTGATAGCCTCCTAACACGTTCCTTTATAGAATAATTATACCATTATAATATTTTTTGTCAAATTTGGTCTATTTTGATTTTTGTGCAACAAAAAAGCCACTCTCTAAAGAGCAGCGGCTTTTCCGTATATAGTCGGGATACATTTAACCCAGAATATCTTATACATCATTGGGTCAAACTTCCCTTCTATTAAATTATTGTCCATGATTTCTTTTGCCTGCGCTATGGACATTGCGCTTTTGTAACATCTGCGAGCTGTAATTGCATCAAATACATCACAGATTGCTACTATTCTCGCCACCTCAGGGATGGCTGATTTTGTTTCCTTACAGATGGGATATCCACCACCACGGTAATCCACATGATGGTAACGAATAGCGTCGCAGGTCATTTGGTTAAACCTGTTTTTTGCTATCGCTGCGCCATATACCGGGTGCATCTGAATTTCTTCCCACTGATTCTGTGTCAGAGGAGAAGTGCTTTTCAGTACCTCATCTGCTATCTGCAACTTGCCTATGTCATGCATCTCGGCTGCAGATTGTATTTCTTTCGCTTCTGACTCGGATTTGCCAAGGCAGAGAGCAAGACATCTCGTCAATAATCCTACTCGCATCGAGTGTTCGTAGGTGCGGATGTCCTTTGTTTTTAATTCTTCTAGGATATTGTTCATATCTCTCTCCTTTCCGAGCCTTTGGCTCTTTTTTATTTTTTACGCAAAAAAGAGCCGGATAAAGTTACCCTGCTCTTGGTTGCGATTTTATTTGTGATAAAATGATGATTTAATAATATTAGTATATCATACCGATAGCGATATTGCAAGAGATTAGAACACTTTTTTTGTCCTAATTTGACAAATAAATAATATATGCTATAATATGTATAGATAA
>CAYXNK010000060.1:0-12231 GCA_964466395.1 uncultured Oscillospiraceae bacterium | reverse complement strand
AATCAGAGCAATGCCGTCCAGAGCAATGGATGTGGCTGTGAGGACGGCTGCCTCGCTGTCCTTGAGCTCGCGGCTTGCCATGGCAATATCGCAGATGCCGTCAATGGCGGCAGTGAGGCCGGCGGAGGAGTCGGTCTGCTGAATCTCAATGACCGCCTCGGAATTCAGGGGCTGATAGGCCTCTTTGAGCTTTTCCATCACGGGGTATACGGAGGAGGAGCCGGCCACAACGATTTTGCCGGAAATACCGCTTGCGGTGTATTCGGGAGATGCGTCGTCAATGGGAATGTAGCCGCCGGCAACAACCTCCTGGCCCTGCTTGGAGAGAATGAAGGCAATGAAGTCTGCCGCCAGGTCCTCGGCCTCGCCCTTGGTTGCGATGTTGAAAGCGCGGACAATGGGATAGTTTCCGTTTTTGACGTTTTCCGTAGTGGGGATCGCCCCTTCCACGGAGAGGGCCTTGACAGTGTCGTTGAGAGAGCCCAAGGAAATATAGCCGATGGCGTATTGATTACTGGCAATGTTCGTCATCATGACGTCGGTTTTATTGGCAATAACGGCCTCCTTGGTGGTGAGGTCCTTCCTGCTGCCGTCCTCACCCTTCTGCTCGATGCCCAAAAGCTCGATGAAAGCGCCTCGGGTGCCGGAGCCGTCCTCGCGGGAGACGACGGTGATGTTTTTGCTTGTGTCGAAGCTGCCGCCCTGTCCGGCGCAGCCGGCGAAGAGGCCAAGTGCCAAAATGAAAGCGGTAATCAGTGAAACTGTCTTTTTCATTATTCTAATCAATCCTTTCTTTTCCTTGTCGTACCTATTCTAACGCCAGAATATGTACGACAAAGAGGGGGGATGTAAAAACTGTGTAAAGTTGAAGTGATTAACTTAAAAAGCATCCAGATTTTTAGCAAATGCATGATTTTCGTTGACTATATTACTAAGAAAGGCTAGACTGAGTATAAAGAAGTAGGACAGAGAATTCTTCAGGTAGGAGCGTAAATATGGATGTTTTTATTGCTCGTCAACCTATCTTTGACCGGTCACTACAGGTATACGGTTACGAGCTTTTGCACCGCACAAACAGCGATAATTTTTATACCGGACGTGACGATAATCAAGCAACAGGGGAGCTTTTATACAATTCGTTTTTAGTTTTGGGTCTTCAAGACCTCACTGAGGGGAAAAAGGCCTTTATCAATTTTTCAAAGGATTTAATCTCCAGCGGTGTTCCGGGACTTTTGCCCCCCGGTGAGGTTGTGATTGAGGTGCTGGAGCGGGATAAGGTCACGGTGGAGACCCTGGTTTCCTGCTTGCAGCTCAGGGATGAGGGCTATACAATCGCTCTGGATGATTTTGTTTTGAATGACGACAATCTTCCGCTGATTGCCGTTGCTGATATTATCAAGGTGGAGTATCCCACCGTCAGCTACGAGGATCAGATAGGGATGATTCAAAAGTACGGCTCGAAAATTAAATTTTTGGCCGAAAAGATTGAAACGCGGGAGGACTACTACAAAGCGGTTCAAATGGGCTATGACTATTTCCAGGGCTATTTCTTCAGCAAGCCCGCCCTAATCGCATCAAAGGAAATCCGCTCCATTCCCGCAAACCTCTGTTTAATCATGGAGGAGCTGTTTCGAGCCGAGCCCTCCTTCCACAAACTGTCAAAGATTATTGAAAGCGACCTGGGGCTTTCCTATAAAATCCTAAAGCTTGCAAACTCTGTCCATTACAGCTCCAGAAACGAGATTAAGAGCCTGACCCAGGCGCTGTCCTTTATCGGAATTGAAGAGCTGAAAAAATGGTCATCCATTATGCTGTTAAAAAAAATAGGAAGCGTGGAAAACGCGGAGCTGATTAAAGTCTCCATTATCCGCGGAAAGATTATGGAGATGCTTGCCCAAACGCTCCAGTTCAGAGAGGACTCATCCTGGTTCTATATTACGGGGATGTTCTCCTATATCAATGTGCTGATGAACCAAAAGATGTCCCAACTTGTGGCGGGGCTTCCCCTGCCCGATGAGGTGAAGGCCGCCCTTCGCGGTGAAGATAACATTTTTCGAAATATGCTCGACTGTGTCTCCTCTTACGACATGAATGAGGACGGCGGCCTGGAACGCTGTGACGCGAGCCTGCGCAGGCTGGGCGGCCAGCAGTTTATGCGGCTGTATCAGGAGGCCATCCACTGGTCGTACAACCTACAGTATTAACCGTTTCTTGTTGAAACTGAAAAAGCAAGGGAAAAACCATGGACTTTTTCCTTTGTTTTTTCGCATGGCCTGCGGCTCCTTGACCTCTATGAGGACACCAACGGCAGCGGCTCCTTGTACGAACACGGAGTTCCTTCCTTCTGGGCAATCCTGGCTGAAAAACCATAACAACAAGCCGGAGCGGTCACTCTTGACTACTCCGGCTGTTTTTGTATTTATGCTCTGGTGACAAATTGGCTGTGATAGAGCTTGGCATAGAGGCCGCCCTTTTGCAGCAGTTCCCTGTGCTGCCCCTGCTCGGCGATGCGCCCGTCCTGCATGACGAGGATTAAATCCGCCTCCTGCACGGTGGAGAGCCGATGGGCGACAACGATGCTGGTTCGCCCTTCCATGAGCCGTTCCAAGGCCGCTTGAATCTTGGCCTCTGTGCGGGTGTCAATGGACGAGGTGGCCTCATCCAAAATCAGCATGGGCGGGCGGCAAAGCAGCACCCGGGCAATGCATAAAAGCTGCTTTTGCCCCTGGGAAAGGCTGCCGCCGTCCTCGCCGATTTGGGTGTCATAGCCCTGGGGCAGCCGACGGATGAAGCTGTGGGCATAGGCTGCTTTGGCAGCTGTGACGATTTCCTCCTCCGTCGCCTCCGATTTTCCCAGACTGATGTTTTCCCGGATGGTACCGGACTTGAGCCAGCTGTCCTGCAGAACCATGCCAAAGCCCGCCCGCAAGCTATCCCGGGTCAGGTCACGAATGTCACGCCCATCCAGACGAATGCTGCCGCTGTCCGGCTCATAAAAGCGCAGCAAGAGGTTAATCACCGTGGTCTTTCCGCTGCCGGTAGGGCCTACAAGGGCAATCCGCTGCCCCGGCAAAACACGGAGAGTAAAGTCGCGAATCAGGGGTCTGTCCGGGCTGTAGGAAAAGCCCACCTGCTCCAAGGCGAGACTTCCCGAAACATGGTGCAGGCTCTCTGCCTCTGGGGGCTCGGGAGGTTCCGGCTCCGCTTCCATCAGGGCAAATATTCTATCGGCGCAGGCGAGGGCGTTTTGCAGCTCGGTCACCACGCCTGAAATTTCGTTAAAGGGCTTCGTATACTGGTTTGCATAGCTTAAAAATACAACAAGCTGGCCCACCGTGAATAGTCCGTCGCTTGAGATCGCCGCCAAGGCGCCCGCAAGGGCGAGGCCGGCATAAACCAAGCTGTTGACAAACCGCGTCACAGGGTTTGTGAGGGAGGAAAAGAAGGTGGCGTCCCTAGAGGCGGCTTCCAGCCTTCCGTTGATTTCGTCAAAGTCCGCAATCACCTGCTCCTCCCGGGAAAAGGCGTGGACAAGCCTTTGGCCGCCCATCATCTCATCGATGAAGGCGGTCTGCTCTCCGCGAATTTCCGACTGCGTTCCAAACAGGCGATAGCTTTTTCCGGCGATATATTGCGCCGCAAACAGTGAAATAGGCGTGAGCAGGGCAACTACAAGCGTCAGCTGCCAGTTGATGATGAGCATGAACCCAAGGGTGCCCGCAATCGTGGCAAGACCTGTGAACAGCTGGGAAAAGCCCAGGAGAAGGCCGTCTGCCAGCTGCTCCACATCCGCGAGCATCCGGCTGATAATCTCACCGTGGGGGTGGGCGTCCAGTGTGCGCAGAGGCAAGATTTGAAGCCTGCAAAAAGCCTGGTTCCGTAACCTTCGGGAAACCTGGAAGACCAATCGATTGTTTATTGCCGCTAAAAGCCACTGGAGCAGCGCGCTACAGACAACGGCGATACCGATTTGCAAAAGAATGGGCAGGAGGCCGGAAAATTCCACCTCTCCCGCGCCGGGGATCAGGTCGATGCCCCGTCCCACAAGCACAGGAACATACAGGCTCAAGGCAACAGAGCATAGGGCAAGCACCAGGGAGAGAAAAAGGAGCAGTCGGTATTCCCGGATGGTGCGCAGCAGTTTTTCCAGACTTCCGGATTTTTTGCTTTTAGTCATCTTCCGCCTCCTTTCTGTGCTGGGAGGCGTGGATTTCCCGGTAGACTACGCAGTTTTGTAAAAGCTCCGACTCAGTGCCGATTCCGGCGATTGCCCCGTCATCCAAGACTAGGATACGGTCGGCAAAGCGGACGGAGGAAACCCGCTGAGAGACAAGGAAAACTGTCGGTCGGAAGGGGAGCGTCTCCAGACTTTTGCGCAAAGCTGCCTCGGTCGCATAATCCAGGGCCGAGGCCGCGTCATCTAAAATTAGGAGTTCAGGTTCCCGCACCAGGGCTCGGGCAATGGTCAGCCGCTGGCGCTGTCCGCCGGAGAGGTTTTTTCCGCCCTGCTCGAGGGGCGCACCCAGCCCGCCCTTTTGTCGAACGACCTCCAAAGCCTGGGCGGATTCAAGAGCTGTGAGCAGCTCCTCTTCCGTTGCGTTTTCCTTGCCCCAGAACAGGTTTTCACGGATGCTGCCCTGAAACAGCAGCGCCGCCTGAGGGACAAGTCCAATTTTTTGCCGTAGCTCTTTTTGGGAATAGGCGCGAACGTCCCGTCCGAATACCGACACCCTTCCCGCCGTGGCCTCATAAAAGCGGGGAATCAGATTTATAAGCGCACTCTTTCCCGCTCCGGTTCCCCCGATGACGCCAATAATTTCACCCCGTTTCACAGAGAAGCTGATGTTCTCCAGGGCATTCTCCGCAGCGTTTTCAAAGCGCAGACTAACCTGTTCGAAGGAAACCGCCGTGTCTGGCTTGTCAGTGTCGTCAGACGGGGCGGGGCAGGGGAGGGGAGAGTCGGTTACCAAAAGCGTTTGAATCCGACCTGCGCAGGCCACAGACCTTGTAATGGTGAGAATCAGCGAGGCTAGCTTAATTAATTCCACCAAAATTTGCGATAGGTAATTATACAGCGCCACCAAAGAGCCCTGACTCAGCGCACCCGTATTCACCCGGAGGGCGCCAGTTTGTAATAGGGCAATCAGTGCAAGGTTGATCAGAATGTAGGTCAGGGGATTCATCAGCGCTGAGAACCTTCCCGCCCGCTGCTGCGCCTGCGCTAAGCCTTCAGTGCTTTCTTCGAAACCGCGCACCTCCGCCGCCTCCTTGCGGAAGGCGCGAAGCACCCGAACCCCTGTGAGGTTCTCCCGTATGAGCGCCAAAACCCTGTCTAGCCTTCCCTGCACGCCTTGATACAGGGGGATTCCCCGGCGCATCAGCCAGAACACAGCAAGAGCGAGGAGGGGAATCACCGCGGCAAAAATCAGTGCTGCCTTCCGGTCGATGGTAAAGGCCATAATTCCCGCGCCAAGCACGATAAAAGGGGAACGCAGAAGCAGGCGCAGGCTCAGATTGAGTCCCGTCTGCACCTGGCTTGTATCCGTTGTCAGCCGCATGTTTAAGGTGGCGGTTCCCAGAGCGTCCAGTTGGGAGAAGGACAGCCCTTGAATCTGCACAAACAAGGCGTGCCGGAGCTTTTTTGCAAAGCCGGCAGCAGCCCTCGCTGCAAAATATTGCGCAAGGACAGAAAAGGCGAGACCGACAGATCCCAGCCCCACCAGCAGGAGGCACATCCGCAAAATATAATCCCTGTCTCCGCCGCCGATGCCCCGGTCAATGATGGCCGCGACAACTAAGGGCACAAGCAGCTCCAAGAGCGCCTCAAATAACTTGGCAAGAGGGCCGAGCAGGGCTTCTTTTCGATAATCTTTCAGGTATACAAATAGGCTTTTCAACTCACATCTCCATTGGTTTGCGTTTCAAATATTTACATATCATATCTCGAAAAGCGAGGAAAAACAACAAGGATTCTTTTCTTTGCTTTGATTTGTAAAAGAGTCTTGGACTTTTTCCTGTTTTGTGCTATCGTAGGAGATAAACTACATTAGATTGGAGTTAATATGATATGAATAAAATAAATATTGTCGCCCTTGTTGGCTCTCTCCGAAAGGACTCTTATAACCTGCAGCTGGCCAAGGCTGTAAAGAAGCTTCTGGAGGATTATGCAGAACTTGAAATTTTAGATTATCAGGACGTGCCTCTTTTCAATCAGGACTTGGAATTTCCCGCTCCCGAGGCTGTGACAAGGCTGCGGGAACGTGTGAAGGTAGCGGACGCTGTCTGGTTCTTCACTCCGGAGTATAACCACTCGTTTCCCGGCGTTTTAAAAAACGTGATTGACTGGCTTTCCCGCCCTATTAGCAAAACAGAGGGACAAGTGCTCTCCAATAAGCCCGCCGTTGTCAGCGGTGCCTCCCTCTCAACCACCGGCACAGCCATCGCCCAGGATCAGCTGATTATGCTGCTTAGCTTCCTGAACATGGACATCATGAACTATCCTCGGGCTGCGATTCCCCAAGTCTTTCAGCAGCTCGACAGCGAGGGAAAACTGGCGCTCTCCGACACCAGCAAAGACTTCCTGGAAAAGCAGATAAAAAGCTTTGCCTCCTTTGTCCAAAAGCGCAAAGAAAACTAAGCCATATCAAGCGTAAAGCACCAATCTCTGCAGGAAGCTTCCTGCAGAGATTGGTGCTTTTTTAACGGACTTCACCCTGAAAAAACCAGGCGTTTATTCATACTTATGTAACAATTCAGCTTTACAAAGAAATGAATTTATGTTAATATATAAGATAATTATGTCCTGTACTATTGCTATCACATCGCTTTTGCGCTGGTAAAGGAGAAACAAGTTAGGACATTCTAATTTTCTGGAGGTAAAAACATGAGGAAAACGAAAAAACTTCTTGCGCTCTGCCTGGCTGTAATGATGCTTGTCGGTGTCATGGCCGGCTGCGGCACCAAAGCTCCCGTAGAATCCGATGCTCCCGCCGAGCCTAGCGCTCCCGCTCAGACAGGTGCATTTGACCTAGCTGTCAACCTGGCTTCCGAGCCCCAGACCATTGACCCCGCCCTCAACTCTGCTGTTGATGGTGCCATTATGATCGGTCACTTCTTTGAGGGCCTGCTCAAGTGGGCCGACAACGGAGAGGGCAACGCCGAGTTGGTTCCCGGACAGGCAACGTCCTGGGAGAAGGCTGACAACGGCGACGGCACCGTCACCTACACCTTCAAACTCCGCGAGGATGCCAAGTGGAGCGATGGCGAGCCTGTCACAGCAAATGACTTTGTCTATAGCTGGCAGCGCTTGGCTACCCCCGCAACCGCAGCGGACTACACCTACATGATCGATATGGTCAAGGGCTGGGATGAGGTCGCAAACGGCGTTCCCACCGGCGAATTCGAGACCGTTGTTGACGAGGAGACTGGTGAAGAGAGCCAGAAGGAGGTCATGGACTATGCTGACCCCTCCACTCTTGCTGTTTCTGCTCCCGACGACAACACCTTTGTTGTTACCCTAACCTATGACTGCCCCTACTTCGAGGAGATTGCTGCCTTCCCCGCAACCTATCCCGTTCGTCAGGACATGATTGAAAGCGCCGGTGACCAGTGGACCTTCGACGTTGCAACCTACATTGGCAACGGTCCCTACAAGATGAGCGAGTGGGTACATAACTCCTACATCAAGGGCGTTCAGAGCGAAACCTACTATGACTATGCAAACCTTGGCCCCGACTCGCTGACATTCCAGCTCATGGACGATGCCAACGCCATCTACTCTGCGTTCCGCAGTGGTAGCCTTCAGTTCATCGAGGAAGTTCCCGTTGATGAAGTCCAGAGCCTGCTTGCCAACGACGAGCTGCACATTGTTGACTATCTCGGAACCTACTATGCCTGCTTCAACGTAACCAAGGCTCCCTTCGACGATGTTCGTGTCCGTGAAGCTTTCTCCCTGGTTATCGATCGCAACTACATTGTTGAGAAGGTAACCCAGACCGGCCAGGTTCCCGCGACCGGCTTTGTTCCCTCCGGTATGTATGACGCCGAAGGTCCCAACGGCGAGGACTTCCGTACAGTCGGTGGCGACTTCTATTCCGTCTCCGGGGCTGATTACCAGGGCAACTGCGAGAAGGCTCGCGCCCTTCTTGCCGAGGCTGGCTATCCCAACGGCGAGGGCTTCCCCGCTGTTGAGTACCTCTACAACACCAACGACAACCACAGAGCAATCGGCGAAGCCCTCCAGAACATGTGGAAGACCGAGCTG
This sequence comes from uncultured Oscillospiraceae bacterium, assembly GCA_964466395.1. Classification (GTDB taxonomy): domain Bacteria; phylum Bacillota; class Clostridia; order Oscillospirales; family Oscillospiraceae; genus UBA2658. The sequence continues at coordinate 3,968 of CAYXNK010000060.1, read as the reverse complement.
GGCGTTGACGTAACCCTGAACAACCAGGAGTGGGGTGTATTCCTCCAGACCCGTAAGGACGGTAATTATCAGATTTCCCGTAACGGCTGGATTGCAGACTACAATGACCCCATCTCCTTCCTTGACATGTGGTACACCGGCGGCGGCAACAACGACGCCCAGTACAGCAACAAGGAATATGACGCATACATCGACGCTGCCAAGGCAACCTCCGTTCCCGAAGAGCGCATGGAAGCCCTGCACAATGCAGAGCAGATTCTCATGGGCGATGACGTTGTTCATGCACCCATCTACTTCTACACCCAGAAGTACATGATTGACCCCGCAGTGAAGGGCATGTACTACACCCCGCTGGGATACTTCTTCTTTGGCTACACCTCTTACGAGGCATAAGCAAAACTGCATTCATAACTTGGAGCCGCCCGGCTGGGCGGCTCCTTTTTTGATTCAGGCAGGACAAAAACAAAAAAAGAGGACGAATGACACAAATTGTGTGGAATAAATCAAAAAGCTTCGGAACTTATTACGAATTGCAAAATTGCCGTTTTTCTGCTATATTTTGAACAAGCTATATTCTTTAATTAGCTAATTAAGAAATGAAGGAGACCAATTCATGAAAAAGCCCTTTGTAAGTATGGCGCAACTGAACGAGTTTTCCAAGGAATTCCCGACGCCCTATCACCTCTATGATGAAAAAGCAATCCGGGAGAATGCTCGAAAGCTTTACAAGGCCTTTTCGTGGAACAAGGGCTTCAAGGAGTACTTTGCGGTAAAGGCCACCCCCAACCCCACAATCATGCGCATCCTCAACGAGGAGGGCTGCGGTATGGACGCATCCTCTCTCACGGAGCTGATGCTCTGCGAGCGCCTTGGCATTACGGGAGAGGACATCATGTTCTCCTCCAACGACACCCCTGCTGAGGATTTCATCCTGGCTGACAAGCTGGGCGCCATTATCAATCTGGATGATATCACACACATTGATTTTCTTGAAAAAACTATCGGGCACATTCCCGAAAAAATAAGCTGCCGCTATAACCCGGGCGGAAATTTTGAAATTTCCAATACCATCATGGACACGCCGGGAGAGGCGAAATACGGCCTCACAAAGCCCCAGATGTTCCAGGCCTTCCGCCTGCTCAAGGACAAGGGCGTCAAGGAGTTCGGGATTCACGCCTTTTTGGCCAGTAACACCGTTACAAACGATTACTATCCCACCCTCGCCGCCACGCTGTTCCGCCTTGCGGTTGAGTTGAAAAATGAGCTGGATATTAAAATCAGTTTCATCAATCTCTCCGGTGGCATCGGCGTACCCTACCGTGAGGATCAGCAGCCGGCGGATATCGAGGCCATCGGTGAGCGCGTGCATAAGGTCTATCACCAGATTTTCGTCCCCGCAGGCATGGATGACGTGGCCATCTACTCCGAGCTTGGCCGCTTCATGCTGGCGCCCTATGGCTGCCTTGTGACCCGGGCTGTCCACCGGAAGCACATCTATAAGGACTACATCGGCCTGGACGCCTGCGCCTGCAACCTCATGCGCCCCGCTATGTACGGCTCCTACCACCACATCAGCGTGATGGGGAAGGAGGGTGCCCCTGCCGACCACCTCTATGACGTTGTGGGTAGCCTCTGTGAAAACAACGACAAGTTTGCCGTTGATCGCTGGCTTCCCCGCATTGACATCGGCGACTTCGTTGTGATTCACGACACCGGCGCCCACGGCCACTCCATGGGATATAATTACAACGGAAAGCTCCGCAGCGCCGAGGTTCTTCTCTGCGAGGAGGGCAATGCAAAACTCATTCGCCGTGCCGAAACCCCCGAGGACTATTTTTCAACCTTGAACTTTTAGGTCTCGCTGACAGGCTCTGCCTTATTCACTAGGGAGGCGGAAATTTCATAGGCGGTTTTCCGCTCCTGACCCTGCTCCGTGTTTTTTATGTAGCTGCGGCTCTGAACCCTTCCCTCCAGCTCCACCAGCTCACCCACCTGCCAGAGGGCAGCTTCCCGGGCGTTTTGCCCCCAGGCGATGCAGGGGAGGTAGTCTGATCTGCCGAAGGGGCGGTTTACAGCCAGGAGTAAATCACAGATTTCTCTGCCCAAGGGTGTCATGCGAAGCTGGGGCTGCTTGCAAACCGTTCCCCGCAGACGGATCAGGTTTTCGGCCTCCCCGCCGCAGAGCTCCAGCTCGGTGGCATAGACAAAGATAATCAGCTTGCTGCCAACTCCGCTCTTATTGTTATACGAGCGGAGCTCCCCCGTAACGCGCAGCATGCCGCTTTCGTCCAGCTCCAGTGCCTTCATCTTTTCCTCGTCACAGACAATGTTAACCACATCCTCAGTGCCGGAGAGCCTGGGAACCCGCAGGGGAAAGGTAAAAAATCTGCGATTGCGACTGATATGTGAAAAGACCGCCTTCCCGTCCACCGTGCCGCAGAGCCGGGTAATGTTTCCCGTTGTATTCTTTTCCATAGTTACCTCCATCAGATATGTTTTTTCTTTGCAAATCACCGCAGACAAGGGCGGCCTGGGACCGAAAAGCAAGGAGGGCAGAAGTTGTCCTCGTTTTACCAAAGCTTATTCGCAGAGCGCGCGCGATATACATTTACCGTAGGCTAAAAAGAAATAAATCGGCCGTAAACATGGCCGATTTATTTCTTTTTGTAATTATTTGCAAGAATGCAGGAATGATTTGCGCAACTTGCAGATATAGTCCCAATTGCTCATAAGCACAGGGCTACACGAAAAAAAACCTGCACAAATATTCCTGATAAAACCGATGAATTTACCACTTTAGTGTAATGCCTTGTCGAATTCCGTCGTTTATAAGCGTCATTAATTACATAAGATGAACAAAATGGTATCATCAAATTTGCAAGAAAACCTTGACTGAATTGTGTATTTGATATAGAATCCCATAGATACAAATTGTCTTGTGCGACAATTTCAAGGCGACATCAGCTCTTTGGTCGGAAGCGTCGGACAACAAAAAGCAAAAAGAAACAGGAAGTGAAAAAATGGCAAAATATTCCCTAAAGAGGTTGGGCATGGCGGTGCTGACCCTGTTCGTTGTCGCCTGCCTTACTTTTTTATTGATGAACAGTATTCCGGGCAGTCCCTGGCTCAGTGAAAAAACGCCTTCCCCAGCGACGATTGAAGCACTGAACGCAAAATATGGTTTGGACAAGCCCCTTATTGTGCAGCTGGGAAAATACTTTCAAAACCTTCTCAAGGGTGATTTGGGCGTATCGTTGAAGATGCAGAAAAACCGCGAGGTTGTCCAGATAATTAAAGAGATGTTCCCCGTTTCGGCCAGCATTGGCTTTTTTGCCCTGCTTTGGGCTGTTTTGGTTGGCGTGCCCTTGGGGTGCATTGCAGCCTATAACCGTGGCAACCGAATTGACGGTCTCCTGCGCATCATATCAACCATCGGCATATCGATGCCGAGCTTTGTTGTGGCCTCTCTGCTTTTAACGACCTTTGCAGGCAACAACGAAGCTCTGCGTTTTTTCCCGACGATTTTTGATTCCTCTCTCGGCTTCAAAAGCTATGTTCTTCCTTGTTTTTCTCTTGGGTTTTACCCCATGTGCTACATTGCGCGGCAGTCCCGCTCCTCTATGCTGGACGCACTGAGCCAGGACTACATAAAGACCGCCCGGGCAAAGGGTCTGAAAAATGCGCCAATTATCTTTAAACACGCCCTAAGAAACGCATTGATTCCTGTCATTACTTACCTTGGGCCTCAAATCGCCTTTACCTTCTGCGGCGGCTTTGTGGTAGAAAAGGTATTCAGCATTCCCGGGCTGGGACGCTATTTCATTCAGAGCATTTTGGCCCGTGATTATCCTGTTATCATGGGAACAACTATTTTCCTTGCGGCATTCATCATCCTGATGAATTTACTTGCTGACTTGCTGTATAAGGTTGTGGATCCCAGAATTAGCTTGTCAGAGGGAGGAAAATAA
>CAYXNK010000059.1:11687-12238 GCA_964466395.1 uncultured Oscillospiraceae bacterium | reverse complement strand
CCCTCTGAGGTTTTTTCCGCCTGCGCCATGCTTCTGCGAGAGGTGGCCTCCCGCAATAAGGCACATACAGCGCACAAGGAAAGCCGGCAAATTCACTACCTCTCCATGGAATTTCTCATGGGGCGCTCCCTTGCCAAAAACGCCTTTAACCTGGGTATCTTAGACGCGCTTGCCGAAGCGCTTTCAGAGCTTGGCATGGAGCCCGCCGAAGTTTTTGAGGCGGAGCCGGACGCAGGCCTGGGTAACGGCGGCCTGGGCAGGCTTGCCGCCTGCTATATGGACAGCATGGCAACGCTGGGTCTGCCCGCAACGGGCTATTCCCTCTGCTACGAGCTGGGGATGTTCCGCCAGCGGATCGCAGACTGCAAGCAGCAGGAATACGCCGACAACTGGACGGTCTCTGCCGACAGCTGGCTTGTCCCCTGCTATGAGGACGCGGTGGAGGTGCGGTTTGCCGGCCGCTGCGAGGAAAACTGGGACTACAGCGGAAAATGCAACACAAACACTCGGGACTACATCTCGATTCTCGCCGTGCCGCGGGATATGCTGAT
>CAYXNK010000059.1:4449-11677 GCA_964466395.1 uncultured Oscillospiraceae bacterium | reverse complement strand
CTCTGGGAGGCAAAGTCCCCTGTGTCCTTGGATATGCATCTGTTCTCCGGCGGTGAATACATCAAGTCCATGGAGCAGCGAACCCTGGCAGAGGTAATCACCAAGGTTCTCTACCCCGCCGACGAGCACAGGGAGGGCAAAATCCTCCGCATTCGGCAGCAGTATTTCTTTGTCTCTGCAACGGCACAGTCCGTTGTCCGGAAGCACCGGAAGCAATACGGCACTGTGCAAAACTTTGCCGAACACCATGTGTTCCAAATTAACGACACCCACCCGACCATGATCATCCCCGAGCTCATGCGCATCTTTATGGACGAGGACGGCCTGGGCTGGGATGAAGCCTTTGCCCTCGTCTCCGGTTGCGTGGCCTATACAAACCACACGGTCATGTCCGAGGCTCTGGAGAGCTGGCCCCAGGATTTAATTGAATATCAGCTGCCCCGGATTTGGCAAATCATCCGGGAACTCGATAGCCGGCATAAAAAGTATCTGGAATCGGTGTATTCCAACAATGACGACCTGCTTCTACGCAATCTCATTATCAGCGGCGGAAAGGTGCATATGGCAAACATCTGCCTTTCCATCTGCTTCAAGGTCAACGGCGTTTCCGCCATGCACAGTGAAATTCTAAAGCATGATTTGTTCCGGGGTATCTATGCCCTGCGTCCCGACAAATTTACAAACGTCACGAACGGCATCGACCACAGGCGCTGGCTGACCCAGATTAACCCCGGGCTCCACAAGCTCATCACAGAGCTTTTAGGCGGCGATGACTATCTCTTACAGCCCGCCCTGCTCTCGAAGCTTGAGGAATACGCAGATGACCGGGAGGTGCTCCGGCAGCTGGAGAATATTAAGGCCGGGAACAAGGCCTCCTTTGCTTCCTTCGTCCAGCGGGAAAACAACCTTGCCCTCAATCCCGAGGCGGTTTTTGACGTTCTGGTAAAAAGACTCCACGAATACAAACGCCAGCTGCTCTGCGCCATGCTGATTATGGATTTGCAGCAGCAGCTCCACGACAATCCAAACGCCGACTTCCTGCCCCGCACCTTCGTCTTTGGCGCAAAGGCCGCAAGTAGCTACAAGACCGCAAAGCGCATCATCCAGCTGCTCTGCTCCCTGGCCGACGATGTGAACGCAGACCCCGTCTGCAAGGATCGGCTGCAGGTGGTCTTTTTGGAAAACTACCGTGTCTCCGTGGCGGAAAAGCTCATGCCAGCCGCCCAGGTTTCCCAGCAGATTTCCACAGCCGGTAAAGAAGCCAGCGGCACCGGCAACATGAAGCTCATGATGAACGGCGCGATTACCATCGGCACCTTAGACGGCGCCAATGTGGAAATGTATGAGCGCTTGGGTAACGAGAACATGGTTCTCTTCGGTCTGAGGGCCGATGAGATTCGGCGCATGAAGGCCGAGGGCTACGACCCCCAGAGGCTCTATCAGACAAACGACAGGCTCCGTGCCGTCCTAAACCGCATGACAGCGGGCTTCAGAAACGGCGAGAGCTTCTCCGACCTCTCCTCCAAGCTGGTCTACGGCGGAGATGAATACATGCTTCTCGCGGATTTTGACAGCTATTCTGCGGCCCATCGTCGGCTGTATGAGCTGATGGCAGATCACGACAGGCGCGCCGCCATCTCCCTGCTCAATATTGCCCGTAGCGGAAACTTTGCAGCGGACAGAGCCGTCTCGGACTACGCAAAAAACATCTGGGGCTTCTAAATCCCAATGTGAACATGAAAATAACACAGGTGAAAGCCTGTGTTATTTTTTATGTTGTCCGACTGAAAGCAACGCCTTTTTTAGGCTCGTTCGCATATACTGAAACCATGAAAACAGTATATGTGGACGAAATGTTCCTTCTCAATTTGTTCATCAATTATTTCATTCTGCTTGCTACCGCAAAGCTCTGCGCCCTGCCCATCCGGCGGCTCCGCTTTGGACTTTCCGCAGGCTTGGGCGCCCTGTTCTCAGTGTCGCTGCTGTATGAGCCGCTACAGTTTTTGGCCTCTCCTGTAACAAAGCTCCTGCTGGGCTTCGTCATGAGTCTTGTTGCCTTTGGTGCAGAAAGCGGAATGGTAAAACGGTTCTGTGCATTCCTCGCGCTCTCGGCAGCCTTCGGCGGCGCAGTTTACGGCGCAACCTTGCTTGTGGGCAGCGGCTTTGAGGATGGCTTTTTCGTCAGCATCTCCATGCGCGTGCTCCTGCTCTCCTTCGCCGCTTGTTACTTCCTTCTGACGCTTGTATTCCGGCGGCTGGGCGCAAGGCAGTCCCGCACGCTTGTGACTGTGTCTCTGCAGCTCTGCGGCAAAACCACGGAGTTTATGGCGCTCTGCGACACAGGCAACGAGCTTTGGGACCCCATCAGCAATCTTCCCGTCATGGTCATGGACGGCCAGGCTGCGGGCAAGCTCTTGTCGGAGGGACTGCTCTCCGCCTTGGGGCGGGGCGTGGGGGATTTTATGCTGGCTGTGGAGGCAGACCCGCCCTACAGCCGTCGTTTTCGTCTCGTTCCCTATTCTGCCGTGGGGCGAGACTTCTCCCTTCTGCCCGTCTTTCGTCCCGATCATCTCTCTCTGGACGGCAGGGAAACAAAGGATATTCTGGTGGGGATTTCTCCCACAAAACTCTGCGGAAACGGCGAGTTTTCCGCCGTTGTTCAGCCGGAATCCAGATGGTGATTACATAAAGTGGGAAATAAAAACAACGGAGGGTGTTTATGTCCGAGCTGAAATCCATGGGAATTTATTCAAGATTCTGCCTTGCTGTCAACCAGGCGCTTGCCCGCTTGGGCATCTGCCTGCCCCCGGGGGTACACTATATCGGCGGCAGCGACGTGCTGCCCGCACCCCTGTCCAAGATCGCGGAGCAAGAGGCAATCGAGGCGCTGGAGATGGGCGATGAAGAGGCCAAGCAGCGGCTGATTGAACACAATCTCCGCCTTGTGGTCTATATTGCCCGCCGCTTTGAAAACACCGGCGTGGGGCTGGAGGATCTCATCTCCATCGGCACCATCGGCCTCATAAAGGCCATCAACACATTCATCTCCGACAAGAAAATCAAGCTCGCCACCTATGCCTCCCGCTGTGTGGAGAACGAAATTCTTATGCACTTACGGAAAATCAGCGCGCAAAAATCCGAGGTCTCTCTGGATGAGCCTCTTAACACCGACTGGGACGGCAACGAGCTGCTGCTCTCCGACATCCTGGGCACAGACGGAGACGAGGTCTCCCGCCCCTTGGAGGAGGATGCCGACAAAAAGCTCCTCATGGACGCCGTTGAGGGTCTTGAGGAGCGGGAGCGATCGATTATTATCATGCGTTTCGGGCTTTGCGGGGTGGCGGAATATACCCAGAAGGAGGTGGCGGATATCATGGGCATTTCCCAGTCCTATATCAGCCGCCTGGAGAAGCGAATCATCGCCCGCCTGCGCCGGGAGATTATCCGCCAGACCCGCTAGCGTCTATGTTCTAAAGCAGACCCTCCTGCCGAATTGCCGTGAGGGCTTCGGTGTCCGCAACGATGATAACGTCGGGATGGAACTGCAGAATCGAGGCCGGAACCTGGGGCGTGACGGGGCCGAACAGCACCTTTTTGAGAATCTCGGCCTTGCCTGCGCCGTTGACCACCAAAAGAATCTTCCTGGCCGCCATGATGCCGCCGATGCCCATGGTCACAGCAAAGCGGGGCACCTCGTCCCGGCTCTCAAAAAAGCGGGAGTTTGCCTCAATGGTCTCCTCCGCAAGGGCAGCCTTGTGGGTTCTGCCGCTGAAGCTGTCCCCCGGCTCGTTGAAGGCGATATGTCCTGTGTGACCCAGGCCCAGAAGCTGGAGGTCAATGCCGCCCCGGGCAGCAATTTCATCGTCGTAGGCACTGAGCTCTTTGCCCTCGGAAAGGCCGTTGGGGACGTGGCTGCTCTCGAAGTTCACGTGACGGAAAAGCTTCTCGTTCATAAAATAATGATAGCTCTGTTCGTGCTCCGGATTCAGGCCGAAGTATTCATCTAGGTTGAAGCTCGTCACCTTGGAGAAATCCAGCTCCCCCTTTTGATACCAGCCAATCAGCTGCTCGTACAGGCCTACGGGTGTGGAGCCTGTGGCAAGTCCCAGCACACAATCTGGCTTTCCCCTGACCTGGTCACGGATGAATTTCGCCGCCTTTCGGCTCATGTCCTGATAGTCCAACGCTTCAATTAGTCTCATAAAAATGCACCTTCCAAATAAAAGACTTTTTTGAGTTGCCGTGCAGGAGGGGCTTCCCCCGGCTGCGATGATGACAGAGCCTTCGGTGAAAAATCAATGCCGGAGGCTCTTTTGATTTGCTCAGCTTCCAATATTTTTATAGAGCTTGGCAAGGCCGCCGTCAGAGGTTTCCCTGTAGTTGCGGTCAATGTCACGGCCTGTGTCATACATGGTTTTGATGATGAGGTCAAGAGAAATTTTTCGTGTAAAGGTCAAGAAGTTTGCAAGAGTCACAGCATTAATTGCACGCATGGCAGCAACGGAGTTGCGCTCGATGCAGGGAATCTGAACCAGGCCGAAAATTGGGTCGCAGGTCAGTCCCAGATGGTGTTCAATGGCGATTTCCGCCGAATATTCAATCTGGTCGATGCCCATGCCGAACAGCTCACCCAGGGCGGCAGCGGCCATGGCGCAGGCGGTTCCAACCTCTGCCTGGCAGCCGCATTCAGCGCCGCTGATGGAGGCGTTTGTCTTGACCAAAAGGCCAATCAGCCCGCCAACCGCCAGAGCCTCGAGAATCTTTTCGTCCTTATAGCCCTTTTCATCCTTGAAATATTTTAGTACGGCGGGCACAACGCCGCAGGCGCCGCAGGTGGGCGCTGTGACAATTTTGCCGCCATCCGCATTCTGCTCACTGACTGCAAAGGCATAGGCACAGACGAGGCGCGTCTCATAGGTGGCCTTGGTCTCGTCCATGTGCCGCTGGTTGTAGAGCTGCTGGGCGCGCCGCTCCACCTTGAGGCCGCCGGGCAGCGTCCCGGTTTTAGACAGTCCCTCCAGGACAGATGTCTGCATGGCGTCCCAAATTTCTGCCAGATAGTCGAAAATCTCGTCCCCTTCCATCAGGCGGACGTATTCGGAAAGCCGGAGATTGTGCTCCTTGCAGTAACATGCAATCTCCGCAAAGCTGTTCTGGCGATAGACCTCGTCCGCCTCCGAAGGCTCCTCTCCCTCGGCGATAATCTCTCCGCCGCCGATGCTCAGATAGCGCCTGCGTCCCAATGCCTTCCCCTCAGAGAAGGCAAGAAACATCATGGTGTTCTGGTGGGGCAGCCCCTCGGTTTCCAAATCAAAAGAGAGACGAACAGGACGCGGCGCCAAGGCTTCGATGATGGCCTCATCGGTCTTGTGCCCCTTTCCGGTCTTGGCCAAAGAGCCGTATAAAACCGCCTCAAAGGCGTCCGCCTGGGGATACAGGGCCGCAAAGTTGTTTGCCGCCGCCTCAGGGCCCATCGTGTGGGAGCTGGAGGGACCGCGGCCGATTTTATAGAGCTGACGCAGTGATTTCATAGGCTCTCCTGTTCACATTCCGCACAGATATGCTTTTTCTGTGCATTTTCTGCACCGTTCTACAGCTGATTTATGATTGCTTCGGCAATTTTCATCCCATCCACAGCAGCAGAGGTGATTCCGCCTGCATAGCCTGCCCCCTCTCCGCAGGGGAAAAGGCCGAGAATCTCGCTTTGGAAGTTATCCTGACGCAGAATCCGCACCGGCGAGGATGAGCGAGTTTCAACCCCGGTCATGACGGCTTCCGGCGCCGCAAAGCCTCTGAGGCTCTGGTTTAACCTTTGGATTGAGGCTCTGAGGGTCTCTGTCACATAGGCTGGCAGACAGCGGGAAAGGTCTGTGGGCAGAACTCCCGGTCGGTAGGTGGGCAAGATGCCGCCCAGTTTTTTGGAAGGGCGCTCGGCCAGAAAGTCCCCGACGGTCTGTACCGGTGCGTGGAAATTCCCTCCGCCCAGAGCAAAGGCCGCCTCCTCCCACTGCTCCTGAAAGCGCAGCCCCGCCAGGGGGTGGGCGCTTTCAAAATCGGCTGCGCCGACGCTTACGAGAAGCCCCGCATTGATGTTTTCACCGTCTCTGGCGCGCAGGCTCATGCCGTTTGTCAGAAGTCTTCCCTGTTCCGAGGCGGAGGCGACCACCTGGCCGCCCGGGCAGACGCAGAAGGAGAATGCGCTTCTGCCGTTGGGAAGATGGCAGGCGAGCTTATAATCCGCCGGCGGCAAGAGGCTGGCGAAGCTGTCATACTGCGCCTTTGAAATCGCCGCTTGGCTGTGTTCAATGCGAACCCCCACTGCAAAGGACTTCTGTTCCATGGGAATCCCCTGCCGGAAGAGCATTTCAAAGGTGTCCCGCGCAGAATGTCCGGGGGCGAGCACCAGGCAGTCACAGGGCAGCTCATAGTCCCCCTCTGCCGTCTTGACCTGGATGGCCTTCAGGCTGTTATTTTCAAGGCGCAGGCCGCTCAGACAGTGTCCGAAGCAGACCTCGCCGCCCAGAGCAATCAGCTCCCGGCGCATTTTTTGGATAATCTCCCGCAAAACGTCCGTCCCAACGTGGGGTCTATTGGACCATAGGATCTCCCGAGGTGCACCGAACTCCACGAGGGTTTCAAACACATAGGAGATGCGGGGGTCGTTGGTGCCGGTGGAGAGCTTTCCGTCAGAGAAGGTGCCCGCCCCGCCCTCACCGAATTGCACATTGGAGTGCACGTCCAGGACGCCGGTCTGCCAAAAGCGTTCCACGTCTCCGGTGCGCTCCTCCACAGGCCGCCCCCGCTCCAGCACCAGCGGAGCAAGTCCCGCTCTGGCCAGGTTTAAGGCCGCAAAAAGACCGGCAGGCCCCAAACCGACCACAACGGGACGCAGGCCGCTCTGCCGCTTAACCTCCGGAATGGTGTATGCCACCGGCTGGTGGTGCTCAATATTTTTACTTTTTGCCCCCGCAACAAGCTTCTCCTCCTGCTCCGCCGAGAAGGCGAGGGAGCAAACATAGTGGATATCGCTTTTCTTCCTCGCGTCGAGCGAGCGCTTGACCAGCCGAATACTCTCCAGTTCCGCCTCCGGGACGCGCAGCCGCTTTGCCGCCCGCGCCCTCAGCGCGGCTGTGTCCTCCCCGGGCATGAGCCGGAGTCCGCGTATCAGTATCATCGCCCCAGCCTCCCGGCGAGCCGCCCGCTGGACCACGCCCACTGGAGGTTGAAG
>CAYXNK010000059.1:0-4439 GCA_964466395.1 uncultured Oscillospiraceae bacterium | reverse complement strand
GAAAGCTTCAAAAGGTGCACGTCCTTAATCTCATCCGTCGAAAGACCCAGCGCCGCCGCAGCCGACTGCTGTAAGTCTGCCTCGGTAAAGCCTACCGGCATTCTCAAATTCTGTAATTTAATCAAACGTTTCATCCCCCTGTACAGCATTGCCTCTTGTCCCTTTGTCCCCACCTTTTGCGGGGGCTCTATAGACAATTGTACCCGGAATACCCAATCCATATGAAGGGTGTCCTGCAGGCCTGATTGCTGGTTCTAATTTTTTATTCATATTTTATTATATTGGTGCTTTCTTTTTCTGTCAATCCACAGACAGTAAAACAGCCTTCGATTTTATCAATCGAAGGCTGTACGGACGCAACCTGTGTCTTAGCTATTTTTGCTGAAGAGCTTGGAAAAGAAGGTTCCAATGCTCTGGAAAAAGGTCTTTACAGACTCTGAAATGTTGTTGACGGTTGTCTTGGCCTCCGCCAGCTTCTTGATGGTTTCCTGCAAAGACTCCACCTTGGCCTTGAGCTCGGAGATGTCAAGCTTTTCGAAGGAACGGCAGAGCTTAACAAGCTGGGCAATCTGGCCGTCTGTGACGGAGATGTTATTCTCCTGTGCAGTTTTCTTAATCTCAGCCTTCAGCTCGTCGTCTGTCATGTTGACCGTCTCGCTGAGAATCTTCTTCAGCTCGTTGACAATGACAACGGCGTCATAGTTGCCAATTTCATCGGCCAGCTCTGCTGTGATGACCAGCTCCTGCGTACCCGCCAGCTTGGCGACCTCGTCCAGCGGTTCGCCGGTAATATCCTCATAGGCCTTGTACACGCCGGTCAGGGCGGCGGTTCCGGAGATGCCGGAAATCGGACTTGTGACGATAAGCTTTGCGTTGTCCACGCCCGCTGTCACAAGGGCGTTCATATACATTTCCTTGGTGCACCAGTTGATATTGGAAACGCTGACGTCCAGTCCCTCGTTCTCACCCAGAACCTCCAGGTAGACGCAGGAAATGGAGCGGGTTCCAATGACCGAGGTGTCCACAAGACCCTCCAGGTACTGCCGCTCCTCCGCGTTTGTGACAGTCAGCTCTGGAACGGCGCCGGGCGTAACGCCAAAGCTCTGGTAAACGGCCGCCTTTTGTTCCTCTGTCAGGTTTGCGCCAATTACAGCGCGCGCCTCTCCCTTTTCCAGGGCAAATGCCGAGCCCATGCCAAATAAAAATGCAAAAGCAAGAAGCAGCGATACAATCTTTTTCATCATATTTTCCTTTCACCAATGGGAATATCGATTTATTTTAAGCCCGGTCTATGCAAAAAACCAAGACCTCCGCATATGCATATACCATGGCATCCCTGTCAATTCTATTCTAGTTTGCAGCAGGTTATTGCTAAACCCGTTAAGAACGGCATTGTAACTATTATATCATAAGGACGATAAAAAAACAAAAATGTTCCGTAACTTTTTTCATTTTCCCCGGCGCCTTTGCGGAACACCGACCAAGGGAGGGGTCAATGAACGCAATCGCAGATAACATTTCCCGGCTAAACGCACAGCTCAACGGCCTGGTCTGGGGGCTTCCCATGATGGGGCTTATCGTGGGCGTGGGGCTGTTCTTCAGTCTCATCACCGGCTTTCCACAGTTCCGAAAATTCGGTTACGCCATGAAAAGCACCGTCGGCAAGGCCTTTCAACGGGACAAAAACCGGGACAAGGGCGCCGTATCCCCCTTCCAAGCCGTCACCACCGCCCTGGCGGGGACGGTGGGCACCGGCAACATTGCAGGCGTGGCAGGCGCCATTGCCCTAGGCGGGCCCGGGGCTGTGTTTTGGATGTGGGTTTCCGCCCTCTTCGGCATGGCGACAAAGTATGCCGAGATTCTTCTGGCCGTGAAATTCCGAAAGCGAAACGCAGAGGGCGACTGGATTGGCGGCCCCATGTACTACATCACCGGCGGCCTTGGAAAGCGATTCCGCTGGCTGGCGCTCTGTTTTTCCTTTGCCGGTGCATTGGCCGCCTTGGGCGTGGGAAATATGGTTCAGGTAAACACAGCCGCCGAATCCTTCATCCTGCTCATCGACGAGCTGACAGGCCCTCGACTCTCCGGCGGGCTCTCGGACATGGGCCTGCGCCTAATCATCGGCGGAGTCTTTGCTCTGATTTCCGCCCTGGTACTCCTGGGGGGGATCCAGCGCATTGGCCGGGTGACTGAGGCTCTCGTTCCTTCCATGAGCATTTTATATATTGCCGGCTCGGTTTACATAATTATTTCCAACCTTGACCGAATAGGTCTGGCTCTGAGTGAAATTTTCATTGGAGCCTTCTCTCCCCGTGCGGTCATGGGCGGCGCTCTTGGGGTGGGACTGACCCAGGCCATCCGTTTTGGCGTAGGACGGGGGGTCTTTTCCAACGAAGCGGGCTTAGGCTCCTCCCCCATGGCGCACGCGGCCACCAGCGAGACAGACCCGGCGGTACAGGGGCTTTTCGGTATCTTTGAGGTCTTTGCCGACACAATTGTCATTTGCAGCCTGACCGCCCTTGCCATCCTGACCAGCGGGGTCACGATTCCCTATGGCCAGAGCGTAGGGGCGGAATTGACCATCGCCGCCTTTCAAACGACCTTTGGCGGACGCTTTTCTGCGGGCTTCATCGCCTTTGAGACCGCTCTGTTTGCCTTTGCCACAGTTTTGAGCTGGGCGCTTTATGGCGTTCGCTGCACGGAATACCTGCTGGGCAGCCGGTTCGTCCGCGCCTATAAGCTCCTGTTTGTCGCCTTCATCGTCGTGGGTGCCTGCATCCGGATGCAGCTGGTCTGGGAGCTGGCAGACACCTTAAACGGCATCATGGCCATTCCAAATCTAATTGCAATCACCGCCCTGTCCGGCCATGTTTATAAGATAAGCAAGGCGCATTTCTCAAAGCTAAAGCCCAGGAATAGCCGATGGCGGTGAGAAAAGACCACTTTCCAGGCCTCCTTGTTCGTTTAAACATCACCCATGTTCTTGTCTATCGTCGTCTCTGCCCTTTTGGTTTGGGTTTTTCATAGAATATAGAAAAAAGGAACCTGCAGTTAAACAGGTTCCTTTTGCATCCGTTTCCGGGAATCCGCAGCTTTTGCAGCGGACGAAAGACCCTTGCGGAAGTCTTACTTCAGCTCGACCTTTGCGCCGACGCCTTCCAGCTGAGCCTTGAGAGCCTCGCCGTCTTCCTTGCTGACGCCTTCCTTGATCTTTGCGGGAACGCCTTCAACAAGAGCCTTTGCCTCAGCCAGGCCAAGGCCGGTGATGGCGCGGACTTCCTTGATGACCTTAATCTTCTCAGCGCCGAACTCGGTCATAACGACGTCGAACTCGGTCTGCTCCTCAGCTACGGGAGCTGCTGCGCCGCCTGCTGCGGGAGCTGCTGCTGCTGCGGATACGCCGAAGGTCTCCTCAAGAGCGTGAACAAGGTCAGAGAGCTCGAGAACAGAGAGAACTTTGATCTCTTCAATTAAAGCGGTTACTTTTTCACTTGCCATAGTGATTTCCTCCTGATAAATTGTTAGGTTAGGATCCCAATCCGCTTATTCAGCGGCGGGCTCGGCAGCTTCGATAGAGCCGCCCTTCTGTTCGAGAATCTGTCCGAGTACGATGGCCAGACTGGTGATGGGTGCGAGCATTGTTCCGAGAACCTTCGCATAGAGCGCGTCCTTGGAGGGCAGCGCTGAGATTTCGCTGATTTCGGAGAGGGAAAGAACCTTTCCATCAATGAAACCGGCTTTGACGTTGAACTTATCGCCCATCTTCTTGGAAAACTCACCGATTACGCGGAAGGGCGCAATGGGGTCGCCGTTGCTGGTGGCGAGAGAAGTTGTTCCGTTGAGAATGGGGTCAATCTCTTCGAGTCCAACCTCGCCGATAGCCCGGCGGCAAAGAGTGTTCTTGATGACGGAGTATTCAACCTCGTTCTTGCGAAGCTCACCGCGAAGCTCTGCGTCCTGGGCTACGGTAATTCCCTTGTAGTCCACGAAAACACCGGAACCGGCGCTCTTAAGACGCTCTGTGAGCTCTGCAACAATGGCCTGCTTCTCACTGAGAACCTTTGCATTTGGCATTCAATTTCACCTCCGTGGTAGAATTGCTGCGCCCAAAAAAAAATCTCTGCGTTAAGACGCAAAGACTGAAAGCAACTAAATCATTGATTGAATAGTAGCCGTCCTCGGCAGGATTTATGGCATGGCCACCTGCTGTCTTTGGAGCGCTTAATAAGATTAGCATGATTTGTGTGGTTTGTCAAGGAAAATTGGGGGATAATACTTCTATTTTTGAAGTTATATGGGGGAAATTGCTTTTTCTCACTCTTGCCGTGGCGTTGCACGGGCGTTGCCCGTGCAATTCAAAACACTATTTCTCTTTTTGGAGGCGTCCAAAAAGAGAAATGGTATTTTGGAATTCCAAAGAGAAAAAGACGCTTTTGATA
>CAYXNK010000058.1:6982-12259 GCA_964466395.1 uncultured Oscillospiraceae bacterium | reverse complement strand
TGGCAGAACGCACCGAGACCATGTCCACCCAGCTTCGTGAACTGCCCCGCGCCAAGGGCTGTGAGCGCATTTACACCCCCGGTGAAATTGAGTGGGACAGATATCAGAAGGCTTCCGTCGATGGTCTGGAACTGCCTGCCGACCTGCAGGCAAGCCTTGCGGGGCTCGCTGAGGATGTGGGCATACCCCTTCCCCTTTTCTAACTCAGGACAGTTTAACAGCATTTGAACGGAGGGAAAAGAAAATGGATATTATCAAAAGACTCGGCCTCTGCGGCGTTGTTCCCGTTGTGGTCATTGAGGATGCGAAGGACGCCGTCCCCACTGCAAAGGCCTTGCTTGCCGGTGGCGTGGACGTGATGGAAATTACCTTCCGCACAGCCGCAGCGGCAGACGCAATCCGCGCTGTTGCGGAGGAATGCCCCGACATGATTGTGGGCGCTGGTACCGTGCTCAGCATTGAACAGGGCAAAACCGCCGTGGCAAACGGCGCAAACTTTATTGTCTCCCCGGGCTTTAATCCCGAGCTCGTCCGCTGGTGCATTGACAACGGCATCGCCACAACCCCCGGCTGCGTCACCCCCAGTGAAGTCACCGCCGCTGTCGGCATGGGCCTTGAAGTGCTCAAGTTCTTCCCCGCCAACATCTATGGCGGTCTCGAGGCCATGAAGGCCCTCTCCGCCCCCTTTGGCAAGGTGAAGTTCATCCCCACAGGCGGCGTTTCCGACAAGAACTTAGCAGACTATGTGGGCGTGCCCCACATCCACGCCATTGGCGGCAGCTGGCTCTGTGCCAAGGCCGACATCGCAGCCGGAAACTTTGACAAGATTACAGAGCTCTGTAAAAAAGCCCGCCAGGTTTCCCTGGGCTATGAGCTTGCCCACGTCGGCATCAACTGCGAGAGCAGCGAGGCCTCCATGGCCGTCTGCAACCGCTTTGAAACCGCCTTCGGCTTCCCCACCAAGGCCGGCAGCAGCTCCAACTTCGCAAGCTCCGGCATCGAGGTCATGAAGGAGAGATACCTGGGCGCAAACGGTCACCTGGCCGTGCGCACCAACAACATTGACAGGGCCATCGCAGACCTAGAGCAGAAGGGCTTCACCATCGATTCCACCACCGCAAAATATAAGGGCGAAACGATGATTGCCGTCTACCTGACTGAGGCCTTTGGCGGCTTTGCCGTGCATCTGCTGCAGAAATAGGAGGGACTTTAAATGAAATATTTGACATTCGGAGAAATTATGCTTCGGCTCAAGGCGCCCGGCGTAGAGCGCTTTTTCCAGAGCCCTGTTTTAGAGGCCACCTTCGGCGGCGGCGAGGCAAACGTGGCGGTCAGCCTTGCTAACTACGGCTGCGACGCGGCTTTCCTGACCATTTTACCTAACAACGCCATAGGTGACGCCTGCATTTCCGAGCTGCGCCGCTTCAATGTGGACACAAATAAAATTCAGCGTGGCACAGGCCGTATGGGTGTTTATTACCTGGAGGGCGGCGCAAACCAGCTGCCCAGCAAGGTGGTCTACGACCGGGAATACAGCGCCATTGCCCTGGGCCGCCCCGGCGATATTGACTGGGCAAAGGCCTTTGAGGGTGTGAACTGGTTCCACATCACCGGCATCACTCCCGCCATCAGCGAGAGCGCCATGGAGCTGAGTCTCGAAAGCGTCAAGGCTGCAAAGGCAGCAGGCGTGACCGTTTCCTGTGATTTAAACTTCCGCAAAAACCTCTGGAAATACGGCAAGACCTCCCCCGAGGTGATGCGCGAGCTCACCAAATATGTGGACGTTGCCATCGCAAACGAGGAGGACGTCCAGAAGTCCCTTGGCATCACAACTGATGTTCACGTGGAAAGCGGCGAATTAGACCGCGACAAGTACAAGGAACTCTCCGACGCAGTACTCCGCGCCTATCCCGACATGAAGCTCATTGCTATCACCCTGCGCGAGAGCAAGAGCGCGGACTCCAATGGCTGGGCTGCCTGCTTAAATGACAGAGAGCAGTTTGTCGTCAGCCGCAGGTACGAGATTACCGATATTGTTGACCGCGTGGGCGGGGGCGACTCCTTCTCCGGTGGCCTGATTTACGGCCTGAACAACCTTGAAACCCATCAGCAGGCGCTGGAGTTTGCCGTTGCGGCCTCCTGTCTCAAGCACTCCATCTCCGGCGACTTCAACCGTGTTTCCGTCAAGGACGTGATGACTCTCGCCGGTGGCGACGCCTCCGGCCGCGTCCAGAGATAGACTCCTTTTTCCGTTCCTCCAATCCCAAGCACGTTTTGAAAAGACAGAAAAACAGCAGGCTGTTCAGTTGCCTGCTGTTTTTCTGCCCTAATCGGAAGCTGGCTCTTTCTTTTTTCGGTTTTTTTCTTTATAATAGAAGACGTACCGCGGTTTTCCCCTGCTTTGTGCCGAATAAACGGTTTTGAGAAAGGATTGCCATATGCTTGCACCAAAGGAATGGACGGCCTTTGCCTCCTTTCAGGAAAAGCTGGACTACCTGAAAGCGGGCGGCCTTCTGCCCAAGTCCCAAAATTACATCAAACAGTTTTTCTATTCCGGCATCTATACTGCAAAGCCCGTCCCCTGCGCTATCGAGGGCTATTGCGACGGCAGCACTCTGGTCATCCGGGTTTTCGAAGCGCTGCACTGCATCAACGCCGACTATCTCCAGGATATGCAGGCCGGACACTATCGGCCGCCGGAGGAATATATCGTGCTTGACCTGGAAACCACGGGGCTTGACCCCCGCCGCGACAAAATTGTCGAGTTCGCCGGTGTACGCTACTATCTGGGAAAAAAAGAGGAGTCTCTGACACTCCTGATCAATCCCGGCTGCAAAATTCCACCGGAGGCCACGCGGATTAACCAGATTTCCGATGAGATGGTGGCAGATGCGCCGAGCTTAGAGGAAGCACTGCCTCAGCTTTATGCCTTTTTGGGGGAGACCCCTTTGGTTGCCCACAATGCCCCCTTTGATATGAGCTTTCTCAAAATTGCCTATCAGGCGGCGGGGCTGCCGTTTCATAACACGATTTTTGACACCATCCCCCTCTGCAAGCGGGCCTTTCCGGGCCAAAAAAGCTACAGCCTTGCCGCCATGCGGGACTATCTGGGCATCGAGACGGAAATGGCGCACCGCGCCCTGCCGGATGTTTTGGCAACAGCGGAGCTTTTTTCCGCCTGCGCTGCAGCCCTCTCGCCCTCCGGCGCGCGGGCCTGATCTACTATTTATTTTGAAATGAGGAAAATTTTTTATGATTAAATCTTTTTACGGAAACACACCCGAAATCCATGAGAGCTGCTTTATTGCAGAAAACGCCACGGTCATCGGAGCGGTCAAGCTCGACAAGAACGTCTCTGTCTGGTATGGGGCCGTTATCCGCGGCGACGACGACAGCATTGTCATTGGAGAAAACAGCAATGTGCAGGACAACAGCGTCATCCACAACAACCAGGGCTATCCCGTGCGCATCGGCAAAAGTGTCACCATCGGGCACGGCGCCATCATTCACGGTGCGGAGCTTGAGGACTATGTACTGGTTGGCATGGGTGCCATTCTTATGGACGGCGTGAAGGTGGGCAAAAACTCTATCATCGGCGCGGGGGCCCTCTGCACGGAGGGCATGGTGATTCCCGAGGGCTCTGTTGTGGTGGGTTCCCCCGCCAAGGTCATCAAAAAATCAGAGGAGAGAAACCACATCTACGCCGACAGCAACGCCACCGCCTATATCGCGCTGGCAGAGGCGCATAAAGAGTAAGATTCAGGCATTGCCTTGCCGACAAAAATACAGAGGGTGGATTGATTCCGCCCTCTGTCCTTTTTCATTTATGACCAGAACACGCAGAGCCAGACGCAGGGCGGCTCGGCGCTTGTCTGAATGACCCTGTGTTTTTCGTGGGGCAAAATCACAAGGCAGTCCCCGGCAGCAAGGGCTTTCACTCTGCCATCCTCAAATTCCAGCCTTGCCTCGCCCTGGAGGACGGAGACAAATTCGTGCTCCGTCTGGTCATACCAGCCTGTGGTCTGGCCCGTGCTCACAATGCGTTCCACACGGCTTGTCCCGCCCTGTGCCAAAACCTCCGTTAGCTCCTCCTCAAGGGGCAAGGGAGGCAGCGAAAATAAATTCATCGCGTTCTCCTCTCCGTCCGACAAAGCCTTTCGGCCTCCGGCTCAACCAGGGGCGCGGCAATTACCTTTGCACCCCAGCTTTTATATGATGGCGAATGGTTGGCAATCTGTCAACAAATTTTTTTAACTGTGAATTGCGCACAGATATTCCCCCAAATTCCTGTTATAATGTTAGTGCCACGCAGCACAAAGAGAAGTGCGGTGTGGCCTTAGTAAACTATTTGCGGAGGTGCACACAATGGAAATTTATCTGGCAGGCGGCTGCTTTTGGGGCAGCGAGAAATATCTGGCTTCGATTCCCGGCGTCTTGTCCACAGAGGTGGGCTATGCCAACGGAAACACCGAAAGCCCCAGCTATGAGGATGTTTGTCATAAGAACTCGGGACACGCAGAGACTGTGCGTGTCTCCTATGACCCAGCGGTTTTGCCGCTTTCCTTCTTGCTGGAGCTCTATTTTGACTCTGTTGACCCTCTGGCGGTGAATCGCCAAGGTAACGACAGCGGCAGCCAATACCGCACGGGCATTTACTACACCCGGCAACAGGATATTCCGGTGATTGAAATCGCCGTAGAAGCCCTTCAAAAGCGGTTGGGCAAGCCCCCAGCCATCGAGGTAAAGCCCTTGCAGAACTACTATCCCGCCGAGGACTACCACCAGAAATATCTGGACAAAAACCCCGGCGGCTACTGCCACATCGGCAAGGCACAGATTGAAAAGGCGGCCGGAGCCCTTGTGAATCCCGCTGATTATGAGAGAAAGGACGAGGCTGCGCTCAGGCAGGGGTTGACCCCCCTGCAGTTCGAGGTAACCCAAAACAGCGCAACCGAGCCGCCCTTCCGGAACGAATTTTTTGACAGCTTCCGTTCGGGTATTTATGTGGACATTACCAGCGGTGAGCCGCTCTTTGTCTCGGCAGACAAGTTTGACTCTGGCTGCGGTTGGCCGAGCTTTTCAAAGCCCCTCGACCCCAATGTAATACGCGAAAAAAAGGACATGAGCCACGGGATGGTGCGCACCGAGGTACGCAGCCGGGTTGGAAATGTCCATCTCGGCCATGTGTTTCCCGACGGCCCCCGAGAGTCCGGCGGTCTGCGCTACTGCATCAACAGCGCCGCCCTGCGTTTTATCCCCAAGGAGGAGTTGGAAAAA
>CAYXNK010000058.1:0-6972 GCA_964466395.1 uncultured Oscillospiraceae bacterium | reverse complement strand
GAGGGCTATGGGGCGTTTTTAGACCTTGTGACTTGAAAAAACCCGGCTCTCGCTTTTTGGTGGAGAGCCGGGTTTTTTTAAGAAGGACCGAAAAAGACCTGCCTAAACCGCAGGTCTTTTTCGACTCACCCAAGGCTCAGAGCTTTAAAAGCCTCTGCGCCAGATTAAAGTAGAGAACCAAGGAGATTGCGTCCACAATCGTCGTAATCAAGGGTGCCGCCATAATTGCGGGGTCAATGCGCAGGGACTTTGCAATAATCGGCATCAGGCCGCCCACGGTCTTCGCCATAAGCACCGTGAAAAATAGCGCCAGGGAAACGGCGAGTGCCAGAGCCGGATTGCCGGGATTGGTGAGCATCAGCCGGCCGAAGTTCACAAGGCTGAGCACCACACCAACAACGGCGCTGACACGCAGTTCCTTCCACATCACCTGAAATACGTCGGCAGCGCTAATCTCGCCAACGGCCATGCCGCGAATGACCAGGGTGCTGCTCTGGCTGCCGGCGTTTCCGCCGGTGTCTGTGAGCATGGGGATGAAGGTTACAAGTAGGGGCACCGCCGCAAAGGCCGCCTCATACTGACCTAATATTCCGCCTGTAATCATGCCCGAAATCATCAGCAGCATAAGCCAGACAATGCGGTTTTTTGCAAGCTCCAGAATACTGGCTTTGAGATAGGGGTGCTCCGAGGGGCTCATGGCCGCCATCAGCTCGAAGTCCTCTGTGGCTTCCTCCTGAAGGACATCCATCACGTCGTCAACGGTGACGATGCCCACAAGCCGGCCTTCAGAATCCACAATGGGCATGGACAGAAGGTCATATTTCATCATCCGTTGCGCCACAAGTTCCCTGTCTTCCATGGTTCGGGCAGTGATGAGCTTTGTCTCCATCAACTCACTGATTGGGCTGTCGTCCGGGGCGAGCAGCAGCTCCCGCACCGTGATGACGCCCTCTAGCAGGCGGCGGTTATCCATGACATAGCAGGTGTAAATCTGCTCACTGTCAGCGCCCACTCTGCGGATTTTCGATATGGACTCACTGACGGTCATGCTCTTGCGCAGGCCAATAAACTCAGCTGTCATAATGCTGCCTGCTGCGTTTTCGGGATACTGCAAAAATTCGTTGATCAGGCTGCGGGTCTCGGGCTTTGCATTTTTGAGTACACGCCGCACCATGTTGGCCGGCATCTCCTCTAGCATGTCCACCACGTCGTCAACATAGAGCTCCTCAATAATATCATGGATTTCATGGTCACCCATCGCCGCAATGATGTGCTCCTGGACATCAAAATCCAGCTCCGCAAAAACCTCCGCCGCCTGCTCCTTGTGCAGGAGCCGGAACACGCGCACAGCCTGCTCCCGGGATAGCTCCCCGATAAAGACCGCCACGTCCACCTCATTTTCCTCTGCCAGAGCCAGGCGCAGCCCCGTGTAGTCCTTGTTCTCCATGAGATCAAAGAGAATGCCAGGTCTGTTTCCCATTTTGAAACACCTCCAAGTAATAGTATGCATTGGGCAAGGCATCCACAAAACAGGATATTTTTGCAAATAAAAGCAAAAACACCGCCAAGCCCCCCTTTCCCGGTTTCGGGCATGGGGACTTAAGCGGCGCTCCGAAGGTAGGCAAAGCTAAGCCCTTTTAGCCTTAGAGCTCTCTCAGGGCAGGGCAACAGAGGCCAATCCTCGGAACGTCACTGTCTGTGTTGATACTTCGACCGCGGTCTTCCACCCCGCTCCCTCCTTTTTTGTCACATGCTTACAGCGGCTTTGCCGTAAGTAAACTTCATTTTACCATAAAAACAGAGTTTTTTCAATGGCATTTCCTAATTTTCAGAAATTATCTCGCCTTTTTGTTCGGAAAGCTTCCGAAAAGAAATCGGCAGTCCTTGCATCTTGGCGCTGAAAGTGGTATGCTAAAAAAAGCTTGTTTGGCTAATTTTGAAATCTAAAAGTGAGAAGGTGCTTGACCATGTCGAATGAATACATTGTCAGAAACGTCTCGGAGTCACTGGTGGATATGCTGCTCGACGAAACCATTGCAAACGCCGATATCTGCAACTGTCCCAGATGTGTCGCCGACGTGAAGGCCTATGCCTTGAACAACTTTCCCCCCCACTATGTCGTAACCGAGTTGGGCGATCTGATGACGCGGACCAAGACCCTCTCCTTCCAATTCCGTGCAGACATCGTTACGGCTATCTCCTCCGGAATCCTTGTGGTAAAAAACAATCCCAGGCACTAACATAACTGGGCAGAGTCCAAGACTCTTCAAAAGCCGGGGACTGCTGCCCGGCTTTTTTATTGGAAAAGTTTACTGCTTGCCTCGTAAAGTAAAATTGTGCTACCCTAGGGTCATTCCCATCATTGTTCATCCGTGTTCAGGGCTTGCATAAAAATCAAGCCCGTGTAAAAAGGAGGTAGAATGAAAAGAGACCGATTAATTTCCACTATTTTACTGCTGGCGCTCTGTCTGTCCCTCACGACCGCGGCCTTTGCCGCCCGTGATTTTTCCGAGGGAGAGCGGAAGGCCGCCGCCTTGCAAAGCCTTGAGCTGTTTCAGGGTGTTTCCGAAGGCAACTTTGACCTGGGTCGGGAGGCCAACCGCACCGAGGCGCTTGTGATGTTTCTCCGCATTATTGGCGCGGAAAAAACCGCCCTGGCCAAAAAAACCAGCCACCCCTTCTCCGACGTTCCCGCCTGGGCAGACCCCTATGTGGGCTATGCCTACCGCCAGGGTCTGACAAACGGGCAGTCTCCGACGGAGTTCGGGGCAGGCCAAGCGGCAAGCGCCGCCATGTACTTAACCTTTGTGCTGCGCGCCCTGGATTATTCCGACCAGAACAACCGGGACTTCAGCTGGGACAAGCCCTTTTCCCTGGCAGCCACGCTGGATCTCACCCCCTCCACTGTCGATTTAAAGCAATTTCTGCGGGCGGATATGGTTCTCGTCTCCTGGGCAGCTATGGACGCGCCAGTATGCAATAGCTGTGATTCGCTCTCGGAGACGATGATTCAGAGGGGTCTGTTCACCCGGGAGGCCTACACGAAGGCAAAGCAGCTCGCCTCCGGAAGCACAGGCACCGGCGGCACTCTTGAAACCCCGTCCACGGCAGAGCAGCAGGTCGCAGCTCTTGTCAACGCGGAGCGAAGCCGTCTTGGTCTTCACACCCTGACCCTTGACCCCGCGCTCTCCCAGCTTGCGACAACGCGCGCCACCGAAACCATCACCCAGTTTGCACACACCCGTCCCGATGGCCGTCAATGGCATACGGTACTGAAGGATGCGGGCTATGCCTATCAGAGTGCGGGCGAGAACATTGCCTACGGCTATCCCAGTGCAGAATCTGTCATGAAGGGTTGGATGAACTCCCCCGGTCACTATCAGAACATCATCGGCTCCGGTTTCACCAAAATCGGCGTTGGTCATGTCAAGGTCGGAAGCACCGACTACTGGGTTCAGCTTTTTGCTTCCTAAGTGTGTGTTTGGAAATTGAGAAAAGCTCGTTTTGTCTATTCCCAAGCACACCCCAACAAAATACATACCAAAAAGGGGCTGTAGCACATTTTTTGTTGTGCTACAGCCCCTTTTTTGAGAGGGTGCGGCATTTGGCACGTCCTGTGATATTGGGAAAATAATCGGATATCCTAAGTCCGGAGGTGAGACGATGGCAAAGAAACCGAAGAAGCCCTTGAATTCCCAGAACCCCATAGGGCCCGCGGACAAGCCCCGGAACACGAAATTCGCGGGCTTAAACGACGAAACCCGGGTGGTTTACGCCGAGGAACACAACAAAAACGACGGGGGATAAATTTTTGGGAACCTGTGCCCCTGCCCTGCATAGGCTGAGTGCAGGAGGTGATTGTTTTGTTTTCTGCCTGTCGGCTCTCTGCGCTGACAAATCGCCCACCCGCCGCCCGAGCTACGCTCCAGGGCAGCCCGGAGCACCCAAACCTGCGCGGCACGGTGGATTTCTACCAGCACAATGACGGCGTTCTCCTGGTGGCGGAGGTCTGGGGTCTGCCCGCCCCCGCCTCAAGCTGCGCAGCGCCGGTTTTCGGCTTCCACATCCACGAGGGCGGAAGCTGCACCGGAACCGTCGAGGATCCCTTTTCGGACACAGGTTCCCACTACAACCCCGGGCACTGCCCACATCCCGCTCACGCCGGCGACCTTCCGCCCTTGTTCGGAAACCGGGGCTACGCCTTTCTGGCTGTGTTTACCGCTCACTTTTCTGTGGATGAGGTGCTTGGCCGCACGGTGATTATCCATAGTGAGCCCGACGACTTCAAGACTCAGCCCTCGGGCAACGCGGGAAAGAAAATCGGCTGCGGCATGATTCGCCGCCTGGGGCAAAGACCATTCTAAGCAAAAAATCCGCCCGACAAAAGGGCGGATTTTTCTATAGAATCAGGACGGTCACCAGGGGGATTGTGAGCACTGAAAGCAGACTCGTCAGGGCGACGCCCCTTGTGGTCAGCTCCGTGTCCCCATCGTATTCCTGCGCCAGCATCGCCGTCATGCTGCCCACGGGAGTTGTCAGCATAATCAGGCAGACGCCGAACAGCTGCGGGTTCATCCCCAGCTGTCTCAGGGGCAGCAGAATGCAGATCGGCACGAGCACCAGCCGCAGCCCCGCAAAAATTAGAAGCCGCAGGTCGGAAAACAGGCCCTTCAACGGGATCTCGGCTAAGGACGCGCCAATGACCATCATGCTCAAGGGCGCTGTCAAGCTGCTCAAATGCGTAATCGTCATGGCGGCAAAGCCCGGCACCGGTAGGCGAAGGGTGTAAATGAGCAGGGACAAAAGGCATGCAAGCACACCCACGTTAAACAGGCGACTGAGCCGAAAGCCCTCCTTTTTCCCCTCCTTGCTGATTACCCGGATGCCATAGGTATAGATAATGACATTATAGGCAATCAGAAAAAGCGTCCCATAAATCAAGGCTTCCTTCCCGAACATGGCGGAAAGCAACGGAAAGCCCATAAACCCAAGGTTTTGGAACACCGTCATCACCCGATAGGTACCGCGGCTCTCCGGTCTCACCCGCAGAAGGGGCACCAGTCCATAGGAAATGAGAATCAAAAGGGCAAACAGGCCAAAGGCAAGCGCCAGGGTACCCAGCAGCGCAGGCCCCAAAATCCGCTCCTCACTGCCGATACTGCCTAGCAGAATCAAGGCGGGGTTTCCGATATTCACAACAAGGGATGAGAGGACTTTTTCCGCCTCCCTGCCGATGACGCCGAGTTTCCGCCCCAGAAAGCCTACCAACATTAGCAGGAACATCATAAGCATTTGCTCAAACATTGCCATATTCTACTGTGTTCCTCTCTTTTTTCAGCAGGCGCTCCGCATAGCGAACAGAATCCATGGCGGTCTTGCCGTAGAAGTCCGCGCCAATTTTGTCGGCATAGTCCTGGGTGAGCACAGCGCCGCCCACCATCACTCGGGTCTCGGGCCTTTTCTCGCGCAGCTGGCGGATGGTCTCCTCCATGGCGGGAACGGTGGTGGTCATCAGGGCGCTGAGCCCCACAAGGCGCACATCCTGCTCCAACGCCGTTACCACGACGGTCTCCGGGGGCACATCCCGTCCCAAGTCCAAAACGGAAAAACCGTAATTTTCCATAATCGCCTTAACGATATTCTTGCCAATGTCGTGAATGTCGCCCTTGACTGTTGCGAGAATCACACGCTCGCCGCCTCCTGCTGCGGCGGGGACTTTTTGGCGCACCTGCTCAAAAGCCGCCTTTGCCGCCTCGGCGCTCATGAGCAGCTGGGGCAGAAAGAGGGTCTTGTCCTCAAAGCCCCGACCCACAATGTCCAGGGCGGGGATAATTTCTTCATTAATCAGCGCCAGGGGGTCACGGGTCTCCAGGGCGGCCCTTGCAAGCCCGGCTGCCGCCTCGGACAGGCCGCGGACAATGGCGCCGGTCAGTCCCTCATGCACCTGGGTTTGCTGGGGCATGGGCAAAACAGTCGCCGGGGCTGCGGCAGCGGGAAGTTTTTGCGCAAATTCAATGTAGCCCAGGCAACCCTCGTCCTGTCCGGTCAGGGCCAAAAAGGCGTGGTAGCCCTTTTGCAGCTCCATGGAGAAGGGGTTTATAATCCCGGCGGATAAGCCCTGCGCCAGCGCCATTGTGAAGAAGGCAGCGTTAATAAACTCCCGGTTGGGCAGGCCGAAGGATATGTTCGACACCCCCAAAATCGTGCAGGCGCCCAGCCGCTCCCGAATCAGGGCAATGGCTTTCAGCGTCGTGTTCGCCGCCTCCCGCTCGGAGGAAATGGTCATGGCCAGGGGGTCGAAAATCAGGTCGTGCACCCCGATGCCGAAGTCTGCTGCCCGTTTCGCAATCCGTTCTGCGATTTCAAGCCGCCCCTCCGCCGTCTCGGGAATGCCCGTCTCATCCAGGGTTAGGCAGACAACAAGGCCGCCGTATTTTTGCACCAGTGGAAACACGGCATCCATACTCTCAGCGCTGCCGTTTACGGAGTTTATCATGGGCTTGCCGTTATAAATCCGCAGTGCTCGCTCCAGTGCCTTGGGGTTTGTGGTGTCTAGCTGCAAGGGCAGGCCGCAGACCCCCTGCAGCTCCCGGACGCAGGTCTCCAAAAGTGCCGGCTCGTCAATTTCCGGCAGACCCACGTTCACGTCCAGCACATGGGCGCCCTGCTCCTGCTGGGTCAGCCCCTCTTTTAATACATAGCCGATATCCCGCTCCCGCAAGGCCTGCTGGAAGCGCTTTTTTCCCGTGGGGTTAATCCGCTCGCCGATTAAAATCGGCTGTTTCCCGAAATCCACGCTTCCGGCATAGGAGCTGATGCGGCAGAGCCGCTTCTCATTCACCGGGAGCATTTTTTTGTCTTTTGTCGCTTCTACAAGAGCACGGACATAGTCCGGCGTCGTGCCGCAGCAGCCGCCGACAATGCCTGCGCCCTGGTCTGCAATCTGACCCATCAAATCTGCAAACTGCGCGG
>CAYXNK010000057.1:0-12347 GCA_964466395.1 uncultured Oscillospiraceae bacterium | reverse complement strand
CACCTGCCGCCTTTTTGGGGTCTGTGACCACGGGGACAAAGAGGTGGGGGATGCCGTTATAGATGCCCAATTCGACCATTTTGGGGTCAATCATAATCAGGCGAACCTCCTCGGGGGAGGCCTTGTAGAGCAGGCTCAAAATCAAAGAGTTCATGCAGACGGACTTGCCCGAGCCTGTAGTTCCCGCAATCAGGAGGTGGGGCAGCTTTGCAATATTGCCCACAATGGCGTTGCCGCCGATGTCCTCACCGATGGCAAAGCTCAACTGGGACTGGGCGGTCTGGAAGGACGAGGCCGCAATAATGTCTCGAAGCTGAACCATGCTGATAAGTTTATTGGGCACCTCAATGCCCACAGTGGAAATCTTATGGGGAATCGGCGCGATGCGAACGCTCATAACGCCCAGTGAGAGGGCAAGGTCTCCGGCAAGGTTCGTGAGCTTTGCAAGCTTCACACCCTGCTCTAGCTCCAGGTCATAGCGGGTGACCGTGGGGCCCCGAGTGATGCCTGTGATGCTACCGTTTACGCCGAAGCTGCGGATGGTGCTCTCCAGCCGCTCCCGGTTCAAGGCCATTTCTTCTCTTCCGTCCACGGCGTTTTTGCCGCTGCCGGAATTCAGCAGGGAGATAGGCGGGAAGCGGTAAATATCCGCGCCCTCCTCCATGGTTTTTTCAATTGTTTTGGTAATTTCCACTGTCTCGGCAGCAACCTCATCCCGGGAGATTTTCTTTATCGGCACAGAGCTCTCGCTGGTGGACGGCATCTCGCTGGTTACAACAGAGACCCCGGCGATGGCGGCTGCCTCCTCAACGGAAAGGGGCTTGACCTTTTCGGCAGGAGCGGTGCGGACAGGGGCGGACGCTTTTTCCGGCGCCGGTGCCTCATCATTCTGCAGAAGCTGGTCCGGGGTTTTGACCCGGGGGCGGGTATTGAAAAAGCCGACCTTTTCCTCTGCGTAGTCCTCTTGTTTGATTTCAGGCTCGTCTAGGGGGATATCAATCGCCTTGGTACGCTTTCTGCCGTGGGGCTGGTTTGGCTGCCGCGCCGGGATAGCCGTCGGCTGTGCCGCACGCCTTCTCTCAGGCGCGGGCTCGGGCAGAGGCTCCGGCTCATAACGGGGGCGGTTGCGATAATGATCGATAAGCTTGGGAATGGTCAGACCCACGGAGTACATCCCGGAAAAGACAAGGCCGATTGCCAGAACGGGAACCGCGCCATAGATGCTGACAGCGGATTTCAGCCCCATGGCAAAGAGGCCGGACAGAAGGCCGCCGCTGCTCATAAGCTTTCCGCTTTTATACAGCTCCGTCACAACAGTTTTGCCAAAGGGGATGTTCACACCCTTTGAAAACAGGTGGTAAAGCGCGCCCAGAAACAGAGGCGTCAAGAGGGCGAAAACCAGCCGAAAGGCCACGGGCTTTTTCGGGCTGAACATCAAAATCCCCGCGCAGAGCAGGAGCATCGGCGGGAAGATATAGTAGCCCCAGCCGATGATGCCTT
Source organism: uncultured Oscillospiraceae bacterium (assembly GCA_964466395.1). GTDB lineage: Bacteria > Bacillota > Clostridia > Oscillospirales > Oscillospiraceae > UBA2658. Next base: position 10,847 of record CAYXNK010000057.1, on the reverse strand, counting down.
TAATAAAGCCGCAGAAATAGGTGATGAACCAAGCGTCAACCGCAAAGTATCCGATAAAGGAAAACAGACTCAGAAAAAGGCAGGCCACCGCTCCGATTCCCCGCTTTGCGGGGTTCTTGGGGTTTTTCTGTGGCGGCAGGCTTTTTCTTGTGTTCTTTACGGTGGAGGCGGGGGTCTTTTTCTTCGCCGGCTGTCCGGAGGAGGGTTTCTTTGTTGCTTGTGCCATTGAAATTCACTCCAAATCAAAGGGTAATCGTAAGTACGAGGGTTATAATGCCGGCTGCAAAGCAGTAATAGCAGAACTTTCCGAACTTGCCCTCTTGGGCAAGAAACTTCACCACCCGGATGGCAAAGAAGCCTGTAACGCACGCAACCAGCATGCCCACCAGATAGGCGGGCAGACGGCTTATGTCCACACCGTCCCCAAAGGCCTGAATCACCTTAATGAGGGTCGCGCCCAGAACTGCGGGCAGGGACATAAGAAACGAGAACTTCACTGCAAAGGCGCGGTTTAGTCCTGTTGCCATTCCCGCCGTAATCGTTGCGCCGGAGCGGGAGAGCCCGGGAATCGTGGCAACAGCCTGAATCAGACCAATTTTCACGGCGTCTATGAGGGTCATGGTTTTCTCGGTCTTTCTGCCCTGGGGCATCCGGTCGGACAGATAGAGAACGAGGCCTGTCATAAGAAAGGCGATGCCGATGAAATAGGTGTTATGGTTGAGCTTTTCGATGTAATCCTGAAGGGGCAAAATCACGGCCAGCGGCAGCGTCGCCACAATCAGCATCAGCGCCAACCGGCGGGCGGGCGGGGGTGCACCCTCATCGGGCTTGGGGTGACCCAGGTCGCGGAAAAAGCCAAAAGCCTCGTGTACCATCTCCACAATATCCTTCCAATACACGATCGTAATGGAAATCAAGGTTGCAAAATGCAGCAGTACATCAAAAAGCAAATCCGCTTCCTCAAGCTTAAAGAAGCTCTGAAGCACCGCCAGATGTCCTGAGCTGGAAATGGGCAGGAACTCAGCAATACCCTGAACCAGACCGAGTATTGCGGCAAATAAAATATTCATAGTTACCTCCAAAAGGGATGGTTGCGCGTAAGCCCCGCCCCTTATGAACTGATGGTTCTTTTCTTCCTGTGGCTGCGGCGGCGTCTCGGGGGACGAGCCTTGGAGTTATAGAACTTTTCCATCTCTTCATCCGCTTGGTACATGATTCGGTTGACGGTCCAGCTCTCATCCTCCGCCGCGCGGAATTTCAGGCGGGAGAGGAATTTTCCATGCGCCTTGCACTCGCTTAGAGACATATAGCGCTTGTCGCCCTGGTTGACCCAGCGACCGCTCTTCATCGGCGTGCCGCAGAGGGGACAATCTGGGGTGGAGATGGCCTTATCCTCGAAGGCCGCCGTCCTGTCGCTATAGCCTGTGAAGGCTCTGTGGTCAACGGCGTTGGGCTGGTCTCCGGGCTTGTCGCCGGTGGAGACACGAGTGGCTAAAATCTTGGAGGCCTGCTCATAGCTCTCAATGCCCTGCTCCAAGTCCAGCCTCGCACAGACCAGAGCCGTGTTATACGCATCGCCTAAGGCGTCGTGAATCGTGCGCGTCTGCTCAATGTCAAAGTGCTCCATGGCGGTTAAAAGCCCTGTCTGATTCCTGCCGGCCTGGGTTTGGATGTTGTAGATGACCTGAAGGTTCACCCATTTTTTAATCCAGTCCCAGTCCAGGTCATGGATGATGATGTTCTGCTCCATGATGGCCTTATCATCGCTGCCCCAGGTCAGGAAAATCGTGTCCTCCCCGCACCACTCACGGAACTTGCATAAGGCCTCTTTAAATCCTACTCCTTTTTCCAGCCTCTGCTTGTCGAAGCCTGTAAGCTTTTCAACCTTATAGTGCATCCGCCTGAAATAGACCGGTTTTATGTCTATCTGAAACTCCTCGCCCGGCTGAAAATCCTCTGTCACCCGGACAGCGCCAATCTGGATAATCTCACCTCGCAGATGGATAGGCAGCTTGTTAAACACCGCGGCTTGTGAGGACATGGCCTGATTCCATTCCATATCCATAACAACATAGCCCATTAAAAAAACCATTCCTTTCGTTCATATCGAAAAAGAGACATCCTCTTTTTATTCTCTGTCATTTGCCGAAGCACGGGCATGGAAAATATGCACAGTCCGACAATTAGTTATTGTAGCACATAATTTGCAAGATGGACAGCTTTTTTCTCAAGAGAGGAAATTTTCGCCTCTAGACCACATAAATTACGCTGATTCCAGAAAAAAATGGAAAAAGCGACACAGTTCAAAAACACTGTGTCGCCGATGTTCTTTATTTAATTGCCCGCAAGCCGCTCCATCAGGCGGAGGGTAAAGTGCCAGACCCGAGCCATAGAGTCCAGATTCATCCGCTCCCGGGTGGTGTGAACGTCGCGGATATCGGGGCCATAAGATATTATGTCAACCCCAGGAAGACCCTTGTCAAAGTAACCGCATTCCAATCCTGCATGGATAGCCGCTGTCTTGCCCGGTGTTCCGAAGCATTCGGCATAGACCTCCATCGCCAGCGTCCGCAGAGCGGAGTTCTCCCTGTATTCCCACTGGGGGTAGTCCCCCGAGGAACTGCTGGTTCCACCGCTCAATAAGGCGAGAGCATCCAACAGTCTCATCAGCTCTTCCTTGCGGCTGCCCACGGAGCTGCGCGACATAGAAGTAAGCAGAAGCGCATCCTCACTCTGCTCCAAAATTGCAGGGTTCATAGAGCTTTCCACCAGACCTGGAATCGTCCGGCTCAGACGGATTGCACCCGACGGCAAGAGCTGTAACACTGAGATGACCCGTTCGGCGCTCGCCGCCGTATAGCAGGAGGCCGTCTCTCGCTCTCCTAATATTATGTCAACCGATAGCACGTCGCCATCGCCCAGCTCCATTTGGAAAGTCCGTTCCGCCTCCCGGATTTTTTGCTCCAGGGCGGGAATTGCAGCCTCCTCAGCAAAAAGCAGCGCACGGGCGTTGTTGGAGATGGCGTTGGGCTTGCCCTCTGCCGTGAGCTCCGCAAGGCGCACCCCCGGCAGGAGCCGCTGTAAGAGTCTTGCCAGAAGGACAATGGCGTTGCCCCTCCCCTCTCCGATTTCCATGCCCGAGTGGCCACCCTTTAAGCCGCCAAGGCGCACCGTCAGGGCGCGCAGCCCCTCTACCTGCTCCCGCTTAATGGGCAGGGAGAGATCGTTACGGAAGGCACCGGCACAGCTGGTGTAGAAGGTGCCCTCCTCCTCAGTGTCGAGGTTTATGAGCTGCCGGCCGCGGAGCTTCGAATAATCCAGCGCACCCGCGCCAATCAGGCCGACCTCTTCGGCAGAGGTAAAGACCGCCTCCAGCTCAGGGTGGACAAGGTCGTCGCTATCCAGCAGCGCCAGGGCAAAAGCCACGGCAACGCCGTTGTCCGCGCCCAGGGTCGTCCCCTCTGCCGAGAGCCAGCCGTCGGCATACACAAGACCGACGCCCTCCTCATAGCTGCGCTTGCAATCCGGCTCGCGGACATAGACCATATCCGTGTGTCCCTGGACAATCACCGGCGGCTTCTGGCAATTTTCGACACTTGCAGGCTTTTTAATTATGACATTATCGTGATCGTCTCTGTACCAATCCAGTCCCCGTGCCTGGGCAAAGGCCACAAGGTAGTCTGCCACGCCCTTTTCATCGCCGCTCTCCCGGGGAATCCGGGAAATCTCCTCAAAAAAAACCAGAACCTTTTCAGAACTTTGCAAACCTATCATCCTTTCCTGCCCTCCTGGTTACAGGAGTGTAATCAAAGAAAAAATTGTACCACAGCCATTATATGCCCAAAATACGTGTGGTGCAAGCATTCATGCCGTCGCCGTGCCCCCTTTGAGAATTGGACGCAGGCGCAGGGATAGGAAGGCGCAGGCAAATACGGTCAAAATATCCCCGGGTGCACTGGTCAGAACACCAATCACGAGGGTTTTTTTCAGGCTCAGCGGCACCTGGAGATATAGATTGGTAATCAGATAGAGATAGCCCGCTCCCATAAGATAGACAAAGGCAAAGTTTACAAGGCCCGCAAGGAGAAATGACCGAAACTCCTCCGCACCCAGTTCACTGATGCGCCCCGCAAAATATGCCCCCGGCAGGAAACCTAAAAGATAGCCGAAGGTAGGCTGCAGCACATAGGCAGGCCCCCCGCCTTGGGTAAAGACAGGAATGCCCGCAAGCCCCACAAGAAGATAAATCAAAACCGAAACCGCTCCCCTGCGGCTGCCCAAGAGCAGACCCGCAAGGTTTGTGAATAAGAATTGCAGGGTCAGAGGTACATAGGGAATCGGAATCTTCAAAAATGCGCCTGCCGCAATCAGAGCGGCAAACAGGGCACAAAGCGCCATGTCCCTGACGCTAAGGAAGGGCCTTTTTTCAGCTTTCATTTCAGTTCACCTCCACATTCCGTCATGTTTCCAAGGCTCACGGCGCCGCTGGCCAGCGTGAGGCTCTCCCCGCCCATCAGCCGCACCAGCAATTCGCCGCCATCGCCGATGCCGGTGACGACGCCGTTTTGCTCTGCTCCCTCGTGGAGGAATGAGACCTCTCTGCCTGTCATCATCGAATGCTTTCTATATTCTTCAATTAAATCAGGGGAATTTAGCTGCGGCAGCCAATCGAGCATTCCCCGGGCAATCTCCGCTGCCATACGGTTTCGGTTGAGTCTCTCACTGTTCAGGCTGCCCACAATCCCCTGGAGCTCGGGCGGAAGCATACGCTCTTCCATATTGCAATCCACGCCGACACCGACAATAATACTGTCAATTCCGCCGGTTTCAACATCCGTCACCGCCTCGGTCAGAATACCGCAGATTTTTTTCCCGTCCAGATACAGGTCGTTGACCCACTTGACCTGGGGCTTTGTATCTGTCAGCAGCACAATCGCCTTCAGTGTCGCCAGTGCTGCTGCAAGGGTTAGCCGCTGGGGCTCCCTGATTCCGGTGCCGGGCTTTAGGATCAGGCTCATGTAAAGTCCCGCGCCATAAGGGGAGAAAAAGTTTTTTCCGCCTCTGCCGCGGCCCGCCGTCTGCTCCTCCGCCACAATCAGGGTGCCGTGGGCAGCGCCGTCGGCGGCGAGCTTTTTAGCCTGGGTGTTGGTGGAATCGGTTTGCTCCAGCACAAGGAGCGGCAGCGCCTGATACGCCTCATTCAGCGCCGCGCGGATGCCCTCCTCGGAAAGCCTGTCGCTCTCTGCTTCCAGCCGATAGCCCTTATTTTTCAGTGCCCCAATCCGGTGCCCCTCCTCCCGCAGACCCTCCATCGCCTTCCAAACGGCTGTTCTCGAGAGTCCCAGTGTATCGGCAAGCTCCTGCCCGGAAATATAACGTTCGCGGTTTGCTTCCAAGACCGCGAGCACCTCGTTCTTTGTCGCCATGCTCTACCTCCGCCTATGTGCTTTTTTCATTTTAAGGGACGGCAGTGTCAATTGTCAACTCTTTTTTCCGTTATGGTTGACAGTTAGACGGGATTTTTGTCGTATGAAAGCCAATTCTTGGGGAATACTAAGCCATATCCATTGTTAGGAGGTCATACACTTGCTAAACAAGGTTGAAATCTGCGGCGTAAACACAGCGAAGCTAAAGGTTCTGAAAAACGATGAAACAATGGAGCTTCTGGCCAAGACAAAGGGAGGAGATAAAGAGGCCAGAGAAAAGCTGATTTCGGGAAATCTTCGACTTGTACTTTCCGTCATACGAAAGTTTGCCTCAAGGGGCGAGAATGTGGACGACCTCTTCCAGGTCGGCTGCATCGGTTTAATTAAAGCGATTGACAATTTTGACACCAACCAACCCGTCCGTTTTTCGACCTATGGCGTTCCGATGAATGTCCATAGGCGAAAGAGCCTTACTTGACAACAGCAAAAAAATGAGTTAAAATACGCTGGCATTCGTTGAGACTTTCCCTGCCCTGCACCTCGCCAGAATTGAGGACTCGTCTCCTAGGCAAATGCGTTCCAGTCAAAAAATAAAATATGCCCTCGTAGCTCAGGGGATAGAGCATTCGCCTCCTAAGCGAAGGGTCGCGCGTTCAATTCGCGCCGAGGGTGCCAAGAGCGTTGAAATGTCAAGCATTTCAACGCTCTTTCTTTTTATCATTCAAATCCGGCTTGTCTGTTCATCCTGCGATGCTTGCCACTCACGCAGGATATAGGCGACTGTTTTGGGCAGCCATATTTTACGAATGCTGGATTCTGTCTTGGGAAGCTTGAAAACTAATCTGGTGCTCGTATTACTTAGAAGCGAAGGAAACACGAACAAGATAGCGGACTTTCACCGCCAAGTTATCGCCCATGCCGGGCGCATGCAAAATAGCAGCTTATCAGGCTGATAAGCTGCTATTTTGCGTTTCGTGTAGGGGCTATCACGGGCGCTCAGGAGTTAATATGGCATCCAGTCCGTCAGCCAGACTTCGTTTGTGATGGACCAGAGGCGTTTTTGCCTTTCTCCGTTGTAAACCCGATATCGCCACTGTGTTTCTTCCACCTGGGGACTAATTTCGCTGCTTTCCATTTGGGTTGTTGGCTTAAGATTTACAGCTAGGACCGGCGCAGAAATGGCAAAACAAAGACTTAACGCCATGAAAACAGACACAAGTTTCTTCACATTAGTCTCTCTCCTCACATATTGGTAATACCGAATGTAAATCATCATACAAATCCGTCTCATATACATCCCAAAGGAATTCCCCGTCAACATACAACTGCATACTACCATCTTCCTGCACAAGGATGTATGCGTTTTCTGGAGTTATCTCGACACCGGCCTCCATTTCATCTCCAGGAGGATAGCCTGCCGGCTGGAGAACAATCAAATAAGACGATAGGAACAATACTAACAAGATAATTACCATAGCGCTTGACATTACCCGGCTTGTTTTCGTATCGCTTAGAACAGCTTGAAATCTCCGTTTAATTAAGGGCTCTGCAGTGGCCCCCAGTAAGGATGAAGATGCCAAGGGGCTACTTTCGCACTTTGTGTTATAAGTCTTTTTGATAACTGCCAGAATCGAGCCTAAATAGCTTGATTTACTCAAATCATCCATGTTTCGGCTTAAATTGGCGTCACAACGAAGCTCAAGCAAGTCATCAAGCGTATTTCTAAATTTATGTACGGCGGGATTCCACCAAAAAAGCGCTAAAAGGAGCAAATAGAACAGTTTAATCAGTGTGTCGTGGGACCGGAAATGCTGATACTCATGGGAGATTATCATTTCCCATTGGTCGTCTGTTAAATCCATTTTCGGTAGATAGATATGTGCCTTAAAAATTCCGGTCATCATTGGAACGCGAACATCTGGAGAAACGATAATCTTAGCATTGTCTAATCCTATCTTTGTGCAAATACGCTGGACTTGTTCGTTTTCGACTGATGTATACTTCTTTCGAGCTTGATGCTCAGCAAACAGCTGGTAAGCCGTTTTAATGGATACGGCAATTGTGCCGACACCCCATAGACCTATAATGATGGCTCTGGTTTGCAAATGCACTGGCCCCAATGGAATGCTGCTCTTAAAGATATCCCTTGCGATGGGCATAATCTTGTATGATCTGATTACATGAGTAAATGTAAAATCCAGCGGTAAAAGCATCCGGATAACTCCCAACGCCGCGCACACAAGCAAAACCGATGTGCTATATTTTACTAGAAAATACGTTTTTCTGCTTAAAACCGCGACAAAGAGCATGGCAATGTTAAACCACACGATTGCCACTAAAAATGAATAGATGGTGGGCATAAGCTATCTCATCTCCGTCTTTTTCTGGTTCAAAATCTCTTCCAGTTCATTTATTGTTTTTATGCTCAAATCAGCGTCTTTCAGAAGCGCTGAAAAAAGCACAGGAATGTCTCCTGCTTCCAGTGCATCGGGAAGCTGTTTCGAATAATAAACCTGACGGCTGATGGTAGGCTCAAAAAGCCGCAAGTACTTGCCTTTTTCACCCTTAACGGCTCCGATCTCTCGTATTGCTCCTTTTTTTTGAAGCGTTTGAATCATAATGTATATGGAGGAATCCTTCCAAAATTTATCTTCCGGAGATAGGGCTAAGATATTTGAACTTGATAATGGCTTTCCTGCCGTCCAAAACACTTCCATAATCTGCAAATCACTTTCAGTTAGTCTCATATTTTTCACCTTCCTTTTTATAAAATTATATTCGCAATTTTGCTATTGTCAAGAATAAATAATATTTGTATCAATTGATAACAATCGACCGATTATATAAACATCTGCTATTATTAGATATAATAATATTAACATTACAAATTGGTATACCTCCGTTTGCTACAACAAATTTGGTTGAGAGCACGGCATCCAGCCGTGGTATTTTTCATCTTGTTGCCTAAGCTATGTGTTTCCTCCAAAATGTATGAGCTCTTGCGGATCATAGTGCTGTAAGTAGCTCAGCAATCCATGTCACGAGTGCGGATCATCTGTTCTGGGAATACATACGCCATATTTCACGTCCTAGGGATATACAAAGGCCTGCTTAAGCTCCGGCACTTCCTCCGCCGTAGGAGGAATATATTCGGTTCCGGTGATGAATCCTTGCCCAGTGCGGTAGCACCCGGCCCTTTCTTCATCAATACCGCTGTAAAACAGATGGTGCAGCCGCAGAACAGCATCCTCGGAAAGTCGGATATCTCTGCTCCTAGCCAACGTCAGCATATAATCATATGCCTTGGCACGACCGGTGGCCTCATAGCAATCCCGAATTGGCTTCCCGCCAACGGTGACCTGCCTTTCCTTATTTTAATTATTATACCAAAGGCGCACAGCGATGTTTTGGTATATGCATTTAAATGATATAGTGTCTGCTGCGTGGACATTATATCATTTAAAGCTCCTCGAATCAAAGAAAAGCGGCTGTTCATGACTGCTGGGACCTTTTCTTTTTCCGCAAGGGCCTCCCCTTCTCCTTGCTATGCTGAGACTTTGCCAAATGCTCCATTTCAATATCGACAATGCCGGATATTTTGGGTCGTGGTAGGCGTCGGGGGTGTCCTTACGGAACATCAGGGCACAGGCTTCGTTACGCCTGTGGTTTGCCGGCCATTCCGGATACTCATCGCAGGCATTGAAAGCGTCTTTTTCTCTTTGGCATTCTCACTTACAGCGACCAAAAAAATCTTTCGTGAAAAATCTTTATTAATTAATGGATTATCGTTTCTTAATCCACCGCACAGATAAAAAAATATCTGCTATACTAAAGGCAACACCGCGCAAAGGAAAGTGAAAAATTGCGGCGCCAGATTTTTTGTAAGACGAAACGAAAACAGCAGCGAACACTCTATCTGCTCACGAGGATTTTTGTGATGTATGATGGAGAAGGTGCAAGCTGGCCTGCGCTTTTTGTGCTAGCCGTTCTGTGTGCAGTGTTACCTTATATTAAAAATGCGTCCCGGTCTGTGACTAGGCGGCAAAGCCTGTGCCTGCAGTCGGGAACGAAGGGGGGGATTGTCATGCCGTTATGGACAGCGGCAGTTCTGTTTTTCTCCGTGGCATTGGGGGCTCTCGTCCTCCTTTTGCAGTCGCGGCACAAGGAGAAAAAGCCTTGGATGCTCGCAGCCCTCATCGCAGCAGCGGTGATTTCACTTGCGCTTGCGTCCTATATGCTGCTTACACTGATTTTTGCGAATGCTGCGCAAACCTCGCCACCCGACAACTTGCCGGTGACCGCGGAGACACTAGCCCCGGCGCCGAGTCCGACCCCTGAACTGGTGGCACCGGAGCCTATGCCTGCAGACTATGACCTGCCGACAGCTGAGGTTCCGGCACTCCACCCCGATGTTTTGGGGTTGCAGAGCCTCTCCTATGAGGAAACGCCGACTCTTGGCACACAAAATGATGTGACGCAGTATGTCCTGCACCAGTTTCTGAACGACCGGTTTTCCTTTTCCTTTCACCTCACAAGAGCGCTTGCCACGGATGATGGAACCGGATATGGGGTTTTGAGCCGTGCCTGCGAAACCGCTATGAGCTACTATCTGTTCAGCGCCTACAACGAGTTTGACATGTACACTGAGGATCAGGGCGCGCCAGACAGGGTTTACGCGAAAATAACTCTTAACTTCACCAAGGCGGACTACGACCTAGAGGCTAGGGCGGAGGCGCTGGAGTTTGTCCTGAAAAATCCCGTCCCTGTTGGCGGCTTTCAGGACTTTGCGTCCGAGAAGGCCTATGCCCAAAGGATACACGATTCTATCGCACGAAAAATCACCTATTCTCCCATTGGCTTTGAGCCCGAGCTGATGCTGGGGATGGAGAAATATGAGGCGCTGCAGGAGGCCTATAACGTCCTCGCCCAGGAGGAAGAGACCGCTGTCTGCGCGGGCTATGCCAGAGCCTTTGCCCTGGTTGCCCAGTATGCCGGCATCAACGCAGCCTGGGTTTTTGGCAACGAAACCGAGACAGAAAGCCATGCGTGGAACGTCCTCTACCCCTGTGACGGCAGCGAGCCCGTGTTAATTGATGTAACCTGGGACGACTGGGAAAGCCCGGACTTTCCGGGGCAGAGCTATGTGAGCGACCGGTATTTTTACATCTCCCTGAGCTGGGAGACAGAGCACAGCGCCACACCGTATTTCAGCGATTTTCTTCGATTTGTCAACGGGAAATAGAAAATACATGCTAAAACACGAGCCATGTCTACATGAAGTGACAAGGCTCGTGTTTTGTTGTTAAATAAATGGTCAAAAACCAAACGCAAATACAATAAGGAAATAGTAACGAAGTCAACACCACACAAAGGGAAGTGCAGCGTTTCTCAAGGTGTGCCGGTCATTTTTTTGCTTGTCAG
>CAYXNK010000056.1:0-12375 GCA_964466395.1 uncultured Oscillospiraceae bacterium | reverse complement strand
TGTCAACATAGCCTGCATCAAGAATATCGTCCTGGTCAAGGGCGTAAATGTCCTCATAGGTCAAAAGCCTAGAGAGCCTGTCTGTCTCGCGCTTGACGCTGGCCTCAGACAGTCCGGCCTCCATGGCGCGCTGGTCTCCGTCGTACCAGATGTAGACGCGGTCATCGAGAATCAGAATGTTTTTGACCTCTGTCCCCCGGGAAATCACAAGCCTTGTTTTACCATCCCGGCTCCAATGCTTGATGGTTTCATCGCTCTCGCCGCCCTCCCAGTAGGTTTTTATGGAATAGGCGCGGGAAAAGCTATCGGAGCGTTCAACTGTTTTCAAGGTGAGCTTAAGGGTTTCGGCGGTGATTTTATATTCGTCGCCGCCGTCTGCCTCGGAGCTGTCGTTATTTCCTACGGTGGGGGAGGGCATGGCGATCACATGGGTGCCGGGGTCGTCGGTGTTCGTTGCAAGGTAGATGACGCCGACGAATAGGACAGCTGTTGCCAATATCCCGATGATAGTCTTGTGTTTCATGGCTCGAAGTCCTCCGGCGCCTTGTCCCTGTGCCCAAAGCTAGACAGGATGGCGTCTGCAATTCTCGAACAGGCCCTACCGTCTCCATAGGGGTTAATGGCTCTTGCCATCCGGTGATAGGCCACTTCATCCGTGAGCAGACGGTGAGCATGGTCAAAAATCTCCTGCTCATCCACACCGACGAGAACCGCAGTTCCCGCGGCAATGGCCTCCGGGCGCTCTGTCTCCCGCCGCAGGACAAGGACAGGCTTGCCCAGAGCCGGCGCCTCCTCCTGAAGACCGCCGCTGTCTGTCATAACGAAAAAGCTCTTGGCCATGAGCCTGTGCATTTCAACGGCGTCCAGAGGGTCGATGAGCAGAATGTTTTCCCGCCCGCCCAGATAGGTTTCCGCCATCTCACGTACATAGGGACTCAGATGGACGGGGTAGACAAATTGCAAATCTGAAAACTCCTCCGCCAGGCGGACGACCGCACGGAAGATGCTCTCCATAGGCGCGCCGTAATTTTCTCGGCGATGGCAGGTGAGGGTGACTACTCGGCGGGCGTTAAAGTCCAAATCGCGCAGGGCGGGGGTTTGGAAGCTGCCGTCGCCCACGGTGTATTGCATTGCGTCAATCACGGTGTTGCCGGTGACGAAGATGTTTTCGAAAAGCCCCTCTTTTTTGAGGTTTTCGGCGTTTTGTGCCGTAGGGGCAAAGTGATATTCCGCCAGTCTGCCCACAAGACAGCGGTTCATCTCCTCCGGAAAGGGGGAGTAACGGTCATAGGTGCGCAGACCGGCCTCCACATGTCCAATGGGAATCTGTGCGTAGAAGGCCGCCAGAGCCGCCGCAAACGTTGTTGTGGTGTCTCCGTGTACCAGAACGAGCTGGGGCGCCGCCTCCCGCAGAACCTCAGCAAGGCCGCTTAAAATGCTGCTGGTGATATAGGAAAGACTCTGTCCCTCGCGCATCACGTCCAAATCGTAGTCGGGGACGATGCCAAAGCAGCTGAGAACCTCGTCCAGCATCTGTCTGTGCTGGGCGGTTACGCAGGCAAAGCACTGAAGCTCCGGCCGTTTTTTCAGCTCCAAATAAAGGGGCGCCATTTTAATTGCCTCCGGTCTTGTGCCAAAGACAAGCATAATCCTAGTGGGTGTCATTCTCTTCCTCCGTAAGCGTGGCAGGCCTGTCCACGGCATCTTCTTCCGGGGCTTTTTCTGCCTTTGTATCTCTGTGACCGGCATGGAGTTTTCCATAGACAAAAAACCATAGCAGGGCGCAGATTGCAAAGCCCAGGACGAGGATGAAAACCTTCAGCTCGTCACTGGTGGTCATGACAACGGCAGCCAGGCCCAAAACTGCGCTGATGAAGTATAAAACCGCAACAGCCTGTTTTTGACTCAGGCCCATATCTATGAGCCGGTGGTGAAAGTGCCCCCTGTCTGCGTGCATGGGGCTCTGCCCCTTGAGCAGCCGACGGAAAAAGGCAAAGATGGTGTCCAAAAGGGGCACGGCAATGGCGAGCAGAGGCACGGCAAAGGAGACAACGGCATAGAACTTGAAAAGCCCCAGAATGGACATGGTGGCAAGCACGTACCCCAAGAGTAGGGAGCCCGTGTCCCCCATAAAGATTTTTGCGGGATTTAGGTTGTAGGGCATAAAGCCGATGCAACCGCCCATCAGGGCGGCCAGCACCAGGGCGACGCTGGCGTCTGAAACCAGAAGGGCGATGACCAGCATTGTAATGCTGCTGATGGTAGAGACGCCCACGGCAAGGCCATCCAGCCCGTCAATCAGGTTGACGGAGTTTGTGATGCCCACAATCCAAAGCAGGGTAATCGGAATTGTCCAGCCGTTTAGAACAAGGTGGTCTGTCTCGCTCCAGAAGGCGGGGTTTGCAAGAATGTTAATCTCGACCCCATGCAAAACAGCAACGAGAGCAGCGAGAAACTGCATGAACAGCTTGACCCAGGGGTTTATGGAGACAATGTCGTCAACAGCGCCGGTGGCAACAATGATAACACAGCCTAAGAGAATGCCCTGAAGCTGAGGGCCAATCGGCACAAAGAGCAGAACGCTCAGCAGAAAGCCCAAAAAGATGGCAAGTCCTCCCATTCGGGGAATCGGGTGATTATGAACCCGCCTCTCGTCATTGGGAACATCCATTGCGCCGACCTTTTGGGCAAAGGCCTTGACAATGGGGGTTGCGGCAAAGCTGATGATAAAGGCCGCCGCGACAGTAATCAGAAGTCTGATTGCAAGCTCAGTATCTAAAAGCATGAAAAATAGTCCTTTCGCTGCAGAATACGCAGGTAAAGCAATAGAGGGGGCGATGGGTTTGCCTCAGAAGTAGCCGTGTTACCGCGCTACAAAGCCAAGCTTTTTATAGACTTTCCGCAGGGTCTTATACGCCGCGCGGGAGGCTGCCTCCGCGCCGGTGCGGTAGATTTCCTCCAGATAGGCCTTGTCGGAAATTAAGCGCTCGGCCTCCTCGCGGATTGGGCGCAAAAGCTCCACAACGGACTCACCCACGGCGGTCTTAAAGTCGCCATAGCCCCTGCCTTCAAAATCCGCCTCAATCTGGGCAAAGCTCAGGCCAGTGGCAACGGAATAAATCTGCATGAGGTTTGAAACCCCCGGCTTTGCGGCGGGGTCAAAGCGAACGGAGGTCTCGCTGTCCGTCACAGCGCGCTTGAAGGCGCGCATCAGCTCCTCGGGTTTTTGCATGAGGTAGATGCAACCGCCGGGGTCCAGGTCAGACTTGGACATCTTGTTTTCCGGTGTGGTCAGGCTCATAATCCGTGCGCCCACCTTGGGGATGAAGGGCTCGGGAATGGTGAACACATCCCCATAGACCCCGTTGAAGCGTGTGGCAATGTCACGGGTAATCTCCACGTGCTGCTTCTGGTCCTCGCCCACGGGGACAAGGTCTGCCTGATAGAGCAGGATGTCAGAAGCCATAAGCACAGGGTAGGTGAAAAGGCCGGCGTTGATGTTGTCGGCGTTTTTTGCACTCTTGTCCTTAAATTGGGTCATGCGCGAGAGCTCGCCGAACATGGTGTAGCAGTTGAGCACCCAGGCAAGCTCCGCATGGGCAGAGACGTGGCTCTGGATGAAGATGGTGTTCTTTTCCGGATCTAAGCCGCAGGCTAAGTATTGCGCCAGCTGGTTTAGCGTGCGACGCCGCAGCTCCGCCGGATTCTGGCGGGCTGTGATAGCGTGCATATCCACAATGCAGTAATAGCAGTGATATTCATCAGCCAGGGCAACCCAGTTTTTGATTGCGCCCAAATAGGAGCCGAGCGTTAAATCTCCTGAGGGCTGGATGCCGCTGAATATGGTCTTTTTCGGTGCTGTGTTCCCTTCCATATCAAAAAACCTCGTTCTTAACGTATTAGAGTCCAAGCTCCTTGGCAAGCTTTTTGAAGGCGGGAATCGCGCCCTCAATGGTCTGGCGGCCCACACAATAGGCAATGCGGACATAGCCGGGGCAGGCGAAGGCGGAGCCGGGGACGAGAAGGATGTTGTATTGCTTTGCGCGGTCGGCAAAATCCTGGTCGCTGCCGGGAGTTTTCACCCACATGTAAAAGGCACCGGCAGGCTTTGCACAGTCGAAGCCCGCGGCCTGCAGGGCGGTGCAGAGCAGGGTGCGGTTCTCGTCATAGGCGGCGATGTCCGTGGACTCCTCCAGGCAGTGCATGACGGCTCTTTGCATCAGGGAGGGGGCATTGACAAAGCCCAGCACCCGGTTTGCGATGGAGGCCGCGTCAAAAATCAGTGCAGATTCCGTTGCCTCGAAGGGGATGATGAGATAGCCGATGCGCTCACCGGGCAGGGAGAGAGACTTCGACCAGCTGTAGCTCACGATGGTGTTGGGGTACAACTTCGTCAGCCAAGGCACCTCAATCCCATCATAGGCAAGCTCGCGGTAAGGCTCGTCTGAGAGCAGGAAAATTGGGTGGCCGTATTCCTCTTGCTTTTTCTCCAACACAGCGGCGATGGCGCGGATGGAGTCTTCGGAATAGATAACGCCCGTGGGGTTGTTGGGGGTGTTTACGATGACGGCCTTTGTGTTGGGCGTGATGGCTGCCTCAATCGCCGCGGCATCCGGCTGGAAGCTGGGAGGATTGGGGGGAACGATACGGACAATGCCATCGTAATTGCGGATGTAGTTGCCGTATTCCAGAAAATAGGGGGCAAGAACAATGACCTCATCCCCGGGATTTAAAAGGGTTTTCAAAATCACGTTAAGGCCGCCTGCCGCCCCCGATGTCATAATGAGGTTTCCCGCGGTGAAGGAAGTTCCGAAGCGGCGGTTTAACGAAGCGGCCAGAGCCTCGCGCACATCGAGATAACCGGCGTTTGACATGTAGCCGTGTACCATGGTGGAGGGCTCATGCTCCAGGATATCCAAAATCGCATCCTTGATTTTTGGGGGCGCGGGGAAATAGGGATTTCCCAGGCTAAAATCATAGACATTCTCGCGGCCATACAGGGCGGCAAGTCGGTTGCCCTCCTCAAACATGGCGCGGACTGCGGAGTTTTTTGTTGTTAGTTCAAGCATTTTTTCAGAAATACAATGTGCCATTGCAAAGCCTCACAGATAAAATTATTTGAGTCTAATCATATTATTCTACCACAATTTAAGGCTTCTTGACAATCCCCGCCATATAAAATAATATATGTAGGACAACAATCCGTGGCCGCTAAGTGTTATTTACGGCGAACGAAGGAGAAAATGAGACGATGGACATGAACTGGTTTGAGGATATGGAAAACCGCATTCCCAAAGGAGAGGTGCGGACGCGCTTTGCCCCTAGCCCCACGGGCTATATGCATGTGGGCAATCTCCGCACGGCGCTTTATACCTATTTAATTGCAAAAAAAGAAGGGGGAAAATTTATCCTCCGCATTGAGGACACCGACCAGGGTAGACTGGTTGAGGGCGCAGTGAACGTGATTTATAAGACGATGGCGGACTGCGGCCTTGTCCACGACGAGGGCCCGGACGTGGGTGGCCCCGTGGGGCCTTATATCCAGACACAGCGGAAGGAGCTTTACGGCCGTTATGCAGAGCTTCTTTTGGAAAAGGGCAGCGCATATCGCTGCTTCTGTGAAAAAACCGAGGGCGAAGAGGAGACAGCCGCCTTCGCCAAGGTGGAAAACCCTTGTGCCAGCCTCTCCAAGGAGGAGTCTGACCGGCGGGCAGCGTCCGGCGAACATTTTGTCATTCGTCAGCGGATTCCAAAAGCCGGAACGACCACCTTTAAGGACGAAATTTTTGGCGAGATTACGGTTCCCAACGAGACCTTGGACGAAAACGTCCTGATGAAATCCGATGGGTTGCCTACCTATAACTTTGCAAACGTGATTGACGACCATCTGATGGGCATTACCCATGTGGTGCGGGGCAGCGAATATCTGGCCTCCACGCCCAAATACAATCTGCTGTACGAGGCCTTTGGCTGGACGGTTCCCAAGTATATCCACTGTTCACCTGTGATGCGCGACCAGCAGAACAAGATGAGCAAACGCCACGGCGACCCCAGCTATGAGGATCTCATCGCCCAGGGCTATCTGACCGAGGCAATCTTAAACTACGTTGCCCTTTTGGGTTGGAGTCCCGGGGGAGAACGGGAGCTTTACACCCTGCCGGAGCTCTGTGAGGTCTTTGACCTTGGCGGAATCTCCAAGTCCCCGGCCATCTTCGACCTGGCGAAGCTGACCTATTTTAACGCCGAATATATTAAGGCGCTGGCGCCCGAGCGCTTCACAGCCATTGCCGCGCCCTTCATCCGCCAGAGCGTGAAGAGTCCGGCGATTAATATCTCTCTGTTCGCCCCGATTCTGCAGCCCAGAACGGAAAAGCTTGCAGACATTCCCGAGAAGCTTGATTTCTTTGACGATCTTCCTGACTATGATGTTGCACTTTTTACCAATAAAAAGTCAAAAACCGATTCAGCCGTCTCTCAGGAGATGTTGGAGAAGGTGCTCCCGGAGTTCGAAGCCATGGCTGCCTGGACGGAAGTGGAAATCCACGACCTGCTGATTGGTTTTGCCGAAAAGCTGGAGGTCAAAAACGCCACCCTCATGTGGCCGGTTCGCATTGCCGCGGCGGGCAAGGCCGTAACTCCCGGCGGCGCGGTGGAAATCTGCCATATTCTGGGTCGGGAGGAAACGGTCAGGCGGCTCAAAATCGGCATCGAGAAGCTGAGGGCGGCGCTGTAACAGAAAAATAAGCCAAAGCATCAAGAATTTAGCATAAGTAAAACACCCCTTTTGTGTAAAAATATGCACAAAAGGGGTGTTTGCCGTTTTAAAACCGGCAGAGACCGGGACGGGCGCATTGCCACGCTCTCCTAAACAAAAACATGAAACTGCGCCTCGGGGCGCGGGGGGAGGTTCTATGAAAAGAAAAACGGCAATCACAATTATTTCCTTGCTTTTGGTGTTCAGTGTGGCGATTACCGCCTATGCCGTTGTCACCAAGCAGAAGCTGGATCAGCAGGAGCTTTACATCTCCGCAAACTATCGCCATGCCCTTGCGGAGTTCGTCTCAGGAGTCAGCGATATGGACACTGCCCTGCGAAAAAGCCTGATGGTCACAAGCCCCTCCATGGCAGGAGCTGTCTGCACCGAGGTCTACGGTAAGACGCAGAACGTGAAGATGGCCATGGGCATCCTGCCCTATTCCGCAACAGAGCTGGAGAAAACTACGGGCTTTATCGGCCGGGTGGGGGATTATGCCTTCAGCCTGTCCCGTAAGGCAGCAAAGGGAGAGGGTTTCAGTCAGGAGGAAAAGGACAATCTCCGCGCCCTTTCCGAGACGGCAAGCCTGCTGGCGCAGAACCTAAATGCCCTGCAGAACGAGCTGGGCAGCGGACTTTTGAGCATGGAGCAATATGCCATTACGATTGCAAATTTTGACCAGCGGGAGGGAGAGTTCATTCCTCAGACCCTGGGCGACAACATGAACGCCGTAGAGCAGGAGTTCCCCGAGGTGCCGGTCCTGATTTATGACGGGCCTTTTTCCGAGCATTTGGAGGGGATAGCCCCCCTGATGCTGGAGGGGAAGAAGGAGATTTCTGAGTCGGAGGGGCGAGACGCCGCCGCAAAATTCCTCGGGATGCGCCCTGAGCAGGTCTACCCCACGGGAGAGCTGATGGCAGACATTGAATCCCTCTGCTACGAGACAAAAATAAAAGAAAGCGTCGCCCGGCTTACCGTGAGCAAAAAGGGCGGAATCGTGTACCAGGTTGTGGGAGACCACGCGGTGCAGCAGGCACAGCTCAGCCCCAAGGAAGCGCTGGATGCGGCAAGAAAATTCCTGGAGCGCCGGGGCTACACCAGCATGCGTGAGAGCTATTATATGATTGCAAACAATGTGCTCACAGCAAACTTCGCCTATGAGCAGGACGGTGTGGTCTGTTACCCCGACCTGATTAAAGTGGGTATCGCCTTGGACGACGGATCCCTGGTCAGCTTTGAGGCGACAGGCTACCTGAAAAACCATAGAGAGCGGGAGACACCAAAGGCAAGCATCACCCAGGAGGAGGCCGCTGGCAAGGTTCCCACGGATACCACCCTTCTGGAAACCAACAAGGTGATTATCCCCAGTGCCGGAAAGAACGAGCTGTTTTGTTATGAATTTCTATGCCAAGATCAAAACGAGCAGCGCTATCTAATCTATGTGAATGCCCAGACCGGCGAGCAGGAGAAGATTTTCATCCTGCTTCAGGACGACAACGGAAGCCTGACCCTGTAATTAGAAAAAAATCCACCCCTGTTCTGACAGAGGTGGATTTTCAGTTTAAAACATTGCAAGGATGTTGTCCTTGGACACAACGCCGACGGCCTGGTTTTTGACCTGACCACCCTCCAAGGCAACCAGGGTAGGAATGCTCATCACGCCAAAGCGGGAGGCAAGCTGGGATTCCTCGTCCACATTGACCTTGCAGACCTTAATATCGCTGCGCTCTGCGGCGATTTCGTCAATGACCGGGGCAATCATGCGGCAGGGGCCGCACCAGCTGGCCCAAAAGTCGATTAAAACAGGCTTATCAGAGGTTGCTACCTCAGCTTCATAGTTTTGGCTGGTCAGGGTAATTACAGACATGGCAAACTCTCCTTTGCGGCAAAATATTTTTAGAGGGGCGCTTTTTTGATTCGACCGAACTGACGGGGATAGAGAGCGGGCGTGGGCTTTATTTTTTCAATGATTACGGCGCTGTGGGTAATATCCGTTCCCGGGATGGTGTAGTGCAGAACCCGCGGCTTTTTTCCGCCAAGGATTGCAATGGCCTTCTGCGCCTCTTGCACCTCATCCTCACAGGTGGGACCCTTCATGGCGATGAAGGAGCCGCCCACATGGACAAAGGGCAGGCAGAGCTCGCAGAGAATGTTCAGGCGGGCAACTGCACGGGAAAGGGCAAAGTCAAAGCTGCCGCCAATGTCTGCCGCCGCATCCTCCGCTCTGGCTGCCAGACAGTGCACATCCTCAAAGGAAAGGGCGGCGCAGACCTCCTCCAGAAAGGAGACGCGCTTTTGGTGGCTGTCCAACAGGGTTAGAGAAATGTCCGGCGCTACAATTTTCAAGGGCAGACCGGGAAAGCCCGCGCCGGTGCCCACATCAATCACCGAGGCACCGGAAAAGTCAACAAGGCTCTGCAGGGCAAGGCAGTCCAAAAAATGGAGCCGCGCCGTATCCTCTTCCCCCTTAATTGCGGTCAGGTTCATGACGGCGTTTTTTTCGGTCAGGAGGCCGTAGTATTGCTCAAAGCGCACAAGCGCCTCGGGCGTGAGGGTAAGGCCAAGGGCTTTTGCGCCGCCTAATAAGATTTGTTGCATGGTGTCATACCTCCGGTTTGCAGAGCTTAAATTTGTGTTTTGGCCGAGATCATGGCCGAGAAAACAGCGGCATCTGAGATAATCCCGCTGATGGGGGAAAAGAGCGCCCTGCCGGAAGGCCGGTGAAATGAAACAGGGTGTATCGAAGGATACACCCTGTATATTAACATATTATTCCGTTTAAATCTACCACTATGCATAGAAATCGTGCTCACCAATGCTGGTGATAAACACACGGGTGTTGGCAAACCATGCGGTTACACCAATCTGAGGATTGACAAAGTAGATGGAGTCATCCACAAGGCTGTAGCCCTCCAAGCAAATCTTCGCGGCTATCAGGGATTCCTCATTGGGCTCGTTGTAAATCGTGCCGTTTTGGGTCACGCTGAACTGAACGCCAAATTTGCTGTCAAAGATGACGGCATAGACGCTGTCCGGGCAGGTGGGGTCGGCAACACGGTTCAAGACAACGTTTCCAACGGCAATCTTGCCCTCAAGGGATTGGTTGCCGGACTCTGCGGCAATCAGGCGGGCAAGCCAATAGAGGTCGTCCTTTACATAGGTGTTTTCCGCGGTCTCCAGCCTGATGCGCCGATCCGCGCTGATGTTTACGGATTTTGTCTCCTCGTCCCACTCCACTTCGGCCTCATAGACACGGGCGAGCTCGCGGACAGGCAGGCAGATGGCACCATCGATGAGCAGCGCCCCATAGGGGAGGTAAAAGCTGCGGTCGTTGACGGTGAAGTAATTTGCGCCGGCAGAAACGCTGAACTGGAGGTCATCGTCCAGGATGGTAACCGTGGAGGTTTCCGCATCCCATTTGATGTCAGTTCGGGTTCCTTCTGCTGTGAAAAATGTGCGAACGGAAATATAGGTGGTATCCTCGACCTTATAACCGTCGGTCATTTTAATTCCGTTCATGTACATGGAGACATATTCCTGAGGCTCGAAGATAAAATCTATCGCCTCCTCATCCTCTGCACTTGCAAAGCCGCCAACCATGCCAATCACCAAACAGACAGCGCATATTATGGAAATGTTCTTAAATAACAATTTTTTCATAACACGCTCCAAATCAAGTGAATTATGCCGATGAAACGCAATTCCAAGGATAACTCTGGTATTCTAGTTTGTGACATAATTATATTCATTTTTGTGTGCAAAAAACAATAGGAATTTTGTACAAAATGACAGTGTGATAATAATGGATTGTACACATATACGCGATATGGTGCTAAAAAAGCTAGGATTATCAAGGGTTTTACGCTATATCTTGTGTGTGGGGTATGCCAGACATTTTATGAGTTGGGTGTGGAAAAGAGGGGAAAGCTGTAGAAAAATGCAAGAAGGTTGTCAATAACTTTTCATTATGTAAAGTGTTTTTACGAGGCGGTCGAGGGACTTGACAGCCTGCAAAGGTCTCGTTGCGTGCTTTTCCCCTCCGGTTTTTGGTATCATCGGGAGGGGCTGTGCATAAAATCAAAAGAACGGGAGAGGGGGGACTTCGTGAAAATCAGGAAAGGCATTGTCACTGCGATTCTGGTCATCCTGGGTTTTTTTGCGGTGCATCTGGCGGTGAGCAATCCCCAAACGCGTGGGCTGCTGGCGCGATTGGCCGAGGAGCGCGGCCTGTCTCCCTCCATGCTGAAAACGGCGCTTGAGCAGAACCTGCCGGAGACAGGGGAGGGGGAGTCGCCCCTTCCCGGGGCCTTTGGCGGACTTCCGCCCTTTCCCTCCCAGGTAGAGCTTCCGGAGGCGGAGGAAGAGACGCCTGTGCAGCCGCCCAAAACGGTTCTTCCCACCACCATTGCGGGGGGAATGGTCATCACGAACAGCACGGGCTTTGAGCTGGACTTAATGGGACTGGTGGCAGAGGGGACCTCCGTGCGTCTGAACGCCGAAGGGCCGCAGATTTTGATTATACATACCCACGGCAGCGAGGCCTATACCCCAGACGAGACGAGCCAATATTTAAGCTCTGACAACTTCCGAACTCAGGAGCCGGAATACAGCACCATCCGTGTGGGGGACGAGCTTGCCGCCTGTTTGGAGAGTTATGGCCTGTCCGTGCTCCACGATACGGGAGTTTACGATTATCCCAGCTACACGGGCAGCTATGGCCGAAGCGAGTACGCCGTGAAGAAGTATCTGGAGGAGCATCCGAGCATTTCCGTAGTCTTGGACATCCATAGAGACGCCATCGGCGAGGGAGACGTGGTGTATAAGACCGTGGCGGAGGGCAGCGGAAAGCCCAGCGCCCAACTGATGCTACTGGCGGGAACAGGGGAGAACGGTCTTGCCCACCCCCAGTGGCAGGAGAACCTGCGCTTTGCCCTTTATCTTCAGTCAGCCGCTGTGAAGAAGCACCCCAGTCTCTGCCGCCCCATTGCGTTGAAAAAGGAGCGGTATAACCAACATCTATCGACAGGTTCGCTGATTCTCGAGGTGGGCAGCAGCGGAAATACGCTGGAGGAGGCCTTAAATGCCGTTCGCTACTTTGCCGAGGCGGCAGGTCCCGCTCTAAAAGAGCTGGTGCAGGAGGGGTGAACATCGATTGTTTTGTTTTTACTATTTTTAATAGAAGGCGAATAATTCATAAGGCTGGGGACGATACTTATTTTGTCGGCAGTTTACATGACAAAATAAGGAGGAGTAGCATGAATATTTGCGACATCATGACAGACCATGTAATTTCCATCGGCGAGGATGAGCCTGTTGTGGCGGCGGCCAGACTGATGAAGCAGAACAACATCGGTTCCCTGCCAGTGAAGGACAACAAAAACCGGCTTAAAGGAATTTTGACGGATCGGGACATTGTGCTCCGCTGCGTTGCGGGAGAGTCCGACCTGCAGAACATGCGGGTTTCAGAGGTGATGACGCGTAATCTGGTGACCGCTTCCCCCTTTGAGGATGCGGATAAGGTGGCAGAGCGCATGGGTAACAGCCAAATCCGCCGCATTCCGGTCACAGATAACGGGGTTCTCGTGGGAATCGTTGCCCTGGGTGACCTGGCTCGGGAGGAC
>CAYXNK010000055.1:12157-12379 GCA_964466395.1 uncultured Oscillospiraceae bacterium | reverse complement strand
CCTTAACAGCGTTAGACAGCAGTTTAATACCGATGTGGCGGCGGAGGGTCTCCAGTTTGCCGAGCTGAACGCAGAAGCGGCTGGCACCCTGTATCAGGATGTTTTGACCACGCCCGGAGCCTCTCTCTACTGGAGCCTGTCTCATCGCGGCAGAAATCAGCCGGGAGGAGGAGCCAAGCCAGGTGAAGAAGACACGATGTATGTCGTGATTGCGGCGGCAAA
>CAYXNK010000055.1:516-12147 GCA_964466395.1 uncultured Oscillospiraceae bacterium | reverse complement strand
TGTCGATGGTGTCATATTGAACCAAACAGACGTGAATACCTTAGTAAGCGGTCGTACAGAGGGGTATTACCAAATCACATATAAAACTAAGACCTTTAGCTACTATGTTTCAAGGCAATCCCATGATAACACTAAGTGGTATAGCGTAGGAGGCAGTTACAGTGTTCCCGGGGACCAATATTTAACGCGGTTCTTTTTCGCCGCGGGTGAAACAGCCTTTGACAGAAAAAATCCGAACAGTTCCGATAAATACACAGTTGGCAACTTGATTGACGACATCAGCTTCAGCGAAGATATTGCTTACCGCATTGAGTATTATGTGAATGGACAGCACCTGTCAGCAAGCGACCAAACCGGAGCAGCTGCGCCAAACAGCGTTATTGCCGCAGGAAACGCTCCCGATAACATGGCGCTGGACAGAGCGGAGCTGAATGGTAAAGCATATACCGGCGGAGCATCCATAACGCTGCTGCCCAACAGAGCACATGTGTTAAGTCTCTATTATGAATCAAACGGTATTTCCATAACGAAGACGATAGCGGGTCTAGAGGGCGTTGCGCAGCAAGAGCGGAAAGCGTTATTGAATGGATATCAGGTTAAATTTGTGCTTAAAGACGCAAATAATAACGCTGTGGCTGAAGCTACAGTGACTGTCGAAGCGTCAACCTTAAGCGGCACCGCTGTATTTAAGGTAGCGAATACTGAGCAAACATTTCTCCCACCAACGGGTTTAATCTACTCCATAGAGGAAATAACCGCCCCTAATATTTCCGGATACAAACACCTCGGTACAAGTTTCAGCAAAGAGGCAGTTACAGGGCCTGCAGACTCTGTAACTGTTACCAACACATATCAGCAGTTACCGCAAACGGGGAACCTCACTATCAAAAAGTCTGTGGACAGCACACCAACGCAGAGCTTCATCTTCGAGATTACAGGCAGCAATAATTTTTCCATGACAGTTGCCATACATCCTGAGGATTTCGGTGATGGTACTACGGCCAGCGTAACGATTCACGATTTGCCCAAGGGCGGCTACACCGTCACTGAGCGCGGCGGCTGGTCTTGGCAGTATACGCCGAACGGCGGAGGAAGTGCGAACGTTGGCGTCGGCACAACTACCCCGGAAGCAACATTTACGAATAGCCGCAACACAATCAACTGGCTGGGCGACAGCGAAGCGGTGAAGAACATAGGAAAGGGGGCGGCATAAATGGAACAGCCAAACAGAAAGCGATTGCTTTTTAAGAGCCTGCCTGCTGCGGCAATCCTCATCGGCTTAATGTTGACCCTGGCCGGGGCCTCCCTCGCCTGGCTGATTTCCGAAACCAGTCCCATCGTCAACACCTTCACCCTCGGCAAGGTTGATGTGGAGATTGAGGAGACCTTTGACGCCGGAAACACCGCAAAGACCTCAATTATAATCCAAAACCCGGAGAATCCGCAAAACGTGGATGCCTATGTCCGCGTAGCCCTCATCCCCATGATTGTGGATGGGGACGGTGAGATTCAAGGCGAACAGGTGAGCCTCGTTGAGCTGGGATTCAAACTGAATACTGGGGAAGGATGGTTTGACGGCGGCGACGGCTACTATTATTACAAAAACATCGTGCCGGTTAACGGAGCAACCGCTTCGCTTATCCCTGACGGCGACCACATCAGTTTAACCTATAATGGCAAGCCCGTTCGGCTGGACGTCATTGCAGACGCCGTGCAGGCTCGCCCCGCAGCTGCGGTAACGGGGGTCTGGCCTGTAACTGTGAACGAGGATGAAACGTTAGGAGGTGGCGCATCGTGAAGAAGAAACTACGCATCCTGATTGTCGCTGCGCTGGTCATTGCCCTTTCTGCGGGCGCCGGCATCCTGGCCTTCTCCCAAACCAGCGACCCCACCGTCACCTTGAACGGCAGCACCCAGGCCTTTGAGTTTTCAAACACGGTAGGCGCCGAAAATGATTTGTTCGTGAACATGAAAAACGTCATGCCCGGCGATACCATAGAGCAGCAAATTGTGGTTCGGGCCACGAATATCGGCAACCAGACTGCCCAAATCAGCCTGAGGGTTGAGCCGCCGTTGGCTGAAACCCAGCAAAGAAACGGCTCGGGGAACGACTATGAAGAACTCCTTAACAATGATAACGTCAAGCTGAATGTCTATAACGGCGGCACACTCCTATCGAGCGATACCCTGGGCGCCGGAGTGTCCCTTGGCAGCTTTGACAACAACCAGAGCAGGATGCTCACAGTCAGGCTGGTGGTCGACAAAAAGGCCGGAAACGAGCTGGCGGGGCTGCAGGGCGAGGTTGACTGGGTTTTCTATGGTGAAGTGACCGGCGGGGGTTACATCCCCGACATCGAAATCCCGGAGACTGAGGTTCCAACAGGTCCCTTGCCGGAGCTCGAGAAGGCTGACCACTACGCCTATATTATCGGGCGCAACGATGGCCTTGTCCATCCCGGTGCCAACATCACAAGGGCGGAGATGGCAACCATCTTCTTCCGTATGCTGACGGATGCCTCCCGCACGAAACACTGGAGCCAGACAAACAATTACACCGATGTGTCCTCCGGCGTTTGGTATAACAACGCCATCTCGACCCTTACAAAGGCCGGCGTTTTGAAGGGGCGCGACAACGGCAGGTTTGAGCCAAATGCGCCCATCACCCGGGCGGAGTTCGCGGCCCTGCTCAGCCGCTTCTATGAGACAAAGTATGAAGGTCCCGATCAGTTTAACGACATCTCAGGCCACTGGGCGGCAGGCAACATTAACAGCGCCGTCATGAACAGCTTGTTGGAGGGCTATCCCGATGGGACATTCAGGCCCAACAACTATATCACCCGCGCCGAGGCTGCCACCGGAATGAACCGCATCCTGGGCCGCACGCCCAGCAAGGATTATCTCCTGCCGAATATGGTGATCTGGCCGGACAACAGCGATACCGGCGCTTGGTATTACGGGGCAATACAGGAGGCCACAAACTCTCACCATTATGAAAAGGTCATGGAGGGTTCGGGCTTCCTATATGAAAAGTGGACAGAGCTTCGAGAGGTTCGCAACTGGGCAGCCCTGGAAACAGAATGGGCAACCCTCCTTGGAAATCGGACGGCGCGCATCTCCTCCCGTTAAGCTTTTAGGCAACACCGGAAAAAAGAACAATTCAAGGCGGTTGGGCACAGTTTGTGCTTGACCGCCTTGGGCCTGTTTTGCAAAACCGTATTCAGTGGTAGCAAAGTTTGCCAATCGATGTATTTTTTTCTTTTCTTTTCTGGTTATTCTTGCTATACTCACAGATGGAACGGCTTTTGAAAACACGCACAAAAAAGCGACCTAATAGAAATTGGAGGAGTAACTATGGCGGCAAGGCAAAACCTAATCGATTTGTGCATAAAAATCAGCAATGGTCACTACCCTATCGACGAAAACTGCGCAGAGTACAAGGCTTTTGAAAAATGGATGACGGACGATCAGATATCCGTCCTGATGTCTATGGACCTTTTATCACCTGCGTTTGTCGAAAACGTCGCGGAAGCAACCGGATTTTCGGAGGAAAAGGCGCTTGAGATTCTGCGCGAGCTGGCGGACATCGGCGTCATTGCCAAGGTCGAGAAGTATGGCATGGAGATATTCATGATGCTGGTTTATGCGCCCGGCATCTTCGAGTTCATGCTTGTCAATGAGAAGTTCTGTGAGGAGCATCCAGAAGTTCCCGTTGCGTTCGAAGGACACGCCACAAAATCCTACTCAACCACCATCGACGGAATCCCCATGGGCGCGGGCGTTATGCGCGCAATCCCCGTTGAAAAAGCAATTCCCACGGACGTGGAGCAGGCAGACTTTGAGCGCGTGAGCTACTACATCGAAGCCAACAAGAACCACATTGCACTTCTGCCCTGTCAGTGCCGCCGCGTGCGTCGCTTTATGCATGAAGGCGCGGGCGATCTTGAGGCGGGAATGTGCATGTTCCTTGGCATGGGTGCGGATATGTTTATCGCAAACGGCCGTGGTCAAAAGATTACAAAGGAAGAAGCCTATGAAAAGCTTGAGCACTTTGAAAAACTCGGCTGTGTCCATCAGATTACTACTCTGCAAAATGGCGTATCCGTTGCGATCTGCAACTGTCTGCCCGGCACCTGCCTTGCACTGGGCGCAACGCAGTATTTCAACACCCCCGACGCTTCTCGCAGCAACTATGAGGCCGAGGTCGATAAGGACGCATGTGTGGCCTGCGGACAGTGCGTTGAATACTGCCCCAACAACGCCCTAAAGCTTGGACAAAAGCTTTGCACGGAGACGCCCATTGAATATAAGTTCGCTGAGCTTCCCAGAGATACCGAGTGGGGTCCTGAGAAGTGGAACCCCGACTACCGCGACAACCGCGAAAACGTCGTGCCCACTGGAACAGCCCCCTGTAAGACCGCCTGCCCCGCACACATTGCCATTCAGGGCTACATAAAGCTGGCAGCACAGGGCAAGTATCTTGACGCGCTGGAGCTCATCAAAAAGGAGAACCCGTTCCCGGCAATCTGCGGACGAATCTGCCCGCATGACTGCGAGAGCGAATGCACCCGCGCCGAACTCGACGAGGCCATTGCCATTGACGAGATCAAGAAGTTTATTGCCGATCAGGAGCTGCACGCAGACAAGCGCTTTATTCCCGAAAAGCTCCACGATTACGGCAAGCCCATTGCAATCATCGGCTCCGGCCCTGCGGGACTTTCCTGCGCATATTATCTCGCGGCCGACGGCTATCAGGTCACTGTGTTTGAAAAGGAAGACAAGCTCGGCGGCATGATGACGCTCGGCATCCCGTCCTTCCGTCTGGAAAAGGAGATCATCGAGGCTGAAATCGACGTTCTTCGTCAGATGGGTGTTACATTCAAGTGCGGTGTCGAGGTCGGCAAGGACCTTACACTTGACGATTTACGCAAACAGGGCTTTGAAGCTTTTTACCTTGCAATCGGCGCACAGGCCGGGCGCAATCTCGGAATCGAAGGAGAGGACGCAAAGGGCGTTATCACCGGCGTTGAGCTTCTCCGCAATGTGAACCTCGGCAAGAGCGAAAAACTTTCCGGCAAGGTCGTTGTCATCGGCGGCGGCAACGTTGCCATCGATGTGGCGCGCACAGCCACCCGCATCGGAGCAGCCAGCACCGCAATGTACTGCCTTGAGAGCGCGGCGGAAATGCCCGCGCTTCCTGAAGAGGTTGAGGAAGCAAAAAGCGAGGGAATCGCGATTAACAATAGCTGGGGCCCGAAGCGTATCGTTGTTGAAAACGGCAAGGTCACCGGCGTTGAGTTCAAAAAGTGCGTATCCGTATTTGATTCTGAGAACAAGTTTGCACCCAAGTACGACGAAAACGACACGATGATCGTTGCTGCAGACTATGTTCTCCTCTCTGTCGGGCAGTCCATCGACTGGGGCAAGCTGCTCGAAGGCAGCAAGGTTGAGCTTGGACGCGGAGACACCGCCGTTGCCGACAGCCTTACCTACCAGACCGCCCAGCCTGACGTTTTCGTCGGCGGCGACGTTTATACCGGACCGAAGTATGCGATTGATGCAATTGCGGCAGGCAAGGAAGGCGCAATCTCCATCCATCGCTTTGTCTGGGAGGGCCAGAGCCTGACCATTGGACGGAATCGCCGCATATTTAAGGCGCTTGATAAGAGCAACCTGGATAAGGATGCCATCGTTGCCGGCTTTGACAACACGCCTCGCCAGCGCCCGGCACATAACGAGGACAAGCGCAGCGGCTTCTGCGACGAGCGCGTTACTTTCACAGAGGAACAGCTCAAGAAGGAGACCCTACGCTGCCTGGGATGCGGTGCGGTCGTTGTTGATCCGAACAAGTGCATCGGCTGCGGTGTTTGCACCACCAAGTGTAAGTTTGACGCCATTCACTTGAATAAAAAGTACAATGTCGAAAGCATTGAGTTCTTTGAAAGGGAAGCGGCCTTCGAAAAGTACGCCGAGGAGCGTAAGCGCGAAATCGCTATCCGAAAAGGAGCTACTAAATAACAAAAACCACATGGCGGCCGCATGCACCACCCCTGCGGCCGCCATGCCCCATTTCCCCGGGGTGTGGAACCGCAGCAAGACATTTTAGGCGTTTTATTCTTTTTTCCTAAAACCCCTTGCCTGCTGGCTGCTATGTGAGACTTGACAATTATTCTTAATTTCGGTAGAATGTATTTGTATTATTGTAACTGAAATCCCTATGTACAGGAGGAGA
This sequence comes from uncultured Oscillospiraceae bacterium, assembly GCA_964466395.1. Taxonomy (GTDB): domain Bacteria; phylum Bacillota; class Clostridia; order Oscillospirales; family Oscillospiraceae; genus UBA2658. Next base: position 5,918 of record CAYXNK010000055.1, on the reverse strand, counting down.
TATGCATCGAGTTGTTGTGGCGGACGATGAGCCTCTGAACCGAATGTATATTAGAGAAATTTTAGAGCTCAACGGCTATGAGGTTGTTGGGGACGCCAGTGACGGCTTTGACGCCATTGAAATTTGCAAAAAAGAAAGACCCGATTTTATCATTCTGGATATCAAAATGCCGATTTTAGACGGTCTGGAGGCAGCGGCCATTATAAATCGGGAGAAGCTTGCCGGCTTTGTCCTTCTTTTGACGGCTTACTGCAACAAATCGATTGCAGATAAGGCCGTGGAAGCAGATGTTATGGGCTGCATCACAAAGCCCATTGATGAGAACACACTGATTCCTGCAATCGAGATTGCAATCAGCAAATATAAAAAAATACAGAGACTTAACACAGAGCATGATGTGGCAAAGGCTGCGCTGGAGGAACGGAAGTCAGTGGACAAGGCCAAGAACATTTTGATGACAAGGCGAGCCATGACGGAAAAGAGCGCATATGAATATATGCGAAAGGTGGCGATGGATAAAGGGTGTACGATTGCGGAGATTGCAAAAATGTTAATAAAGGCAAATTAAGCCCGGCAGACCTCCGGCTTGTTGCACTTGTAAATCGTCTGACCGAGTTGACACAAGAAGATGTTGCGCTTCTTCTGGAAGTGAACCACTGCCTGCCTTTTATCAGCGCCCTTGAGGACGCCGATGTTTACATTGACATTCTGGCAAAGGGCAGCCGACTTGCTGTGGTTGTTGCCCAACACAGCCCGCAGGAGGGGAACTTTTACGGTAAAAGCCTGATTGGTGAGGCAATGCTGCGAAAAAATGAGCCGGGTGTTTATCGCACATTGGAGATTGGCGTGCCTTCACGGGAGCTGAAAGCCATCGTCAGTGATGCGGGGATCCTTGTTCGGCAAAGCGCCAGCCCCATCTTAAATCCCAACAATGAGGTTGTCGGAGTACTGATTTGTGAGAAAAACATCCGCAACCAGAGTTTTACGGGACTTGGCGACCCGGACAGTGAAGCGCCGGAGGCCGGTGCGCAGCAAAGTGAAAAGAAAGAGCAAAATATTGCCGAATATATGGAGGATGCAATCCTGCTCTTTAATCCCCAGGGCAGCTGCGTCTATGCCAATCCTCAGGCCGAGCATCTGTTCCGGGAGCTTGGTTATCAGGACAGGCTTGTAGGCCTTGCCTTCGAGAGTCTCTCCTTCGGAAACTATCGCTTTGAGGCTTTGGTACGGGAGCGAGGGAAGAACCACAACGAAATTAAAATGGGCGGCTATAACCTTAAGGTGAGCTGCAACACATTTTGGGAAGCGGATTGCCTAAAGGGCGCGATTCTGGTCATCAAAGATAACACGGAGATCAAGAAAAAGGAAACAGAACTTATTTTGAAATCAACGGTTATTGATGAAATTCACCACAGAATTAAAAATAACCTACAGACGATTGTCAGCCTCATCGGCCTTCAGTCCAACCGCATGGACAACGAACAAGTGCGGATCTTCTCCCGGGATATCATCAGCCGGATTTACAGCATCAGCCTGACCCATGAAATCATGGCCTATAGCGGAGTGGAAAGCGTTGAGATTAAGGACATGCTCAGCCGGATGCTCAACAGCGCCAAAAGCTATATTATTCCCGAGGAGCTAGACCTAAAGCTGGAGATAACCGGCGATGAAATTTTTCTGGAGTCCGATACGGCGACAACGATTGCCATGATTATCAACGAGCTGGCTCAAAACAGCATTAAGCATGCCTTTGCCGACCGGAAACAGGGGTGCATTCACATTCATATAAAAAAAGGGACGTTTTTTTCCAGCATCACCATTACAGACGACGGGATTGGCTTTCTTGAAACGGACAAGGACAACAAAATGGGCCTCAAGCTGGTGAGAAGTCTCGTGAAGGACAAGCTGAAGGGTGATATCGAAATTTCCACTCAAGGCTCGGGTGCAAGGATTGCCATTACCTTTACGCCAAACGAAGGCCTAACAACAAAATACTGATATGCGATGAAGCATATCAGAAGGGCAAAGGAGTCCAAAGGAGCTTTTTCGGAAGCCCTGGGGACTCTTTTGATATTTTGGGCATGATAAACGCAGGACTAGGTTCTTCTCATAACCATTTTTGACAGAGACCCCGGAACAGGGGGCAAAAGCTTGGCGTGCAAGGGCGAAGCTTAAGGGTGAAAAGCTCCAAAATTTCCGCAGAGCAGAAGAGGGATTTTTGGTTTTTTATATTTTAATAAAAAGGAGTGACAGGGTGTATGCAACTAAAGACAGTATTACACGGTATCATCTACAATTTCCGTGACTTGAAGGAGCTTTTTGGAAAGGCCAATGAAGAAAAGTCCGGAGACCATCTGATTGGCATCGGAGCAACCACCGTATCCGAACGGGTGGCCGCCAAGGTTGTGCTCAGCGAGCTGACCTTGGAGCAGATCCGCAATAACCCGCTGATTGAGGACGATGAGGTTACACGTGTCATCGAAGAAGACGTGAACGAAACGGTCTATGAGGCGAATAAGTCCATGACAGTGGGCGAGCTGCGCAATTATATCCTGAGTCACAAAACCACAGGAAGAGATATTGAAACCCTGCGGAAGGGCCTGACCGCGGAAATGATCGCCGCCGTTACAAAGCTGATGTCAAACATGGATTTGGTCTACGGCGCAAAAAAGATGCGGGTCTCGGGCATCTGCAAATATGAGATTGGCAGAGAGGGAACCCTTTCCTTCCGGCTTCAGCCAAACCATCCCAAGGACGACCCGGTGGGCTTCCGTGCCACGATTTATGAGGGGCTCAGCTACGGCTGCGGCGATGCGGTCTTGGGCATCAATCCAGTTGAGGACAATGTGGAATCCTGCAAACGCTCGATGGAGCTTTTATACGACGTTATGACAAAGTTTGAAATCCCCACCCACATCTGTGTGCTTGCCCATGTCTCCACACAGATGGCGGCGGTGCGGGCTGGCGCTCCGGCCTCCATGTTTTTCCAGAGCGTTGCCGGAACCCAGGCGGCAAACGAGGACTTTGGCGTGAACCGAGAGCTTCTCGACGAGGCCCTTGCGACCATTCGGAAGCACGGTATCTGCCCGGGCCCCAACCTGATGTATTTTGAAACCGGCCAGGGCTCCGAAGTCAGCATCGGCGCCGACTGCGGGGTGGATGAACTGACCCTGGAGGCCAGAACCTATGGCTATGCCAAGCACTGGGCTCCCTTCATGGTCAACAACGTGTCCGGCTTCATCGGACCGGAGACGATTTACGATGGGAAGCAAATGATTCGCGCAAGCCTTGAGGACCACTTCATGGGCAAGCTCAGTGGTCTGCCCATGGGCATGGCGCCCTGCTACACCAACCATACAACCATTGATCAGAACGACCAGGAAATCGCAACCATGCTGCTTGCCATGGCAGGCTCCAACTATTACATGGGCGTTCCCTGCGGTGACGACGTGATGCTCAGTTATATGGACACCAGCTTCCACGATGACGCCACCCTGCGTGAGCTTTTGAATCTCAAGCCCGCGCCCGAGTTCTTCGAATGGACCAAGAAGATGGGAATTCTGGATGAAAACGGCCGCATGACAGAGCGTGCCGGCGATGCTTCGATATTTATGTGAGGAAAGGAGCAATGACAACGATGAATAGTCAGCAGATTGAACAGCTGGTTAAAACCGTAATACAGGAGTTGGTCTCCGGAAATACAGCCACGCTGCAAAAAGACCAAATGGCCCCGGTGAAGGCGGGAGAAATTAATATTGACGCCCCGGACATCTCACAAACAAATCTGCAGGGAACCCTGCTTGTTGAAAACCCCGCAAACCGGGAAGCTTATATGGAGTTCAAGAGCGCAAGCCCCGCCCGGCTCGGCGTGGGCAGGGCAGGGCCGAGAATGAACACATCAAGCCTTCTGCGGTTCCGGGCAGACCACGCCGCTGCCATGGACTCGGTGCAAAATGATGTGCCGGAGGGGACCATTCAAGAACTTGGGCTGCTTTCCGTCCAGTCGGCCGCCGCAGACAAGGCCGAATATCTGATGAACCCCAACATCGGCCGAATTTTTGATGAGGAAACGACAAGGCTTCTCAAAGAAAAGTGCAAGAAAGGCCCCCAGGTTCAGGTTGTCGTCACAGACGGACTGTCCTCCATCTCCGTTGAAAACAACATTCGGAACGTGCTTCCAGCTCTTTTGCAGGGACTCAAAAGCAACGGCCTGGAGGCGGGGACGAGCATCTTTGTCCGCTTTGGCCGCGTGGGCATTATGGACGCGGTTGCCGATATCGTGAAGCCTGAGGTTACCGTTCTCTTTGTAGGCGAGCGCCCCGGCCTTGTGACCAACGAGAGTCTGAGCTGCTATATGACCTATAAGGGCCACCCTGGCATTGCGGAGAGCGCCCGCACGGTTGTATCCAATATTTATAGAGATGGAACGCCACCCGCCGAAGCAGGCGCACACATTGCAGACCTTGCCAAAAAGATGATTCAAATGAAGGCCAGCGGCTTAGACCTGGAGCGCTAACCCTTCAAGGAGTAAGAAGAATGATGACAAACGCTCCGTTGAAGAGTCGGGTTCTGAGCATGAACCTGAGTCCCAATATCAATCGGGAGCTTATGTGACACGGAAGGTTCCTTCCGCCGTCAGAATGGATGTGTGTGATGCGCGAAGCGATTTATATTGTTGAATATACGAGCATTCCCGTGGGCATTGATATGCTGGATCGGATGGTGAAAAGCGCCTCTGTTTCAGTGATTTATGCAAAGCCTATCTGCATCGGGAAATTTCTCATTGTACTGGGCGGGGATGTGGGCGATGTGCGCCAGGCGCAGAAGACAGTTCTGGAGTCAGCCGAAAAACGGCTGCTCAAGGAGCACCTGCTCACCAATGCCCACAGGGAAATTCTCGCCTACTTTAAGCGCAGTCCCTCAGACCGCGCGCCGATTCAGGGCAAGACTGCGGTGGGGATTCTTGAAACCCGGGAGAGTGCCAGCGGCTTTCAGAGCCTGGACGCCGCCCTGAAAAGCGGCAATGTTCAGCTGGAGCAGGTCTGGCTGGGCCACTTTATCGGCGGAAAGTTCTGCTATCTCCTCTCCGGCTCGGTGGAGGATATCGGCGCGGCGATTGAGGCGGCGGGCAGAGGCCTCGCCGAGAAAAGCCTTGTGGAGAGCCGGATTATTCCCGCCCCGGACTCCCAGACCCTGGAGCAGCTCATCAAGGCCTACGGCGCATAAGCCAATAAAAAAAGACTCCGGCTGCCGCGGCAGCCGGAGTCTTTTTGCGCCCTGTTTTCCATGGAAGGCGGCTTACAGGCCGCCCGCTGCCGTAATCAGAATAAAGAAAGCGGCCAGGGTCATGATAATATGGATGGAGAGCACGTTCAAAATTTCGGTTCGTTCCCCCTGGGAGG
>CAYXNK010000055.1:0-506 GCA_964466395.1 uncultured Oscillospiraceae bacterium | reverse complement strand
TCAAAAACATTGTGTATAAAGCCAGGGCAAAACCCTTGTCCAGGCCGAGATACCCCAGGATCAGATAGCGGTTGAGCAGGTAGGCCAGGGCGAGCATCAGCCCCATGCGCAGGAGCACCGTGAGCAGCGGGCGGAGCAGACCGGTTTTTTGCAGGCGCAGTTCATAGCCGATGACAAGGCAGATTAAAGGCGCTGTCAGTGAACCCAGAAGCTTGAGCACGGTCACCGCGGCCTCGGTAATTTGCAGCTCTGCCAGCCTCGGGGTCAGCCCCAGGGCAGACAGCAGGATGCCCAGCAGGATGGCCAAAATGATGGGGGAGCGGGCAAAACTTAAAAACAGCGCGCCGGCGCCGGATTTCTCCCCCTTTTGCCGCTGAAGAAAGCTAACCAGCACAAAAAAGACAAATCCGATCATCTGCAAGGATACGAAGGCGTATCCGGTCAGGGCTTCCCGCGTGCGGGGCTTCATGGGGCGTAACTGCATGAGCTCTCCTCCACCTTTGCCG
>CAYXNK010000054.1:0-12430 GCA_964466395.1 uncultured Oscillospiraceae bacterium | reverse complement strand
GACGCGGACGCGGTGCGGACCGCGCTGCCGGCCGAGGACTCCGGGCTGGCGCTGGAGGAGGGTGGAGTCTGGGAATGGGTGAGGCTGCCCGAGCCGTTCAGGACTCCGGGGCGTAGTAGGTATAGTACGAGCTGGCCATCAGCGAGTCCCAGGAGCGGATGGCTGTGGTCATTTGCAAAAATTATGTTAACCAATTTATTGCCCTTGCCGCCGCAGAAAACGTGGAAGCAACCGTTGTGGCGGAGGTCACGGATAAAAACCGCCTGACCATGCACTGGAACGGCAACACCATTGTGGACATTGCCCGGGATTTCCTGGACAGCAACGGTGCAAAGAAGCGGACGGCAGTTGCCCCCGCCGTCGCCCAGCCCTTTGCCAAGGAGACCCCCGCAAGCTTTGAAGCTGGAATGCGGGAGTTGGTGCAAGACCTGAATGTCTGCTCAAAGCGCGGTCTTTCCGAGCGCTTTGACTCCACCATCGGCAGCGGCACCGTCCTGATGCCCTTTGGCGGACGCCACCAAAAAACTCCCATTCAGGCCATGGTGCACAAACTGCCGAAGCAAGACGGCGAAACCTCCACCTGCTCTTTCATGGCCTATGGCTGCAACCCCGCAATCGGTGAAAAGAGCCCCTACCACGCGGCCTATCTTGCTGTTGTTGAGTCTGTTTCCAAGCTGGTTTCCTCGGGTGCTTCCTTTGAGGATGTGTACCTCAGCCTCCAGGAATACTTTGAAAAGCCCATGAAGGACAGTGCCCGTTGGGGCAAACCCTTTGCCGCAGTGCTTGGCGCCTTTATGGCACAGACCGATTTGAAAATTGCCGCCATCGGCGGAAAGGACTCCATGAGCGGCAGCTTTGAGGACTTGGATGTACCGCCCACCCTTGTCTCCTTTGCCGTGACGACGGACGAAATCGGCCATGTGGTCTCTCCCGAATTCAAGGCGGCGGGGCACAGAATCTATCTCCTTTCCCCCAAATATGACCGCTTCGGAATTCCAGAGGCAGAGTCTCTCAGAGCCGTTTTTGCAAAGGTTACTGCCCTCATGCGGGCGGGCAAGGTGGCAAGCGCCTACACCCCCTGCTTCGGTGGCGTGGCGGAGGGCCTGTTTAAGATGTGCTTGGGTAACGGTCTGGGCTTCCGCTTTGCGTCTAATCTCTCTTTGGAGAGTCTTTTTGCCTACCGCTATGGCAGCTTCATTTTGGAGCTGACGGAGGAGGCTGACGCCGGTGTCCTTCTGGGCGAAACCACCGAAGAGCCATTCCTCGCTTACGAGGGTTTTCCCCTTGCTCTTGACGGGTTGGAGGCTCTGTACGAGGGCAAGCTGGAGCCTGTCTATCCCAGCCGGACTGCAGCGGAGGAAAAACCCTGCCTCCCCTTCCGTTTCGAGTCTGCGCGCTCCTATCCCAAGCCCAAGACTAGTATCGCCCGCCCCCAGGCTCTGATTCCTGTTTTCCCCGGCACGAACTGCGAATATGACACTGCGAGAGCCTTGGAGCGCGCTGGCATCTCTGCCGAGACCTTGATTATCCGCAATCTCAGTCCCAATGACATGGCCGATTCCGCTGCCCGCTTCGCCAAGGCACTCTCCCAGTCCCAGATGGTGGTGATTCCCGGCGGCTTCTCCGGCGGAGACGAGCCTGACGGCAGCGCAAAGTTCATTACGGCCTTTTTCCGCAATCCCGCAATCCGCGACGGCGTGGAGGCCCTGCTCCACCAACGGTACGGTCTGATGCTGGGCATCTGCAATGGCTTCCAGGCTCTGATTAAGCTTGGTCTTGTGCCCTATGGCCATATTCTGGACGCGGAGCCCCACTTCCCCACCCTGAGCTTCAACGCCATTGGCCGCCACCAGTCCAAGTTGGTGCGCACGGCGGTGTCCTCGGACCTCTCTCCCTGGCTCATGAACACCAAGGTCGGTGATATTTATACCGTTCCCATCTCCCACGGCGAGGGGCGCTTCCTGGCTAGCGAGGAGCTGGTAAAGCAGCTGGGTTCAAGCGGCCAAATCGCCACCCAGTATGTGGACTTGGAGGGCAGTGTCAGCCAGGACATCCAGTTTAACCCCAACGGCAGCCTTTACGCCGTGGAGGGCATCACCTCTCCCGACGGGCGGGTGCTGGGCAAGATGGGTCATGCCGAGCGCATCGGAACGGGTCTGTACCAAAATACCGAAGGCCTGTTTGACATGGGATTATTTTCCTCGGCTTTTGCTTATTTTCAATAGATTTTGGGTATTTTCGGTGGAATTGCCCGCATTTTGCGGGCGATTCTCCCTTTTTTGGTTTGGAGCTTTTCCCCAATGCGTTGACAATCGAGATACAATGTGTTACAATTCGGTTACTTTACTGTGATCCGTAAATATGAAAGGATGATAATAAATGGCAGCAGAAAAGGCAATGGCCCTTGAATATAAGAGTTTTCCCCTCCGGCGCAAGGAGAATATGATCTACTACGGTAGCATGTCTGACAAGTATATTATTCTTCTCCAGGTGCTTGACTCTAAGAAGGTGAAGGATTTGGACGTGGCAACCAAGGTCTCCGTTCAGCTTCAGCTCACAGAGCCCGACCTCAAATCCCGGGACCGTGTGGTGAAAAAGACCGAGAAAGACAGCCTCTATGCCGCGATGGACGTGGCAGCCGTTTGGCTGGAACGCGCATTGACAAGCAAATAGCCCGGCGCAGTGATTCCAACTGCAAAATGAAAGGAATATCATGAAACTTAGGCTCCTGAAAACCCTGACCCTCGCTTCGGCACTCACCGGAGCACTCACCTTGTCCGCCTACGCTGCAAGCCAGGGAGGCGCTTCCGTTACAGTAGACCTCCTCAATCTGCGCCGCGACCCAAACACCGCTGCTGCCACAATTGCCACAGCCCCCCAGGGCTCTGCTGTCGTGATTGCTGATAAATCCCTTGACGGCTGGTATAAGGTTGTGTACCGTGGAAGGCTTGGCTATATGTCGGCGGACTACTTAAGCTACAGTGAGACGCTGGATGCGGATATCGGCCGGGGTGTGATTGTCGGCTCCGATGTTCGACTGCGGGAAGGTGCATCAACAGATGCCGCTATCCTCGGCACTTACCAAAACGGCACCGAGATGAAGGTTTTAGGCGTTTACAAGGACTGGTACAAGGTTCAGTCCGGTGATAACACAGGCTTTGTGTTCAGTGATTTCTTTGGCCTCCGCACAGACGCGGCAGCCAACACCCCCGAGGGCGACATTGGGCAGAAAATTGTGGACACCGCTATGCAATATCTTGATGTTCCCTATATCTGGGCGGGAACCAGCCCCAAGGGCTTTGACTGCTCGGGACTCGTTTACTTCATCTACAACGAATTTGGCTATACGATTAACCGCACCGCCGCCTCAATTTATGAGAACGGCAGCTATGTGGAAAAAGCTCAGCTGAAGCCGGGCGATCCCGTCTGCTTCACAAACTCCGGCTCGGGCAGCAGCATCGGGCATGTGGGGATTTATATCGGCAATGACCAGTTTATCCACGCTAGCAGCTCCGCAAGAAAGGTCGTCATCAGCGGCCTATCAGAGGACTATTACATCAGAAATTACGTTGGCGCAAGACGTATTGTATAAGAAAACTTCTTCTCCGTTCCGGTTTTCCGGGACGGAGTTTTTTTGTTCCTCCCCGCTTTTTGTCCTCCTTCTGACCATATGCACAAAGCCGTGCTGCTTTGGCTCGGCTTTTTTATATTATAAATATGCATTAAACCCTTGATTTTTTTCAAATTATTTTGTATAATATTCGTAATGTATGAATAATTATTCTATGGTGATGATTATGAACAATGTATTTATTGCAGGCTCTGAGGGCACAGCCGGACTGCGGCTGCATGAGCGGCTAAGCGCGCGCCCCGACATCCGACTTCTGGAAATTGACCCGGCTCTGCGAAAAGATCCGGCGGAAATTGAAAAAATGGTGCGGGCGTCAGATTTTGTTTTTCTCTGTCTGCCCGATGAGGCTGCCCGCCATGTGGCGGAAATGGCGACGCAGACTGAGGCGCGTGTGATTGACTGCTCCACCACCCACCGGACTGCACCGGGCTGGGTCTATGGCTTTCCCGAGCGCTCGGCGGAGCAGGAAGCCGCCATCAAAGAGGCGCAGAAGGTCGCTGCTCCCGGCTGTCATGCCGGCGGACTGATTGCACTCCTCTCCCCCCTAATCGCCGCAGGGCTTCTGTCCGAGGATTCCCTGCTCTCCTGCACCTCCCTGACGGGCTACAGTGGCGGCGGGAAGAAGATGATCGCAGATTATGAGGCAGCAGACCACGCCCCCGGCCTCGACGCACCCCAACTATACGCTCTGAGCCAGGAACACAAGCACCTGCCGGAAATCCAGGCGCTCTGCGGTCTCACGCAGCCGCCGCTGTTCCTGCCTATCGTGGGGAATTTCTATGCAGGAATGCTCGTTTCCCTTCCCCTCCACGCTGCAATGCTGTCTCGCCACCTGAGCCTTCCGGAAATTCGGGCGGTCTTTCAGCGGCACTACGCCGGGCAACAGCTCCTTCATGTGCGCGAGGAAGCGCCCGCCACACTCTTTGCGGACGCCCTGGCCGGGCGGGACGACATGGAAATCTTTATTACGGGAAATGCTGAGCGCATCTTGCTCTCTGCCCGCTTCGACAATCTGGGCAAGGGCGCTTCTGGTGCTGCCCTCCAATGTTTTAATCTGATGTGCGGTCTCCCTATGGAGACTGGCCTGACCTTTTTCTCAACCTAAATTCGCTCAGGAGGTTAACATAACTTGAAATATCTTGACGACGGTATTTGTGCACCCAAGGGCTTTTTAGCAGCCGGAATTTCCAGTGGAATCAGACGTCCGGGAAAGAAGGACCTGGCGCTGATTCTCAGCGAAAGGCCCGCTGCCGCTGCTGCAGTGTTTACGAAAAACACCGTGAAGGGCGCCCCCATTCTGGTGAGTCAAAAGCATCTGGAAAACGGATATGCTCGGGCGATTATTGCCAACAGCGGCAATGCAAACACCTGTAATGATAACGGTCTTGAGATTGCCCGGGAAATGTGCGCGCTTGTGGAAACATTCGCGGGTGTCTCTTTCTCTGATGTGCTCGTTGCCTCTACCGGCGTGATTGGTCAGAGGCTGAGCATTGATCCGATTGCCCACGGCATGCCCGCCCTACTCACAGCTTTGGGGCAAAACTCCGCGGATGCCGCCGAGGCCATCATGACCACCGACACCGTGAAGAAGGAGATCGCTCTCTGCCTCACGCTGGGGGGCAAAGCCGTAAGGCTGGGGGGCATTGCAAAGGGCAGCGGCATGATTCATCCCGACATGGCGACCATGCTGGCCTTTCTCACCACCGATGCAGCCATTAGCCCTCCCCTGCTCCAAAAGGCTCTGAACACTGCAATTTCTGACAGTTTCAATATGATAAGTGTTGACCGGGACAGCTCCACAAACGACACAGTTTTTGTCCTTGCAAACGGCATGGCAGAAAACGAGCAGATTGTCGATGAGGGTGAGGATTTTGAACAGTTCACTGTCGCCCTCTCCCAGCTTTGCCTTGATCTTGCCCGCAAAATTGCCAAGGACGGCGAGGGAGCTACAAAGCTTTTGGAGTGCCGAGTCAGCGGTGCCGGGTCCAAAGAGGACGCACGGCTCGCCGCAAAATCCGTCATTTGCTCGCCTCTGCTCAAATGCGCCATGTTCGGGGAGGACGCAAACTGGGGGCGTGTGCTCTGCGCTCTGGGCTACTCCGGCGCGGACTTTGACCCCACGCAGGTGGACGTTTCCTTCTCCTCCGAGCTTGGCAGCATTACGGTCTGCAAGCAGGGTGGCGGCCTCAATTTTTCCGAGGAGGAGGCAAAAAAAGTCCTCTCGGCTCCCGAGCTCATTCTTGATATCAGCTTGGGTGAAAAGGGTGAGTCTGCTACGGCCTATGGCTGTGATTTGAGCTATGATTACGTTAAGATAAACGGCGACTACAGAAGTTAACATAACCTTTTTAGGAGTGCAGCATGGAATTTAAATTGAGTCACGCGCAGCGGGCGGAAGTGCTCATTGAGGCACTTCCCTATATCCAGCGCTACAACAATAGAATCATTGTAATTAAATACGGCGGCAACGCCATGGTCAGCGAGGAATTACAGCGGGCCGTCATGGGCGATTTGGTGCTGCTCTCTCTGATTGGCATGCGGGTTGTGCTTGTCCACGGCGGCGGACCGGAAATTAATGAGATGCTGGAAAAAGTGGGCAAGAAAACCGCGTTCATCGACGGCCTGCGCGTGACGGACGGAGAGACTGCCGAATTGGTGCAGATGGTGCTTGCGGGAAAGATTTCCAAAAACCTTGTAGGTCTAATCGGCAGCATGGGCGGCAGGGCCATCGGTCTTGCAGGGATGGACGGCGGGATGATTGAGGCCACGAAGATCAGCGAGGCGCTGGGCTATGTGGGCGAGATTGTCTCTGTGAATCCCCAGCCGATTCTGGACGTTTTGGACAAGGGCTACATCCCCGTGGTCTCCACCATCGGCTACGACCGAGAGGGCAACAGCTACAACATCAATGCAGACACGGCGGCCAGCCGGATTGCCGGCACTCTCAAGGCCGAGAGCCTGGTTCTGATGACCGACATTCCCGGACTGCTTCGGGATATGGAAAACCCCGCTAGCCTGATTCCTGTGGTTCAGGTCAGCGAGGCGCCTCAGCTCATTGCCGAGGGAATCGTCGAAGGCGGCATGATTCCCAAGGTCGAGTGCTGCATTGAGGCCATCCGCCGGGGCGTTAGTAAGGTGTTTATCATCGACGGACGCGTCCCCCATTCCATTCTGATTGAAACCCTCACCGATGCCGGAATCGGCACGATGTTCTGTTAAAGGAGAGACTCTGCCATGAACATTCAAGAGCTTGACAAAAGCTATATTGCCGAAACCTACACAAGGCTCCCCCTGCTTGCCCAAAGGGGCAAGGGCGCTGCCATCTACGACGAGACCGGCAAGGAGTATCTCGATTTGGGCAGCGGCATTGGTGTAAATGCCTTTGGCGCCTGCGACGAAGAATGGATTTCTGCCGTCACCGCCCAACTCCAGCAGCTCCAGCACCTTTCAAATCTGTATTACACCGAGCCCCAGGCAAAGCTTGCCGCCCTGCTCTGCGAAAAAACCGGAATGAAAAAAACCTTTTTCACAAACTCCGGCGCCGAGGCCAACGAGTGCGCCATCAAGGCCGCACGGAAGTATTCCTTTACCCGTTACGGTGAGGGGCGAAGCAAGATTATCACCCTGGAAAACAGCTTCCACGGCAGAACCCTGGCAACCCTGACCGCCACGGGTCAAAAGGCCATGCACCGGGGCTTTTCTCCCCTGCTGCCAGACTTTGCCTATGTGCCTGCAAACGACTTTGCCGCCCTTGAAGCCGCTTGCACGAACGACACCTGCGCCGTGATGCTGGAGCTGATTCAGGGCGAGGGCGGGGTAAATCCTCTGGAGCCGGACTTTGTGGCAAAGACCGCCGCGCTCTGCCAGCAGCGTGATATCCTGCTCATCATCGACGAGGTGCAGACCGGAAACGGCCGCACCGGCGCCCTTTATGCCTACATGGATTGTAACCTCTCCCCCGACCTTGTGACCACTGCCAAGGGACTGGGCAACGGCCTGCCCATCGGCTGCTGCCTGTTTGGCGAGAGAACGGAAAAGGTCTTTTCTCCCGGCGACCACGGCTCCACCTATGGGGGCAACCCCGTCTGCGCCGCTGGCGCAATCAGCGTCATTTCCCGGCTGGACGAGAACTTTTTGGCGGAGGTTCGGGCAAAGGGCGCATATCTAAAGACCGCTCTGGAAAGCATTCCCGGTGTTTTGGCCGTTTACGGACGGGGTCTCATGCTGGGCATTGAAATCGAACAGGAGGCAAAGGCCGTCGTGGCCGCTTGTCTGGAGCAGGGGCTCATCCTGCTCACGGCAAAACAGCGGCTCCGCCTGCTGCCGCCCTTGAATATCAGTAACCAGGAATTGGACAAAGCCATCAGCATCATGAAGGGAGTAATGACAAAATGAAGCACCTGCTAAAGCTGGCCGACCTGTCGGCAGAGGAAATCCTCGACATTTTGAACCTTGCCGACCAACTGAAATTTGAACAGAAAAACGGCATTGAACACCACCACCTGAAGGGTAAGACCCTGGGTATGATTTTCCAGAAGAGCTCCACCCGCACCCGCGTCAGCTTCGAGGTCGGGATGTATCAGCTGGGCGGAAACGCGCTCTTTCTCTCCTCCCGCGACCTCCAAATCGGCCGCGGCGAGCCGGTGCAGGACACCGCCCGTGTCCTCTCCCGCTATCTGGATGGCATTATGATTCGCACCTTTGACCAGTCTGAGGTGGAATCCCTTGCTGCGTTTGGCTCCATCCCCATCATAAACGGGCTGACAGACTACTGCCACCCCTGCCAAGTTCTGGCCGATCTTATGACCATTCGAGAGCACAAGCGCAGCTTTAAGGGCTTGAAGCTCTGCTACATCGGCGACGGCAACAATGTGGCAAACAGCCTGATTGTGGGCGCTATCAAAATGGGCATGTCCGTCTCTATCGCCTGCCCTTCAGGCCACGAGCCGGACGGTGAAATTATGAAGTGGGCAGCCGAAAACGGCAGCTTCCTCTTTACCTCTAACGTTCTGGCAGCCGCAAAGGACGCGGACGTTCTTTGCACCGACGTTTGGGCCTCCATGGGTCAGGAGGGCGAGGCCGAGGAGCGGAAAAAGGTCTTTGACAGCTATCAGATTAACGACGCCGTGATGGCTGTTGCCAAGCCCGACGCCATGGTGCAGCACTGCCTGCCTGCCCATCGGGAGGAGGAAATTACCGAAAAGGTCTTTGAAGCCCACGCACAGGAGATTTTTGACGAGGCCGAAAATCGGCTACACGCACAGAAGGCCGTCATGGTTAGACTCATGGCAAAGGCATAAGGTTTGCATAATATTTTAACCCTTTAAGGGACAGGCTTTTCTGTCCCTTTTTTGCATGCCCCCGCAAAAGTAGGAAAAATAAAGCCGCATTCGCGGAAATCGCCCTTCCTCACCGGGGCAAAAATTCCCCTTCCCGCATAATGTGTAGAGAAAAAGACTATGCATACCTTGTGGAAGGGACTGACAATATGATGAATCAGCAACGGATTTTACGATATTTTTTGGGCGGGAACACCTATCGAGGCTTCTACTCCCTCTACGACAGCTTCGTTTCCCTTGCAGACGGAAACTTTCTTTGGGTAATCAAGGGCGGTCCCGGCTGTGGAAAATCAAGTTTTATGAAGATGATCGGCACTGCGGCTGAAAAGGCGGGACTGGACGTGGAATATGCTGTTTGCTCGGGGGACCCCTCCTCTCTGGACGGGGTGTTTATCCCCGCTCTGAAAACCGCATATACCGATGGAACCGCGCCCCATATCACAGACCCGCACATGGCAGGCGTAGACTCCGGCTATTTGAATCTGGGCGAATTCTATGATTATGCGGCAATCAGCGAGTACCAACCGGAACTAAAGGAGCTTTATCGCAACAAGACGGCAGCCTACCAAAAGGCCTATTCCATTATTGCCGCTGCCGGGCAGCTGCAACAGGGCTGGCAGAGCGGCTTTTCCACCGCATCTGAGAAGGAGGCGGCAGTCCGGCGGGCAGGCGGCATTGCCCTTCGGGAATTCGGCAAGCGCCGCCGGGAAAAGGGTCGGCTCACCATGCGGTTTTTGTCCGCAATCACCCACCGGGGCCTGGCCAGTCTCCCCGAGACCCTGACAGCCGTCTGCACACGCTTCTATGTCTTAGAGAACCGACTCCAGCTGGCGGACGGCGCCCTTAAAACCCTGATGGAGGCGGCCTTGGACGCGGGACACGACGTCATCCTCTGCCCCGACCCCCTGGCGCCTGAGCTTGCGGAGGCAGTTTTAGTCCCTGGACTGGGACTGGGCTTTATCAGCGGCGGCGCCGTCTACAGCGATATTCCCACGGCAAGGCAAATCCGCTTGGATGCCTTTGCCAGCAGCGAACGCCTGCGCCAGACAAGGCCGGAGCTGCGCCGCTGCGAAAAATCTGTGGACGCGCTTCTAAACGAGGCCTATCTCGCCCTCTCCGAGGTCAGCCGTCTCCATGAACGCATCGAGGGCATCTTCAATCCCAGCGTGGATTTTGACGGCGTAACCGCGCTGGCAAGAGAACACATTCGGCGGCTCCGCCTGGGCTAATCCCCATGAAAACTAAAAAAGCAAGACGCGGGCAGGCATGCCCTTTCGTCTTGCTTTTTCTTGCGTAAAACACCTTATTGCTTTGTCTGGCTCTCGTTCAAAATCTCCTGGATGATGCTGTCTACATCCACGGCAATCTCTTTTTGGATGGTTTCTAAGGGGCTCAGCGGCTGCTCCGCCTCACGCGCTGTTTCCTTTTTCCGAAAGCGTATCCTTTTGCTCAGCTTGGTCTCTTGATTCTGCTTGCCCTGCTCTTTTTTCTCACGCTTAGTCAGCCTTTTTTGCTGTCTCTTCTCCCGCCTTGCATAGCGGTCGTCCCAGGCATCAAAGGACGCAAAGCGGAGCGCCTTCATCCTGAGGCTCAGGAGCCGCAGCAGCCGAATCAGCAGAATTCCCAAACAAATCAGAGGAAAAGCCGCCAGCAGCGCGATGATGAGATAGAGCCTTGCGATATAGTCCTCGGAAAGCCGCGCCGCGTTCTCCCAATGGGGAAAGGCCACGCCACTATCGGCAATCGACCGTTCCCCAAAGTGGGTGAACAGTCGGAGTATTTTGGAAAAGCGGTAGCGATTGCTGTTTTCCAGCACCACAGCCTTGGAATTCTGGAAGCCCTCTTTGAGATAGCTCTCCACAAAACCCCCAATCGGGTTGGGCATGGCAATCTCATAGCTGGTCAGCCCCAGGCCCTCCTGCAGGGAGGCCAGGGTGGAGTAGTCCATATACAAAACGGGCTCGCCGGAATAGGCTCTTTCGGTAAATTTATCTGTTTCCCTATGGATGACGCCGGCGACGTAATAGGGCTTGTCTCCGATCTTCACAGACATTCCCTCCAGGGAGGCGCCGCCAAAGAGCTTCCAGGCCAAATCATAATCCAGCACAACCCTGTCCTTCATCAAGTCGTCCGGGTCGAGATAGGCACCGGAGGCCAGAAGATAGGGATGAAAGAGGAAAAAGTCCCCGCCCACGCCGATTACCGTAGCCTCGGCACGGTTTCGGTCTCCCTCCACCATCAGGGTGCTTTGGACAGAATAGGCGGAAACCCAGTGTTGCCCCTGCTCCTTGGGCTCGATTCCGGCGTCAATGAGTTTCTTTTCAATGCCCTGCTCAAAGCTTCTGAGGGTCTCGGGATTTTCGGGGGAGGCGGCGGGAAAGAACACCGAAGCCTGCGCAAAGCGTTCCTCGCTCTGCCCCGCCCAGGCCTTTGCCGCCTGCTGGCTGCGCAGCAGGCCATCATAGTGGCCGATGCGAAACAGGCAGATTCCAATCAGAAGCAGAAGAAGGGCATTTCCGACAAGCAGCACTATGGTTTTCTTGTGTTTCAAAAACGCCCCTCCTTTCTTGCGACCTTAGTCAACCATGCGAACCTGCATTCCCGGCTCGATGGGCTTGGTTGAGGTTGTAATGACAAAATCGGTGTTTGCGGAGAGGGCGCCGGAGACCGCAGAGTTTGCGTCGTCCGTTGCCAGCACCTTCACGTCCATTCTCTGGGCAATATAGCGGTTACCCAGGGGGCTGTCCTTCACGATAACGGCAAGGACAAACTGTCCGTTGTTGTCCGAGCGCACGGCGGAGTTGGGAACCAGAGCCTCATAATTTTGCCCGCGCTCTCCAATGGAAAGGCTCAGCTGGGCGCCGCTCTCCACCTCGCCCTGAATCTTAAAACTCAGCAGCTTGCTTGTCGTGGGGTTTTGGGGGTCTGTCTTGATATCTACAAGGGTCGCCGTCAGGTTTGAGCCGTAGTAGTAGTTCACCTCGGCCGTGTCTCCTCGGGAAACCCGTTTGCTCTGCTCGATGGTAACGGGGATGGACAAGCCGTAGCCCATGTCGGGAACCTCAATCGTAATGAGGGTTGCGTTGGCCTCTGCCACGCTTCCGGCTGTGATGCTGATGTTTTTAACAATACCGTTTACCTTGCTGTCAACAGAGGCGCCTGTGCCGCCGGCCTTGAGCTCATTGAGCTCTGCCTTTTTCTGGTCGATCTTCTTGCGCTTATCGGAAAATAGAAGTTCATCCTTTTGCTGCTGCTTGCTGCTGGTTAAATGCTTCACTTCAAGCGCGTACAGCTTGTTTTCAAGGTCTGTTTGTGCGGCATCTACAGCGGCGTCACTGGCTTCAAAGATTTTTCTCTTAGCCTCAAGCTCTGCCAGCACCGCTTCCGTGTCCTTCTGGAGCGTCTGTAGTTCTTTCAGCTTTGCATTGGCATCCTTGAGCTGTTTTTTGACGCTTTCATA
>CAYXNK010000053.1:0-12530 GCA_964466395.1 uncultured Oscillospiraceae bacterium | reverse complement strand
CACTCCAATTAAGTTTATTTTCTCCCCTCTATAATATAATCCTCTCTCAACAGTTAGGCTCCGGATTTGTCCGGAGCCTTCTGTTATGGCCTCCGGCCTGGAGGGAAGGGACGATTGGACAAAGGACGGGAGGATTTCTTACTTATCCTCCTGGCGCACATACAGGCGGGGATAGCCCATCTCAATGCCCCGCTCCCGAAAGATTCTCCCCACCAGCTCGTTGACGGAAAATGTGAAGTCCAGATATTCCTCCTTCTCCACCCAGGCGCGCACGATGTATTCCGCCGTGCCCTGGCCGAAGGCGTGAATCCCCACAAAGGGCGCGGGCTCTTTCTTTGCCCTGCCGTCCTCCCGGACGGCGTCCAAAAGCGCCTCTTTAATAATCGCAGCGTCGGCCTCCGCCGGAACGAAATAGGAGAGGTTTGTGCGCCGCTCTTTCTCGCCGGTGAAGTTTATGATCTTTGAGGCGGTGACCTGGCTGTTGGGAATCAGCACGGTCTTGTTATCGGGGGTCAGAATGGTGGTGTAAAGCAGCTCAATTTTATCCACCGTTCCGGAAACGCCGTCAATCTCCACATAGTCCCCGGAGACAAAGGGCTTCGCCCCAAGGGTTGTAAAGCCGCTGAAAATGTTGCCCAATAGCCCCTGTATGGACAGGGAGAGGGCAAGGCCAATCACGCCCAGGAGCGCTACGAAGGAGGTTGCCTTCACGCCAAGCTGGGCGGCGATGATGGCAGTTGCTATCACCCACAGCCCCGTTTTGATGGCGCTGCGGATAAAGCCCTGCACCGCTCGGTCAAAGCGGCTGCGCTTTTGCAGCTGATCGACAATTTTCATGACAATGGCAATCACAACTACGCTTGCAAGCAGGGTCAAAAGGGCGTAAACCAGCTTGTCCAGGTTGAGGCTGCCAAAGCTTATTTCGGAAAAGGTATTCATTAATTTTGCAAATTGCATCTCTTTCACTTCCCGGGTCAATCAATTTGGATGGCATCTTGCGCAAGTGCTATTAGTATATCAAAAAAAAGCGCCCTGTCAAAGTATCTGGGGAAATCGGCCTGTAGTTTTTTTGCAAAATCCATCTTCCCTCTTGACATTTCGCCGTTATTTGGTATAATCAAGCTCGTGTTCCAAATCAATGCGGGCGTAGCTCATCCGGTAGAGCGCCACCTTGCCAAGGTGGAGGTAGCGAGTTCGAGCCTCGTCGCCCGCTCCAAAAGACATGGTTTCCTGAAAGGGAGCCATGTCTTTTTTTACAGGAGCAGCTTCTGCAGGTCTATTTTTCCCAGCCGGTTTCAAAGCAATAAAAAAGCCGATCTGCTGAATGATACAGCAGATCGGCTTTTTTATTGCATCTTTTCCTGCTTGACCTTTTTATCTACCACATGCCGCTTGGCAAGCTCCCGCAGAATGTCCGCGTTGGTCAGGCCCATTTCCACCATCAGCACCATCAGGTGGTAGGCAAGGTCTGCAATTTCATAGACGGTCTCTTCTCTGTCTCCGGCCTTGCCGGCGATGACGACCTCTGTGCTCTCCTCGCCGATTTTCTTGAGGATTTTGTCAATGCCCTTTTCAAAGAGATAGCTGGTGTAGCTGCCCTCCTGGGGCGCTTCCTTTCGCCCTGCAATCAGGGCAAAGAGACTGTCCATGGAGAAGGGCTCTGCCTCCTCCCGGCGAAACATAGGCTCTTCAAAGCAGCTCTCCCGCCCAAGGTGGCAGGCGGGCCCCCGGGGGCGCACAGAAACCAGCAGGGCGTCCTTGTCGCAGTCCGCCGTAATCTCCATAATCTCTTGGGTGTTGCCGCTTTCCTCTCCCTTGCGCCAAAGCTTTTGGCGAGAGCGGGACCAGAAGCAGGTGCGCCCCTCGCGGAGGGAAATTTCCAGGCTCTCCCGATTCATATAGGCCAGGGTCAGCACCCTGCCGTTGTCAAAGTCTGTGACTACGGCGGGAATCAAACCCCTGTCGTCATATTTTAATGTATTCAGCTCCAGCATTTACACACCCCTCATTGGAATTCCGGCGGCCTGGAGTCTGCGCTTCAGCGCCGGAATCTCCAGCTCACCAAAGTGGAAGACCGAGGCGGCAAGCCCCCCGTCCACACTGGGAACGGCCTCAAACAGCCGGACAAAGTCCTCTGCGCCTCCCGCCCCGCCTGAGGCGATGACAGGCACGGCTACAGCCTCGCAGACAGCGGAAATCAGCTCCAGGTCGAAGCCGGTTTTCACACCGTCTGCGTCCATGCTGTTGACCACAATCTCCCCTGCGCCCCGGTCTGCGCCCTCTTTCATCCAGGCAATGGCGTCTAAGCCGGTGTTTTCCCTGCCGCCCTTGGAAAAGACCACAAACCGGCCGTCCACCCGCTTCACGTCCACCGAGAGCACCACGCATTGGCTGCCGTATTTTCGCGCGGCGGCGTCAATCAGCCCGGGGTTTTGGATGGCGCCTGAATTGACGCTCACCTTGTCCGCGCCGCATTTGAGCACCCTGTCAAAGTCCTCCAGGCTGCTGATGCCGCCGCCCACGGTGAGGGGAATGAAAATTCGTTCCGCCACCCGGCGCAGGAGGTCTGTAAACAGGCTGCGCCCTTCGCTGGAGGCCGTAATGTCATAGAAAACCAGCTCGTCGGCGCCGTTTTCACTGTAAAACTGACCCAAGTCCACAGGCGAAGCCACGTCATTGATATTCTGAAAGTTCACACCCTTGACCACGCGCCCGTCTCGTACGTCCAGGCAGGGGATAATTCTCTTGGTGATCACTGTTTTCCACCTCCCCGGGCGGTTTTGATCGCTTCTTCTAAGGAGACGGCGCCGATGTACATGGCCTTGCCCAAAATTGCGCCGGAAACTCCCGAATGTAGAAGGCTTTCAATGTCCACAAGGGAGCTGACGCCGCCAGAGGCAATGAAATCCATCGCATACCGAGCGGACAAGTCCCTGTAAAAATCAGCACTGATGCCCTCCATGGCGCCGTCCTTGGAAATGTCCGTGGAAATTACGGTTTTCACCCCCTGTGTCTCCAGCCGCCGGAAGAAGTCATCTGCTGTGAGGGCAGTCACCTTCACCCAGCCGTGGGTGGCAAGATAGCCGTCCCGCAGGTCGGCGGCCACGGCAATGGCAGAGCCAAAGCGCGACACCGCCTCCGCCAAAAAGTCAGGCTCCGTCACAGCGGCCGTGCCGATAATCACCCGGGCAGCGCCCAGGTCGAGATATTTTTCAACCGCTGCCATGTCCCGAATCCCACCACCCAGCTGCACCGCAAGGCTGCTTGTTTTGATGATTTCACGGATGGTCTCAAAATTTGGGCTGCCGCCGTCCTTTGCCCCGTCTAAATCAACCAGGTGCAAAAACTGCGCCCCTACCTCACGAAAGGAGGCCGCAAGCTCCACAGGCCTGTCGCTATAGACGGTCATCTTGTCATAGGCGCCCCGAAGCAGCCGAACCGCCTTGCCGCCACAGAGATCAATCGCCGGATAAATTTCCATAAGCCCTCCAAGTTTGTTTAGTACAGCTCACAAAACGCCTTGAGAATCTTCTGCCCAGCCGCGCCGCTTTTTTCGGGGTGAAACTGCATGCCGAACACCTTGCCGCGGGCAACGGCTGCCGTCAGCCGTGCGCCATATTCCGTCTGTGCCAGGAGGCTTTCCTCGCAGTCAAAGGCGGCGTAAGAGTGGACAAAATACACAAAGTCTCCGTCCTCAACATATTTGAGCACCGGCGAGTCCCTTTGCGCTTCGCTAAATATGATATTGTTCCAGCCAATATGGGGAATTTTGTATCCTTTTGGGACAACTTCGGCAATGCTGCGCACCTCACCAGGGATGAGTCCCAGACCCTCTGTGCGCCCGAACTCCAAGCTCCGGTCAAGCAAAAGCTGCATTCCCAGGCAGATGCCCAAAAGGGGCTTTCCGCCTTGCGCCTCTTGACAAATCAAGCTGTCAAGCCCGCTTTGGGTGAGCATTTTGCGCGCGTCAGAAAAGGCGCCGACCCCCGGCAAAATCAGCCGGTCGGCGCGGCGGATCTCCTCCGGCTCGGCGGAGACCTTTGCCGGTTCTCCAATCAGCGCCAGGGCGCTTTCGAGAGAGAATAAATTGCCGACCCCATAGTTCACAATTACCGTCATGATAAAACACCCTTCGAGGAGGGAATCGCGCCGCCCAGCTGCGGGTCAACGGTGACCGCCTGGCGCAGGGCGCGGGCAAAGGCCTTGAAGCCTCCCTCAATGATATGATGTGAGTTTTCCCCGGCAAGCTGGCGCAAATGCAAGGTGAGACCGGCCGCCCGCACAAAGGCGGAAAAGAACTCCCGCACCAGCTCGGTGTCGAAGCTTCCAACCTTTTCCGTGGGCGGTGAAAGCTGGTAATTCAGATGTGCTCTGCCGGAAATGTCAAGGGCGCAGTGAATCAGCGCCTCGTCCATTGGAAGGGAAATGTCTCCGTATCGGACAATCCCTCTCTTGTCTCCCAGCGCCTCCCGAAGGGCGGTTCCCAGGCAGATGGCCACGTCCTCCACCGTGTGGTGGTCGTCCACATGGACGTCTCCGGCACAGTTCAGATGCAGCCCAAAGCGTCCGTGATGGGCAAACAATTCCAACATGTGGTTCAAGAAACCGCAGCCGGTTTCAACAACGGCCTCGCCGCCCTCCAGGGACAGCCAAAGACTGATATCGGTTTCCTTTGTGGTTCGTCGCAGCTCAAATTCACGCATTTTTCAAAATCTCCCTGATGGCGGAAAGCAGGTCTTCCATCTGTTCCGCAAAGCCGATTGTGATGCGAATATAGTCGCCCGTCCTCGCTCCCGGGAAGTGACGAACAAGGATTCCCCGCTGCTTTAGCTGGAGATATAGTAGCTCTCCCCCGCAATTCGGATGGCGCGTAAAGACAAAGTTTGTGCAGGATGGAAGACTGATAAAGCCGAGCTCTTCCAGTTTTTCAACAAAATTATCTCTGATTCGAATGATTTCTGCGATATTCTTGTCGTAATATTCTTCATCTGCCAAAGCTGCCAAACCTGCCTGCATGGTGAGCAGGTTGACATTAAAGGGGTTTGTGGAGCAGCGAACCGCCTCTAGGTCTGCAATCAGCTCCCTGCTGCCTATGGCATAGCCCAACCGCGCACCGGCTAAGGCGCGGGACTTGGAAAAGGTCTGGACAACCAGCAGGTTCTCACAGGTATCGATTAGGGGCACAGCGCTCTCTCCGCCGAAGTCAATATAGGCCTCGTCAACCAAAACCACTCTGTCTCTGTTTTTCTGGGCGATGCTCTTTATGTCCTCAAGAGAGATGCAGCAACCTGTGGGTGCGTTTGGGTTTGCCAGCACCACCATAGCACCCGCATCAAAGAAGGCTTCGGGCAAAAGGCGAAAGTCCGGATCCAAAGGCAACACGCTTGCGGGGATGCCGTAATAGCCTGCTAGCACCTTATAAAAGCCATAGCTGATATCCGGATAGGATATTCCGTTTTGTCCGTCGCAAAAGGCGGCGAAGGCAAAACTTAAGACCTCATCAGAGCCGTTGCCCAGCATCAGGTTCTCCGGCTTCACGGAATACCGCTCTGCCAGCGCCTCCTTCAAGGCCGTGCAATCCGGGTCGCTGTACAGGCGGAGATCGTCTGTGATTTGACGAGAAAACACTGCTTCCACTTTCGGTGAAGGGGGGTAGGGCGCCTCATTGGTGTTTAGCTTAATATAGCGTTTGTCCTTGGGCTGTTCCCCGGGGACATAGGGCTTTAGACTTGCGAAACGTTGGCTTAAAAACCTGCTCATGGTGCGATGCTCTCCCCTTCCAATCTGATGGTCGCGCTGATGCCGTGGGCGTGTAGCCCCTCCTGCTCGGCAAAATATTGCACCTTAGGCGCGTCCTGCCGGAGCGCCTCATGGGAGTAATACATATAGGAGGAGGTTTTGACAAAGTCCTCCACCGAGAGCCCGCCGGAGAACCGCGCCGTGCCGCCGGTTGGCAGCGTGTGGTTTGTGCCGCCGAAGTAGTCGCCAATGGGCTCCGGGCAGTCGCGCCCTAAAAAGATGGACCCGGCGTTTGTAATCTTGTCCAGATAGTCAAAGGGTTCGTCCAGGCAGATTTCCAAGTGCTCGGGGGCAATCTCGTTGGAGATTGAAATCGCCTCCTCCAGACTATCGGTGACGATAATTTTGCCCTTGTTCTCAACGGAAGCACGGGCAATTTCCTGGCGGGGCAGCCTTTGCAGCTGCTCTTCCACAGCCTGCGCCACGGCCTCTGCCAGAGCTTCGGAGTCCGTAATCAGAACGGGGCAGGCTAGCTTATCGTGCTCGGCCTGTGCAAGCAAATCGGCCGCCAAAACCTCCGGCTTGTTCTTGCTGTCCGCAAGAATCAGCACCTCGCTGGGGCCTGCAATCATGTCAATGCCCACCTTGCCAAAAACCTGCCGCTTTGCCTCCGCCACATAGGCGTTCCCGGGGCCGACAATTTTGTCCACGGCGGGCAGGCTCTCCGTGCCATAGGCCAGGGCTGCAACTGCCTGGGCGCCGCCGCATTTGAAGATTCTGTGCACCCCCGCAATTTCTGCCGCCGCAAGAATGTTCGGACTAATTGCACCATTGCAATCGGGAGGGCTCACCATCACAATTTCCCTAACGCCCGCAAGCTTTGCGGGAATGGCGTTCATCAGCACCGAGGAGGGGTAGCTTGCTGTCCCGCCGGGAATATAGAGCCCCACCCGTTCAATCGGCGTGACCTTTCGCCCGAGGATTGCGCCATTTTCCCTGCGGATTTCATAGCCCTTTGGCAGTTGGGGTCTGTGGTAGGCCTCGATGTTTTCCGCCGCCTCTCGGAGGATTGCAAGAAACTCCGGTGCGGTCTTTGTGAGGGCTGCTTTTCGCTCCTCCTCACTGACTTCGAGCACCTCCGGCGCCTTGCCGTCAAAGCGCGCGCCATAGTCGCGCAGGGCGGCGTCTCCCTCTTCTCTGACTCGACGGATAATCTCTGAAACCACGGTGGAAACGTCATTTTCCGGGGTATCCCGCCTTAAAATGTCTTCTTTCGACATTTTGCTAAGCTTTAATATCTGAATCATAGACTTCCTCTCCCTTGCATGATTTGCACCTGTTCCTCCAACTTGCGGCAGATTTCCGAAATCCGCGCAGTTTGGAAGCGATATGCCGTCTTTCCGGCAATCAGCCTTGTGCTGATTTGGGCAATCTCTGCGAGAACCTCCAGCTGGTTTTCCCGGAGGGTTCTGCCGGTCTCCACAAGGTCTACAATCACGTCGGAAAGCCCTACCAAGGGCGCAAGCTCGATGGAACCGTTGAGCTTGATAATCTCAATTTCTCGGCTCTGCTCGGCGTAATATTTTCGGGCGGCGTTTGGGAATTTCGTCGCCACCCGCAGGGTGCGGCCTGTTATTGACTGCGCCTCCCGCTTGCCTGCAACGGCAAGGCGGCACCTGCCCAGCCCCAAATCCAAAAGCTCAAAAACCTCCGGCTCCTGCTCCATCAAAATGTCTGAGCCGGCAAGCCCAAGGTCCGCTGCCCCGTGCTCCACATAGATGGCCACATCTGAGGGCTTCACCCAAAAATATTCCACGCCCGTTTCCCCATTGGAAAAAATCAGTCTGCGGCTGTCCTCTGCCATCTCCGGGCAGCCAAAGCCCGCCTTTTCAAACAGGCAATAAACCTGCTCTCCTAGACGCCCCTTTGGCAAGGCAATTCTAATTACATTCTTCAAGCAGCTCCAGCCCCCCTTCTCCCAGACGCATCAGCTTCCGATAACGCAGCTTTTTCGGCCTGTGCTTCTGTACCCGCAGCCGCTCGCCCTTTGCCGTTAAGTCTGAAACCACGGCGGCAAGCTTCTGTTCGTCAGTGTTCTCATCATAGAGGAGCAAAATATCCACATCATAGCGGGCATCCCGGCAGACAAAGCGCTCCAACTGGTCGGCATAGAGGGCAAAACCGATGGCGCCGCTGTTTTTATCCAGCCGCTCCATGAGCCTGTCATACTGACCGCCCGAAATCACCGCCGCGGGCAGCCCCTCAATATAGCCGCGAAAAATCAGCCCGTTGTAGTAGTCCAAATCGTGAATCACCGAGAAATCCAGCATTAGGCGCTGCTGTCTCGGCTCCCCGGCGAAGAGCTGCGCCAGCTTTTTCAGCTGGTCCAAGGCCGCTGCCATTTTTTCGTTCTGCACGAGGCTCTCCGCCCGAGGCAGACAGTCGTCCAGGCTGCCGTATATAGAAATGAGCCCTGTCACCGTCTCGCACTGGGTTTCGGACAGCCCCGCCTCTTGGCACAGCCTTGTGGCCTCGTGAACATTTTTGTGGGAAATCAGCTTGAGAAGCTTTTCATTAAAGCCCGTCGACCGCCCCAGTGCCTCCAAAAGTCCCGAGACAAATCCCATGTGGGAAACCACCATCAGCCCGTTTTCACTGAGAAGGGCAAGGCTCTTACAGGCCAGGGAGAGCACCTCAAAGCGGGTGTAAAGGTCAATCTCGCCGATGCATTCCAGCCCCAGCTGCATAATTTCCCGGAACTCCAGGCCGCCTTGGGGAACCCGATAAACCGTCTCGGTGTAATAGAGCTTTTCCGGCTCACTGGGGTTTTGGGGCGCGTTTTTGGCAATCGAGAGGGTCACATCGGGCTTGAGCGCCATCAGCCTGCCGTCCGGCCCTGTGAAGGAAAGCAGGCGGCGGCTGGGCAAAAAGCTCATATTTTCCAGGTAGAGCCCATATTCCTCAAACTTGCTCATCTTGTATTTTCGGTAGCCGTATTGCTCATACAGTCGACCCAGCTCATAGATTGCGTTTTCCAAGCGGAAGCACACCGTTTTTGTTGCCTGCATCTCCCTTGCCCCTTCCCGTTTTTTTGATTGTTCCCAGTATAAGGCTTGGAGGGAAAAAGGTCAATACTTTATCTCGCTAATTTATTATAGTGTTAATGAGATAAATATAGTCATTTTGCGCAGGCGCGGTGTGGCGGGTGCAGGAAACCAGGGCTTTTTCTGGCGTTCAGTTTACATAATTTATCTTATCATTCCCCGAACAAAGGGCGCTCTCTCTGGCTTTTCTGCGGAAAGCTGGTAGCTCTCTTCCAATATTGTCAGGGCCTCCTGGGCGGTGGCTTCGTCCCGGGCATGGAGGATCAGAAGGGTCTCATCTAAGTTTACATAATCTCCAATCTTTTTGTGCAGCCAAACCCCTACGGAGAGGTCGATTTCGCTTTCCTTGGTCGCCCGACCGCCGCCCAGGGCAAGGCAGGCTCTGCCCACGCTGTCCGCCCGGAGGGCTGCGACATAGCCCGCTTCCTTGGAGTGCAGCGCGATTTGCAGGGGCGCCCGGGGCAGGAGCGAAAGGTCATAAACAGCCCTTTTGTCTCCGCCCTGGGCTTCCACAAAGTCCGCGAGCTTTTTCAGGGCGGTGCCGTCGTCCAGGTGCTGCCCCAGTCTCTTTCTGGCCTCCTGCTCCGTTTCGGCAAGCCCCGCCTCCAGTAAGGTGCAGGCGCCCAGGGCAAGGCAGAGCTCCCGCAGGTTCCCGCCATTCTCGCCATTCAAAACGGCAATGGCCTCCTTGACCTCAAGTGCGTTGCCAACGGCCTGTCCCAAAGGCTCGTCCATGTCGGAAACCAGCGCAACGGTCTTTTTTCCCGCGTTTTTCCCCAGGGCGACCATCTGCCGCGCCAATTCAAAGGAGTCCTCCTCCCGCTTCATAAAGGCGCCGCTGCCGGTTTTTACATCCAGAACAATCACGTCTGCCCCGGAGGCCAGCTTTTTGCTCATGATGCTGCTGACAATCAGAGGAAGAATGTCCACAGTTCCCGTCACGTCCCGCAGGGCATAGAGCTTCTTGTCTGCCGGTACAAGGCGGGCGGTCTGCCCCGCGATGACGAGGCCAATTTCGTTGGCCTGACGGATAAAGCGCTCCCCGTCAATCTCTGTTGTCAGCCCCGGAAAGCTCTCCAGCTTGTCGATGGTGCCGCCGGTGTGACCTAGCCCCCGGCCGGACATTTTTGCAAGCTTCAGCCCCGCCGCCGCCAAAAGGGGGCAGAGCACAAGGGATGTCTTGTCGCCCACGCCGCCGGTGGAGTGCTTGTCTGCCTTGACGCCTTTGATGCCGGAAAGGTCGAGGGTTTCTCCGCTTTTTATCATCTCCTGTGTGAGATACAGGGTTTCCTCCTGGGTCATGCCCCGGAAATAAACCGCCATCAAAAAGGCGGACATCTGGTAATCGGGGATTTTCCCCTCTGTATATTGGCAGACGAGAAAAGACAACTCCTGCCTGTTCAGTGCGCCGCCGTTCCGTTTTTTTATGATGAGATCTATGGCCTGCATCGCAACCTCCGTGTCAATCGTATTTGTTTCTATGGGATTTTCTGTCCTTAATCTTACCATCTTCTGCCGAATTTTGAAAGGAATTTTCTTGGCATAAGCCGTCCCCTGTCTCAATATAATCAAATACAGGACGGCGTATCAGCTATGATGGGAGGGCTTATGGAATTTGATATTTCGGGGAACTATCCCCTGATTCTCGCGGGAGAGTCCGCCGGTGAAATCCAGGTGAGCCGGGAGGGCTTATATTGGAATTTTGAAGCCAGCTGTAAAAAGCAGGAGGAACTTGTCCGGCTTTCCGTTTACGGAGGGGGTAAGGAGGGCTATTTGGGTCTGATGGAGCCGGCCGGAGAAAGGCTTCGTCTGTCACGCAAGCTCAGCCGCACAGCCATGAGGGACTTTCCCCAAACCATTAGCCATGGCGGGCAGAGGGGTGAGCCGCTGCTCCCCACCGAAGGTGAGGAGACTCTCGCAGAGGAGATCCCTCCACCGGAGGAGGAACAGGAGCCCAAGCCCGATGAGAGCGACAGCTACAACGGGGAATTCCCACTTTCCTATTATAATAAAGCAAATGTTAAGGGTATGACTCCACACAACGAGAATAAACCTCCCGCTTTAGTGGAAATTACACCACTTTCCGAACCCGCATTCCAATATGACAATTTGTCCTGGGGGCCCTGTGCCCTGCCCTGTTCCCTGTTTTCCGGCCTGAAGGAAAAGAAGCTCTGCGGCAACATCAGCGGCGCTTATCTGGCACGGGAGGGTGAAATGCTGTTTCTGGCGGCGCCTGAGGTGGATATTCTGGATTTTCCAAAAACGCCCGCAATGGATTTTGAGGATGAGATTATGATTGCCGGCGAAAAATATAAAATTTGTAAAATTAAACGCAACCGCTGTGATTCGGGGTTCTGATTATTTAATGCCTACTGAACAAATCAAAAACGTAACACTATTAATTGTTTCAATGCGTTTTTGATTTGTTCAAGTGCAAGGGTTTTAAGCAAATTTGCTTAAAACCCTTGCACTTGTATTTGGGGCGTGTGTCCCCAAATACAACAGGCAGTCAATCAATGTATCTGAAATGGCAAAACAAGCTTTGTTTTGCCTTCAAAAAGAGCAATTTTGCTCTTTTTGAAAATGCGATTCGCAAATTGCATTGATTCAGTGGACATTATTTATCGGAACCTCGAATATTTTTATGGCGCTGCGCCATACTAACTTAAGCGGTGAAAACTAAAAAATTAAGCGAAAATCCCATCAATTTTGCAATTTTTGTAAAGGCTTTCGGTTTTCCCGCTCTTCGATTTTAAAATCGTTTCAATCATAAGGAGGGACTCCAAATGGCAAACCTGACGTCAAAGGAATTAACCGCCCTTGAAGAGCAGCTGGGCACAGAACAGATGCTGGTAAAGAAGTTTGAATCAATGGCAGGGATGTGCAGCGATACAAAGCTTCAGCAGGATTTGACTAATTTTGCAAGCAAGCACCGGGCACACTACAACACCTTGATTTCATTCATGCAGTAAGGGGGGAGAAACACCATGAACAACATGAACGCACAGCCTATGGGCGAAAAAGAAATATTCCAGGACTGCCTGTCCAGTCAGAAATTCATTTCCGCAAACTACAACACCTATGCGGGCGAATGTGTCTGTGAGCAGCTCAGAAGCACCTTTCTGAATATTCTGGACGAAGAGCACCGGATTCAGTCCGACATTTTCAACGACATGAGCACAAAGGGCTGGTATCCCACCCAACCCGCAGACCAGCAGAAGCTGCAACAGGTCAAGCAAAAATTTCCCCAGATGTAGGTCCTGTTCTTTTTAAAAAGAGGGCATAAAAAACACCCTGGGCTAAGGCCTCGGGGCAATCATGATGTTTTCGGTTTTTGAGAGCTGCCGTAGGATTTTTAAGTCCTACGGCAGCTCTCTTGTCTTAAACTCTAGGGCCGTCGTTGTTCCCGCGGTCGTTTTCGTTATCTTTTTTAGCACCATCACAGCTGATAACGGCTCATTGTTTCAGCACAGCTTCCCGCCGCATTTGCCGCAAAAATGTGCGCCGGGGACGATGGGAGCGCCACATTTCGGGCAAAAATTTATTTGCGGGTCGACCTGATAGGTGGCGGGTAAATCCTCATCTTCACTGGAGCCTGTCAGAAACAGCCAGTCAATGTCCTCGCCGTCCTCGCATAAGCCGATGGCTCCGGCAGGCGATACCACATAAAAGCTGTCCTCGTCGATG
>CAYXNK010000052.1:0-12533 GCA_964466395.1 uncultured Oscillospiraceae bacterium | reverse complement strand
CCCGCAGGCCGGGCAGTCCTTGTCGGGCATGTCCGCACCGCAGCCGTAGTCCTTGCCGCTTTCAAAGTCCGTGTGCTTACACGCGGGGCAGCGGTAGTGGGCGGCCAGGGAGTTCACCTCTGTGATTCCCGATAGGAAGGCCACAATCGAGGAACCGACGCTGCCGCGGGAGCCAACCAAGTATCCGGCCTCCAAAGACCGGGCAACCAGCTTTTGCGCGGACATGTAAATCACGTCGTAATGGCAGCTGATGATGTCGCCCAACTCGCTTTCCACGCGTGTTTTGACAAGTTCCGGCGGGTTTTCGCCATAGAGCTCATGCAGCCTATCATAAACCAGCCGCTGCAAGTCCTCGGCGGAGTTTTCAATCTTCGGAGCAAAGAGCTCCTTGGGTAACAGCTCAATTGCCTCGCAGTTCTCGGCAATGGCCACAGGATTTGTGATGACCACCTCCCGGCAGGTCTCTTCGCCAAGATAGGAGAATTCTCGGAGCATCTCGTCCGTTGTCTTGAAGTATAAGGGCATGGGCTTGTCCGCATCAGAGAAGCCCTTTCCCGCCAAGAGAATCCGGCGGTAGACCTCCTGCTCAGGTTCCAAAAAGTGCACGTCCCCCGTTGCGATGACAGGCTTATTGAATCTTTTTCCCAGCTCCACAATGCGGCGGTTAAAGTCCCGCAGCTCCTCCTCAGACTGGGCGGTGCCGTTTTCAATCAGGAAGAGGTTGTTGCAGAGGGGCTGGATTTCCAGGTAGTCATAAAGGGCGCAGATGCGCTCTAGCTCCTCGTCGCTCCTGTGGTGGGCGACCGCGTCGAACACCTCGCCCGCCTCACAGGCAGAGCCGATGATTAGGCCCTCCTTGTACTCCAGCAGTAGGCTCTTGGGGATGATGGGATTTTTCTTGAAGTGCTCCAAATGGGATTTGGAGATAATCTCATAGAGGTTTTTAAGGCCCTTTTTGTTCTGCACCAGCAGGATAATGTGCCGTGCTCTGCCGGAGCGCTGGCTCTGTGTGCGCTCGGTTCTGGCAAATCCCTCCAGCTGTGCCAAGCGGCGAATCCCCCGCTCCCGGAGCATTTCCACAAATTTTGCCATAATTCGACCGCAGGCGAGGGCATCGTCGTCCGCCCTGTGGTGGTTGAAGGCCGGCAGACCCAGGCGGTCAGAAACCAGATTCAGCTTAAACCGGCGCAGGTCGGTCAAAAGGCTCTGGGCAAGGGTCAGCGTGTCCAGAAAGGTTGGGGCAAAGTGGAGCCCCTGGCGCCGGGCGGCAGCCTTCATAAAGCCAATGTCAAACTCCGCATTGTGGGCAACCAGAGGCCGCCCCCCGGCAAAGTCCATAAAGCTTTTGAGCGCCTCTTTCTCCTCGGGCGCGTCAAACACGTCGCGGTCTGTGATGCCTGTCAGCTCCACAATGTTCCGGGGAATGGGCTTTCCGGGGTTCACAAAGGTCTGGAAGCGGGAAACCGCCTCGCCGTCCCGGAAGATTACGGCACCAATCTCGGTCATCCGCTCCGTGTTGGGAGAGAGCCCGGTTGTCTCAATGTCAAAGGCGCAAAACTCACCGCTGATATCCGCATCCATGCCGCCCTGCACCGCAAGCTTATCGTCCACGTCGTTTATGTAATAGCCCTCCAGGCCATAGACAATCTTGATGCCGTTTTTCTTGCCCGCCTTCCAGATTTCCGGGAAGGACTGGGCAACGCCATGGTCTGTGATGGCGATGGCGGGGTGTCCCCAGGCTGCCGCCTGCTTGACAGCGGCTGAAGGGTCGGTTAAAGCGTCCAGTGTAGAAAACCTTGTATGCAGGTGCAGCTCCACGCGCTTTTCCTCTGCGGTGTCTTTTCGCTGTTCCTTGTCCGCCAGCACAATGTTTCGCGGCTCTAACACAATGTCGTCGTCATAGCGGTTATAGGCGACCGTGCCGGAAACTGTGACCATCATGCCCTTTTTCAATTCGGGCAGGCGTCCCCTGTCCTCCCCGGGTCGAAAGAACTTGGACACCCGGATAGAGCCTGTTTGGTCTGTAATTTCAAAGCAGAGTACCCAGGAGCGGCTTTTTGTAATCTCCCGATTCTCTATATAGAAAATCTCGCCCCGCACCACAACGTTGCCGGACTCTGTGTTTAAGCCAGCCATCTCCACCGGCTCACCCTTCATCTGCTTGCCGAAGATGACCCTGCCGCCAGTGGGGGCAGAGCCTCCGGATTTGGCCGAAGTTCCGCTCTGGCTTTTTCTCGGCTCAGGGGCTGTATTGATTGGGCTGATGGCGACAGACGCAAGGCCAAAGCCCGCGGCAATCCGCCCTTCTATCGTATGGGTCTCGGCGGGGATGGGATTGCGCCCAAAGGCCACCTTGACCGTCATCTGCATTTTTTCCTTGTTCACCCGCGCCTCTGTCACAAGGGCCTTGTCCAAACCGCCGCAAAGCTCTTGCAGGTCTGCACAGAAGGGGAACATTTCCAGAAAGGGAATCTTTTTGTCCTCGCTCATTTTTAAGTGCTAATCTCCTTTGATATCCTCCATAATCAGGGTATAGAGGGCGTTTGTAAGCTCCGCCTCGGGCACTTTTTTTACAATCTCGCCCTTTCGGAACAAGAGTCCCTCGCCCACACCCCCGGCAAGGCCGTAGTCGGCCTCCCGCGCCTCTCCAGGGCCGTTGACGGCGCAGCCCATGACGGCGACGGTCAAGGGCGTCTTGATGTCTTTCAGCCGTTCCTCCACCTGACCTGCCAGGCCGATTAAGTCCACATTCGTCCTGCCGCAGGTGGGGCAGGAAATGATGTTGACCCCCTCCCGGCGCAGGCCGACGGCCTTAAGTATTGCAACGCCCGCTCGCACCTCCTCCACGGGGTCTGCCGTAAGAGAGACCCGCAGGGTGCTGCCGATGCCGTCCAAAAGCAGGGCACCGATGGCGGAGGCAGATTTCACAATGCCCATATAGGCTGTCCCCGCCTCGGTGACGCCCAAATGCAGGGGGTAATGGGTGCGTGAAGCCATGAGCCGATAGGCGCGCACATTTTCGGGAACTCCCGAGGTTTTAATCGAGATGCAAATGTCCTCAAAGCCCACGTCCTCTAAAATGCGCACATGGTTTTGCGCGCTCTCGCAGAGGGCCTCTGGACAAGGGCCGCCATATTTCATCAAAAGCTCGCGCTCCAGGCTGCCGGAGTTTACGCCGATGCGAATCGGCACACCGTTGGCGCGGCAGGCGTCGGCAACCAGCTTCACTCTGTCCCTGCCACCGATGTTGCCGGGGTTAATGCGAATTTTATCAAAGCCCGCCTCAACGGCCAAAAGTGCCAGCTTGTAGTCAAAATGAATGTCCGCAACTAAGGGCAAAGGGCTTTTGTCCCGAATTTCCCGCAGCACAGAGGCCGCCTCCCGGTTGGGTACCGCAAGGCGGGCAATGTCGCAGCCCGCCTCATACAGGGCGTTTATCTGGGCAAGGGTTTGTTCCACGTCCTGGGTCTTTGTGTTGCACATAGACTGGACGGAAACCGGGTGGTCGCCGCCGATCAAGCGGTCGCCAACCCGGATTACTTTTGTTTTTGTTCGATCCATTGTCACTCCGGTCTTAGAAAATCAGCTTATAAATATCGTTAAACATTACAAAGGCCATCAACCCCAAAAGGAGCACAAGTCCGGTTGCGTGGATATAGCCCTCGTATTTGGGGTTTAATTTTTTGTGGGTCAGCAGCTCAAAAATTGCCGTGAGCAGCAGGAATAAAAGCCTGCCGCCGTCCAGCGCCGGAATCGGCAGAAGGTTCATGACAGCCAGGTTCACAGCGATGAAGGCCGCCAGATAGGCAATGTTATAGGTGGCGGCACGGGCGGTTTCCGCGCTCTGCCCCACGTCGCTGATAATCTCCACAATGCCCACGGGGCCAGATAGCTCTTTAAGCCCCACAGCACCGCTTAGGATATCCGAGAGCCCCATCCAAACCATGCGCACAAAGTCCAGAGAGCCGTGCCAAGCATATTTGAGGTTTGCGCCCAGCCCTGTCTGCTTTTCGCCGTAGTAGATGCCGTATTTCAGCTCCTCGCCGTTTTCTGTCTGGTAGGGAATGCGGGAGAAATGGTAGTTTTCCAGCGCCACCCGCTCGCCGTCCCGAATCAGCTCAAAATCATAGACCTCCGTCTCATTCCTGGAGAGCAAAAAAGAGATGTTGGAGGTGAAGAACACACGGTGTCCGTCGATTTTATAGAACACGTCGCCCTTCTGCAAGCCGTCCGTGCTCTCATAGGGGCAGCCCTCAAAGAAATCCGTAACCTTGGGGGTCGTGAAGGCGCCGGATTGGGGCACGATGAACAGAAGAATCACAAGCCCTGTCACAAAGTTCATGAAAGCGCCGGCCGCCAGAATGATGAAGCGCTTCCACCAGGTCTGGTTGCGAAAGGCGCGGGGCTCTTCGGATGCCTCGTCCTCCTCCATGGCACAAAAGCCGCCGATGGGCAGAAGGCGCAGGGCATAAAGGGTTTCGCCCTTTTGTTTTTTAAGCAGGATGGGACCCATGCCCACCGCAAACTCGGAAACCCGGACGTGAAAGGATTTTGCCGCAAGAAAATGTCCAAGCTCGTGGGTCATAATCAAAAGGCCGAAAATTAAAATCGCTATAACAATATACATAGAAAAACCTCAAAACTTTTGGTAATGTTCCCGGACAAACCGCCGTGCCGCAGCATCTGCGTCCTGGATGGCGGAAAGTCCCGGCGCGCCGGGAAGGGCAAGCTTATTTACCGCCTCCGCAACCACCCTGGCGATGCCGCCGAAGGAGAGCTTCTCGGCCAAGAACAGAGCGACCGCTTCTTCGTTTGCAGCGCTCATCACAGCGGGGGCTGTGCCGCCCTTTTTGGCGCAGTCCATGGCCAGTCCCAGGCAGGGGGTGTTGGTCAAATCCGGTTCAAAAAAATTCAGACTGCCCAGAGCCGCAAAGTCCGGCGCCTGTTGGGGCGCTTCCCGCCGTGCGGGGTAGGTCAGGGCGTATTGAATTGGCAGCGCCATATCCGGCACGCCCAGCTGTGCCATCACGCAGCCGTCCAAATATTCCACCATGGAGTGAACGATGCTCTCCGGGTGGACAAGCACACGAATCTCCGTGGGGCACAGGGAAAACAGGTGCATGGCCTCGATGAATTCAAGGCCCTTGTTCATCATGGTTGCGCTGTCCACGCTAATTTTTGGCCCCATGCTCCAGTTGGGGTGGGCAAGCGCCTCCGCAGGCGTCACATGCTCAAGCTCTTCGAGACTTTTCCCCCGAAAGGGGCCGCCCGAGGCCGTGAGCAGGATGCGGCGCAGGCTGCGCCCTTGTCCCTGGGCTTCGAGGCACTGGAAAATCGCCGAGTGCTCACTGTCCACCGGCAGAATCTCCGCCGCCTTTTCTCTGGCGCGTTTCATAACAATTTCGCCAGCACAGACCAGGGTTTCCTTGTTGGCAAGGGCGATGCGGTGGCCGGCCTCAATGGCTGCAAGGGTCGGCACAAGTCCCACAGAGCCGGAAACCGCCGTCACCACGCAGTCGGCATAATTCACAGCGCAGTCTGTGAGGGCTTCCATGCCCCCACCCACTTTAATGTCCGTGTCCCCCAGGGCGATACGCAGGCGCTTGGCCTGCTCCTCGTCTTGCACGCAGACAAAGGCGGGCTTATGTTTTCTGGCCTGCTCCTCCAAAAGTCCGATGTT
The DNA here is from genome assembly GCA_964466395.1 of uncultured Oscillospiraceae bacterium. Taxonomy (GTDB): domain Bacteria; phylum Bacillota; class Clostridia; order Oscillospirales; family Oscillospiraceae; genus UBA2658. Next base: position 6,853 of record CAYXNK010000052.1, on the reverse strand, counting down.
TTGATTTCCCGAAATCGCACGAACGGGAATGCCGAGCCGCTCGGCCACCTCCAAGGTCTGTCTGCCGACGCTGCCTGTGGAGCCGAGCACGGAAATTGCGTTTACCATTATTATGATCCTTTTTCACAGGGGCGGGGAACTTTTCAGCGCCTCCCGCCCCTTAGTATGTCCAAAATCGTTTCGGGCACACCGCACAAAGAGAAGTGCGGAATTGCGCTAGCCGCTCTTTGTGCGGTGTGGCCTTAGTGCATCGCCGGGAGTAAAACGATGAGCAGCTCAATCACCGGGGCTGTAAAGTGTATGCTGTCAAACCTGTCCAGCATTCCGCCGTGCCCCGGAATCAGATTGCCATAGTCCTTAATGCCATGCTGCCGCTTAATCGCGGAAAACACCAGGTCCCCGAATTGGCAGGCAACGCTGCCCAAAAGCCCGTAGATCGCCCAAAACACCAGACGGTAGTTGAGCGCATAGCCCGTCATCCAGGAGAGGAGGGCGCCATAGCCCGTCGTGAGCACAACCGCCGAAACCAGGCCGCCGATACAGCCGGCCACAGTCTTGTTGGGCGACAAATGCGGAAAGGCCTTTTTCTTGCCCCAGAAGCGCCCGGCAAAATAACCGCCGCTGTCACTGGAAAAGGTGACCACAAAGGGCAGGAAAATATAGGCGGTGATCTGCTGGCTCAGCCCGATGCGCACCAGAGAGGTTAAGAGCATGGGCATCACTGCCCCTGCAAACAGGGTGTATAACAGGGAGACAAAGGAGAGCTGTTTTTCCTTCCGGAAGGACAGCAGCAGCTCCGCAAACAGCACAACAGCAAATAGATAAAACAAGCCGTTTCCCAGCGCGCTGTTTTGCTCCTTCATCGGAAAGCCATAGCTCATCACCATGGCAAAGCCCGTTACAGAAGCATAGACGCGGAAGCGAAGGGGAAGGTTCCCGTCCACACAGCGCAAAAGCTCCCAGGCAGCCCCGGCAGAGATTGCGCCCACGAAGAGGGCATAGCCCCATAAGGGCGCAAAAAAGACCAGCAAAATCAGAAGTGGAATCGCCACCACGGCGACTAGTATTCTCGTTAGCATAGCGTTTCCTTTCCCCGGCCTAAATCCCGCCGTGCCGCCGATTACGCTGCTGATACCAGGCGATGGCGGCGTCAATATCTCGGGTTTTCATGTCCGGCCAGAGGATGTCTGTGAAATAGAGCTCCGCATAGGCCGCCTGCCAGAGCAGGAAGTTTGACAGGCGCAATTCCCCGCCCGGTCGAATCACAAGCTCGGGGTCGGGCACGCCCTTTGACCAGAGCTGCTCAGAAAAACGCGCCTCGTCAAGGGCTTTTATCTCCCCGTTTGCCAGGGCGCGGGCGCAGCCCTCTGCGGCGCGGAGAATCTCGTCCCTGCCGCCGTAATTTAAGCAGACGTTGACCTGACAGCCCTCATACCGCCCGCTGACCTCGTTTGTTCGGGCAATCAAATCGCGGAGCTTGGGCGGGAGGGGGGAAACGTCCCCGAAAAAGCGCATTTTAACCCTGTCCCGCTCCATGCGCGCTAAGGCCTCATAGAGATATTTCTCCAAAAGACCCATAATCGCGGAAACCTCTTCCTCCGGGCGCTTCCAGTTCTCCGTGGAAAAGGCATAGACTGTTAAATATTCGATTCCGATGTCCTTGCAATAGGTTGCAAGGCTGCGAAAGGTCTCGGCGCCCCGGGCGTGACCGGCCGTCCTGGGAAGGCCGCGCTTTTTTGCCCAGCGCCCGTTTCCGTCCATAATAATGGCAATGTGGCGGGGGAGATGATCGAAATCCACTTCCCCCGCCCCTGCCTTTGCGTTCCGAAACAGTCTCATCAGACCGCCATTAGCTCCTTTTCCTTTTTGGCTGTGATGTTATCTATTTCCTTGATATAGTCGTCTGTAAACTTTTGGAAATCTTTTTCAATGTTCTTCAGGTCGTCCTCTGTGATTTCGGACTTCTTCTGCTGCTTTTTAAAGCTCTCCAAAGCGTCTCTACGGATGTTGCGGATTGCGATTTTGGCCTCCTCGGAATACTTTTTAATCTGCTTGATGAGGTCTTTTCTGCGATCCTCCGTGAGCTGGGGGAATACAAGGCGGATGATCTTGCCGTCGTTATTGGGGTTAATCCCCAAATCGGACTCCAAAATTGCCTTTTCGATCAGCTTCAGGCTGCTGGTATCCCAGGGCTGAATGGCTAGAGAGCGGGGGTCCGGCGTTGCCACAGATGCAATCTGGTTGATGGGCGTGGGGCTGCCGTAATACTCAACTCTAAGCTTGTCGAGAACTGCGGGGTTTGCCCGGCCTGCACGGACGGAGTCAAACTGTGCGCCTAAAACCTCCGTCGTTTTCTGCATCTTTGCAGTATATACCTGATAGTCTTCCATGTTCTGTCCCTCCGATAATATTGTAGATACAAAAATGCCGTGCTGCGTAGTTCTGTTATTGCACAATCGTGCCGATTTTTTCGCCCATAACCACCCTTATGATGTTTTCGGGTTCCTTGAGGGCAAAGAGCACAACGGGAATTTCGTTGTCCATTGAAAGCGAGGTGGCCGTAGAGTCCATCACCGCCAGGTGCTTGGCCAAAACCTCGTCATAGGTGATGGAGTCGTATTTTACGGCAGAGGGGTCAAGCTTGGGGTCGGAGGTGTAAACCCCGTCCACATTCTTAGCGAGTAAAATCGCGTCTGCTTCAATCTCCGCTGCCCGGAGCACTGCCGCTGTGTCGGTGGAGAAGAAGGGGCTGCCGGTGCCGCAGCCAAAAATCACAACACGCTTCCGGCTCAGGTGGCGCATCGCTCTGCCGCGGATGTAGGGCTCCGCAATCGCGCGCATTTCAATGGCTGTCTGCACACGCACCTCAACATCCATCTGCTCCAGCACATCGGCGAGAGCCAAGCAGTTCATCACCGTTGCCAGCATTCCCATGTGGTCTGCCCGGGTACGCTCCATTTTTCCGCTGCCGTCCTTGATCCCGCGCCAGAAGTTTCCGCCGCCCACCACGATGCCAACCTCAACGCCCAGCTCCACACAGCTTTTGACAGCGGCGCAGACGTCGCGAATCACATCGAAGTTTAAGCCCCTGCCCTGTTCTCCTGCAAGAGCCTCACCGCTGATTTTAAGAAGAATCCGTTTATATGCGGGTTTTTTGATATCCATAGGTTTCCCCCGTCTTTCATTTTCGTCATTTTCGTTATTCCTAGATATTCTAATATAAATTGCTGTTTATTAAAAGGGGTTTTCCAGAAAAACCGAAAATTTTACCTTTCGTCCATATTTTTGGCCGGGTTTTTCATGCCTTTGCTGCCCTCGGCGCAAAGTTCCCGAATACAGCAGGCCTCGCAGCGGGGTGTCCGTGCGGGGCAGACGGCCCTGCCATGCAGAACAAGCCTGTGGCAAAAGTCTGAGGACTTCTCCGGCGGCAGGATTTTCCGAAGCTGGGTCTCAATCTTCACAGGGTCCTTGAGGTTTTTGACAAGGCCAATGCGGTTGGACAGGCGGATGCAGTGGGTGTCCACCACAACGGCGGGTTTGCCGAACACGTCTCCTAAAATCAGGTTCGCAGTTTTTCGACCCACACCGGGCAGGGAGATAAGATCCTCCATATTATCCGGCATCTTGCCGCCGAAGCGATCAATCAGCTGCTGGGCGGCGGCGATGATGTCCTTTGCCTTGCTGTGGTAAAAGCCGCAGGAACGGATGTAGCCCTCCAGCTCCTCCTGCTCCGCCCCTGCCAGCGCCTCCAGGGTCGGATAGCGCTCATAGAGGGCGGGGGTCACCTTGTTTACCCGCTCGTCTGTGCACTGGGCGGCAAGGCGGGTGGCAAAGAGCAGCTCATAGTCCTTTTGAAATTCCAGGGAGCAATAGGCCAGGGGGTATTCCCGCTCCAGTCTCTCAATCATTTCGTCAATCGGTATCTTGGTGTTCATGGGTTCTCCTTCCGAAGACTTTCTTTTATAAAAAAGTATAACATTCCCCACAGTAAAATCAATGTTTTTTCGCATTTCACCAGTTGCCAAGGACCTCCTATTCATCTATAATAAGAATAATCTCTTAATTTTAGTAAAATTGGCAGATAATTATGAATAAATAGAGAAACAATCGGAGGGCCTGCACATGACTGTGGATCAGCAGCTGGATTTCATTGCACAACAGGATAAAGAAGTGGCGGACGCCATGGCGCTGGAATTAAAGCGCCAGAGAGACAACATTGAGCTGATTGCTTCGGAAAACATCGTCAGCGAGACGGTGCTCGCCGCCGTCGGCAGTGTTTTAACCAACAAATACGCCGAGGGCTATCCCGGAAACCGCTATTACGGCGGCTGCCAATATGTAGATATTGTAGAGCGCATTGCCATCGACCGGGCAAAGGAACTGTTTGGCTGCGAATATGCCAACGTCCAGCCCCACAGTGGCGCCCAGGCAAACTACGCCGTTTATCAGGCACTTTGCAAGCTGGGAGACACAGTTTTGGGCATGGATCTGGACGCGGGCGGCCACCTGACCCACGGCAGCAAGGTCAATTTTTCCGGCAAAAACTATAACATCGTCTCCTATGGGGTCGACCCCGAAACCGGCCTGATTGACTATGATAAGCTCCGCGCGCTTGCCCTTGAAACCAAGCCCAAGATGATGATCGCCGGCGCCTCGGCCTATCCCCGAATTCTCGACTTCTCCAAGTTTTCCGAGATTGCCAAGGAGTGCGGCGCTTACCTGATGGTCGATATGGCGCACATCGCAGGCCTTGTGGCGGCGGGGCTCCACCCCTCCCCCTTCGGCTATGCCGATGTTGTAACCACCACCACGCATAAGACCCTGCGCGGCCCCCGTGGCGGCGCCATCTTCACAAACGACCCCGATTTGGCAAAGAAATTCAACAGCGCCATCTTCCCCGGCAGCCAGGGCGGCCCCCTGATGCACGCCATCGCCGGCAAGGCTGTTGCCTTCGGCGAGGCCTTAAAGCCCGAATTTGCGGGCTATCAGGCACAGGTGCATGAAAACTGCGCCGTGCTTGCAACCGAGCTGCTCAAGGGCGGCTTCAATCTGGTTTCCGGCGGCACAGACAACCACCTGGTGCTTCTCGACCTCCGGGGCACAGGCATCTCCGGCCGGGAGCTGGAGACCAGGTTAGACGAGGTCCACATCACCACCAACAAGAACAAAATCCCCGGCGACCCCCTTTCCGCCAAGGAGACCAGCGGTCTGCGTCTGGGAACGGCTGCTGTGACCACCCGCGGCTTCATGGGGCCCGACATGGTTGAGGTCGCCGCCTTAATCGGCCTCGCAATTCGGGATTTTGACGCCAAGAAGGACGAGATTATTGCAAGGGTTTCTGTCCTTTGCGAAAAGCACCCCCTCTACACCCACTTCGAATAATCTTCGTCGCTTACCGGAAATCTCCCAATATTGGCTGCCTATCAGCAAAAATCATGAGCCGATTGGGAGGTTTCCCTCTCGGCTCTTTTTCTTGGCTGCCGGCCTTGGCAGTCCCTCACTTAACGGACAACGGAAGGAGCGCTTATGTACAGACCTCTTGCCGACGAGCTGCGCCCCACCTCTCTGGATGAGGTGGTGGGTCAAAAGGACATCCTCGGCGAAAACTCCCTGCTGCGGCGGATTGTTGCCTCAAAGCAGATTCCCAACATGATTTTCTATGGCCCTTCGGGCACAGGCAAAACCACCGTTGCAAACATCATTGCCGAGCGCACAAGCCGTGTCCTCCGCCGCCTGAACGCAACCACAGCGGGCATCGCAGACATCAAGGCCATCATCGACGAGCTGGACACCTTTCTAGCGCCCGAAGGAATTTTGCTCTATCTGGATGAAATCCAGTATTTCAATAAAAAACAACAGCAGTCCCTCTTGGAATTCATTGAAAACGGCAAGATTACGCTGATTGCCTCTACCACGGAAAACCCCTATTTTTACGTCTATAATGCCATTTTAAGCCGGTCTACGATTTTTGAGTTCAAGCACGTACTCCCGCAGGAGGCGGAAGAGGCGGTGCTTCGTGCCCTGGCCTTTCTTGCGCAGCGCGACGGGGTCACGATTACGCCCGAGGAGGGCGTGAGCCTCCACATCGCCCAGAGCTGCGGCGGGGATGTGCGCAAAGCGATTAACGCCGTGGAGCTTTTATACAACGCCTCCAGGGGCGCAACGGTGCAAGTCACGCTGAAGCTCGACGACGCCCGCCACGTCTCCCAGAAAAGCCACATGCGCTATGACCGGGAGGGGGATGCCCACTTTGACATTCTCTCAGCCCTGATGAAGTCCCTGCGCGGCTCTGACCCGGACGCCGCCCTGCACTATCTGGCACGGCTTTTGGAGGCCGGTGACCTGATTGGCATCTGTCGGCGGCTGCTCTGCTCGGCCAGCGAGGACATTGGCCTTGCCTATCCCCAGGCGGTTTCCATTGTGAAGTCCTGTGTGGACTCCGCCCTGCAGCTGGGTCTGCCCGAGGCAATGCTTCCCCTGTCCCAAGCGACGATTCTGCTTGCCACAGCGCCCAAATCCAACAGCGCCTGCACCGCAATTCAGGCCGCCCTTGCCGATGTGCGCGCGGGCAAAACCGGGGACATTCCCCGGGAGCTGCAAAACGTCCACGCAGACTCCACAGAGCACAAGCGGGAGCAAAACTACAAATATCCCCACAATTACTCCGGCCACTACGTCCGCCAGCAATACCTGCCCGACCAGCTTGCGGGCACAAAGTATTATGACTTCGGCGAGAACAAAACCGAGCAGGCGGCAAGGGCCTATTGGGATTCCATCAAAGGCGAATAAGGAGGTGCCCCATGGACATACGTGTTGGCGATATTCTCACCATGAAAAAGCCCCACCCCTGTGG